>CAYVKM010000116.1:0-9355 GCA_964452045.1 uncultured Calditrichaceae bacterium
GAAGTGGTCTTCAATACCGGCATGACCGGATACCCGGAAACTCTCACCGACCCTTCCTACACCGGACAAATTCTGGTGCTAAGCTTTCCCTTGATCGGCAATTATGGTGTTCCAACAGAAAAGACTATAGCCAATCTCAGTCAATTGTTTGAATCGGAAGGTGTGCGGATCTCCGGACTGGTAGTTTCGGACTATTCCAACCAGCACAGCCACTGGAATTCCGGACAGAGCCTGTCCCACTGGCTTAACAGTCACCGCATCCCGGCACTGCACAATATCGATACCCGCGCCCTGACCAAAAAACTACGGGAAAAGGGTACCATGCTGGGGAAGATCGAATTCTCCAAAAAGCCGATCGATTTTTACGATCCCAACCTGGATAACCTGATGGAAAAGGTGAGCGTGAAAAAACCAGTGAACCATGGAACCGGCAAAATCAAAATTGCGCTGATGGATTGCGGCTGCAAACACAACATCATTCACTCCCTGGTGAATAGAAAGGTTCAGGTCACCCGGGTGCCCTGGGACTATGATCTAAATGAACTCAATTTTGATGGTCTGGTGGTATCCAATGGTCCGGGCGATCCCAAGATGTGCCGGCAGTCCATCCTGCAAATTCGCCATACCATCGAGCGGGACATCCCAGTGTTTGGCATCTGTCTGGGTCATCAGCTGATGGCGCTGGCAGTTGGCGCCAACACCTACAAACTGAAATACGGTCACCGCAGCCAGAACCAGCCGGTGATCGAGGCCGGGACTAACAAATGTCTGGTCACTTCCCAGAATCATGGTTTTGCGGTGGATAATAACACCCTGCCCCGAGACTGGCATCCCTGGTTCATCAATCTGAATGACGGAACCAACGAAGGCATGCGCCACAGCTCCGGCCGGTTTCGCAGCGTCCAATTTCATCCCGAGGCGGCGCCCGGCCCGGTGGATGCCGATTATCTGTTCGATGAATTCCTTGAGGTGATATGCTCATGACCGGTTCGATTAAAAAGGTTATCCTGCTGGGCAGCTCGGCCCTGAAGATCGGTGAAGCCGGGGAATTCGATTATTCCGGCAGCCAGGCGATCAAAGCACTTAAAGAAGAAGGCGTCCGCACCGTGCTGATCAATCCTAATATCGCCACCATCCAGACCTCGGAACACCTGGCGGACCAGGTTTATTTTCTGCCGGTGACCCCGGACTTTGTGGAAAAGGTAATCGAAAAGGAAAAACCAGACGGTATTCTGCTGGGCTTTGGCGGACAAACTGCCCTGAATTGCGGCATCGAATTATATAAAAGAGGCGTTTTTGAAAAATATAATCTGCAGGTTCTGGGCACACCCATCCAAACTATTCTGGATACCGAGGACCGGGATCTGTTTATCCGGCGGCTGCAGGAAATCGGCGTAAAGTACCCACGCAGCAAAGCCGCATCCACCGTGGAGGAAGCGGTAAAAATTGCCGGAGATCTGGGTTATCCAGTCATTATACGGATTGCCTTTGCCCTGGGTGGACTAGGTTCGGGTGTATGCCGGAATGAAAAACAACTCCGGACACTGGCACGCAAGGCGCTTTCCCACACTTCGCAGATTTTGGTGGAGGAATACCTGGAAGGCTGGAAGGAGATCGAATACGAAGTGATGCGGGACCGCCATAACAACTGCATCACCGTATGCAACATGGAAAATTTTGATCCCATGGGGATACACACCGGGGAGAGCATCGTGGTGGCGCCCAGCCAGACCCTGACCAACCGGGAATATCACCTGCTGCGGGAGGTGGCGATAAGGGTGATCCGGCATCTCGGAATTGTAGGAGAATGCAATATTCAGTATGCCCTCAGCCCGGATTCGGAAGATTACCGGATCATTGAGGTTAATGCCCGGCTGTCCCGCAGTTCCGCCCTAGCTTCCAAGGCTACCGGTTATCCTCTGGCTTTTATCGCGGCCAAACTGTCGCTTGGATACGGTCTGCATGAACTCCGCAATTCCATCACCCAGGTGACCAAAGCTTTCTTTGAGCCGGCGCTGGATTATGTGGTGGTCAAGATCCCCCGTTGGGATCTGAAGAAATTCCGGCGGGTGAGTCGTAAGATTGGTTCCGGAATGAAATCGGTGGGCGAGGTGATGGCCATCGGCCGCAAGTTTGAGGAAGCCCTGCAGAAGGCCCTGCGCATGCTGGAAACCGGCGCCCATGGGCTGGTGGCCAATCCCGGATTCCGGCTGGAGAACCTGGAAAAGGAGCTTCGGGCACCTACCGAGGAGCGGATCTTCGCCATCGTGGAAGCGATCAAAAAGGGATTGTCCATCGAACGCATCCACCAGCTTTCCCACATCGATAAATGGTTTCTTTACAAAATTGCCAATGTGATTGAAATTGAAAAAGATCTCTCTCAACATGCTTTGTCTGCCCTCCCGGCACATCTTCTAAAAAAAGCCAAGCAGGCCGGATTCTCCGATAAGCAGATCGCCACCATTCTGAACAGCACCCAGCCGGATGTCCGGGAATACCGCCGGAAGAAAAGTATCCATCCGGTGGTGAAGCAGATTGATACCCTGGGTGCGGAATATCCCGCCCGGACTAACTACCTGTACCTGACTTACAACGGGCAGGAGGACGATGTCGGGTTCAGCGAGAACAACGCGGTGATGATCCTGGGCTCCGGGGCCTACCGGATCGGCAGTTCGGTGGAATTCGACTGGTGCGCGGTGAACACCGGCATGTCCCTGCGGCAGATGGGCTACCAGACAGTGATGCTCAATTATAATCCGGAGACGGTAAGTACCGATTACGATGAATTCGACAAACTGTTCTTCGATGAAATCCGGTTGGAGACGGTGCTGGAGATCTACCGGAAGATGAAACCGCTGGGAGTCATTATCTCCATGGGTGGGCAGATTCCCAATAACCTGGCCTGCGATCTGGAGAAGGCGGGGATGAAAATCCTGGGCACCTCTCCCCAAAGCATCGATTCGGCCGAGAACCGGCGCACCTTTTCCGATCTGCTGGATCAGCTGCAGGTGGATCAGCCGGAATGGAAAGAGCTCACTTCGGTTGAAGATGCTATTGCCTTCGCCCGTAAAACCGGGTACCCGGTACTGGTACGCCCCTCCTATGTGTTAAGCGGTGCGGCCATGGCCGTGGCTTCCACAGATCAGGAGCTAACCCGTTTTCTGAAACTGGCGGCGGATATTTCTCCGGAATACCCGATTGTTATCAGCAAGTTTCTGGAAAATGCCAAGGAGATTGAGCTTGATGCGGTGGCCCGGAACGGGGAGATTATCCTGCACGCCATTTCCGAGCATGTGGAAAATGCCGGGGTGCATTCCGGGGATGCCACCCTGGTTTTGCCGCCCCAGCGCACTTACCTGGAAACCATCCGGCAGATCCGGCAAATCTCCCGGCAGATTGCCGCTGCTCTGAAAATCCACGGACCTTTTAATATCCAGTTTATTGCCAAACAGAATACGGTGAAGGTGATTGAATGCAACCTGAGGGCCTCACGCAGTTTCCCCTTCGTCTCTAAAATCCTGAAGCAGAATTTTATTGACATAGCTACCCGGGTGATTATGGATAAGGCAGTGGAGACCAACAGTAATTCATTTTTCGAGCTCAACTATGTGGGCGTAAAGGCGCCCCAGTTTTCCTTTACTCGCCTGGAAGGGGCGGATCCCACCACCAGCGTGGAGATGGCCTCCACCGGGGAGGTGGGCTGTCTGGGCAGCGATTTTGATGAGGCTTTCCTAAAAGCATTGATCTCGGTGGGTTTCCGATTCCCGGTAAAATCCGTGCTTATCTCTTCCGGATCGATTGAATCCAAGGCCGAGCTGTTGGAAAGTGTGCGGCTGCTGCAGCAGTTAGGGATAAAATTTTACGGCACCCGCGGCACGGCTAAATTCCTGCAGTCCAACGGCATTGAGACTGAAATTCTGCACTGGCCGCTGGAAAAGCGCTCGCCCAATACCCTGGAGTATATCAAATCCGGGGAGATCGATCTGGTAATCAACCTCCCCAAGAATTACCAGGAGCAGGAGCTGACCAACGATTATATGATCCGGCGTACCGCTGCGGATTACAACGTACCACTGATTACCAACCGGCAGTTAGCCATGCGTTTTGCCGAGGCGCTCTCCCGCACGAATCTGGAGAGTTTGGAGATTAAGAGTTGGGGGGAATACGTTGCTCAATAAAATCACATACCATATTATTAAACTGCTCCGGTTTTTCCACACTGATCAGATGACCGGTGTCTAGAACTTTCACCTGCACACCAGGAATATTGCGAACCAGCCTTTGAGACATCGGTACTTCATAAATAGCTAAAGCCCCGGTTCAATTCCGGGACAATATCTTTTTCCTATCATCATTTATAGATCACCCGTAAGGCCCGGCTGGTGGCAGCGGGATAGGCTGAAGGATGGGTTTCATCTTCAAAAATATGACTTTGCAAATCCATGTTTGGATAATTTCTCGATCGCAGCCGGGTTTCCATTTTTTTCACATCCCCGATCATATCCTCATCTTCCAGACTCCCCACCGATAAAAACAATTTTATCGGCAGGTCCGAATGAGCATTAGCAAAATTCTGTTCATCCTGAAACAGGACACCATTATCCCACCAGAGTGAGGGGCTGCCGGCAAAATATCTCTGAAAGGTATTTGGAGAGTGAAAAAGGGCGTAAAGAGTAAAAAGTCCGCCGTGTGAATACCCCATTAAAGCCCTATCGGTTTTAGAGGCCCGATAATTTGCCTCTACAAAAGGGATAACCTCATCCCGGATAAAAGCCAAAAATTGGGGAGCCCCACCGGAGCTGACCACAATATCTTTCCGTCCGGACATTCTCATCAATGTGTGCTGCCAGGATTTATCATGTTCCGGATCGTTAGTTGGTGTCAGATCCCGGGTGCGCCAGGCCCCCCAGTCTTCCAGACCTGTTATAGGATATCCAATCCCGACGACCAGAATCCGAGGAATTCCTTTAGTGGAAAAATTGAGAATATTGACAATATTGCTCACCAGATCGAAGTTGCGGTTTGCATCGGTACAATACAGAACCGGGTAGATGCTGGTGTCATTAATGAAATAATCTACCGGGAATGAAATATGGATCTCAAAATCTTGACCGATTACATCGGAATGTAAGAGTCTGGATTCGGTTCGGAAAAGTAGGGCTTTCGACTGTTCAGGTTTGCCTGGACCCATTTCTTCCTGCGCATGCAAAAAATTCCGTTCGGTTCTCAATCCAATGATAAGGATGGAAATAATAAGCAACCTCCCCAATGCAGAAAACAACTTAATTTGGACAAACATATTTTACCTCGTATTTATTTTATGACAAGTAAGAGGTTATTCATCGGGTGAATTGGTGTATCTTTATCAAATTTTTACAAAGCTGTTTTCATTTCAAAAAAGCTTGTTTCAAAAATCTCTATAAATTTTACTGGTTAACTCTGGCTCAAAGCAAATCTGAAGAATTCATAAATCCCCGGTTCATAGCCAAATCTGCGGACTGCCGCCACAATCTGCGCCCGGGTATGGGTGCCGTGATTGGCCACATGCAGCAGGAGTTGCCATAGCGACAGCGCCATGCGATAACCATTGGGGAAGGAGGCCGACCAGATTTCATTCACCCCGGCTTCGGTGAGCTTTTCCAGACAATTATTGGTCTGTTCATCGATGGACTGCCATTTTTGTTTTAGTTTTTCCGGCGTGTCAATCTCCTGCGCACTTATCCGTAGAGTTATACTCTCCTGAGCAGTCAACGACTTATCGAACCAGGAGAACCAGCCCCACTGGGTACCCAGGCAATGGGCCAGCGTCTCGTGGATGGATCCGTGTCCGCTGCAGCCCGGCGCCGTGAGTTGTTCCGCACTCAATTGATCAAGAGAATTTATCAACTGACTGGTCGCCCAGGAATTATAGGCATAAAACATCTTAATCATTTTCAGCATCGAACTGGTTTTTTCCACATGACCTCCTTTAATCAATAATCAGATTTTCTAACCTGTTAGTCTTATAAAATATAAAAAACTATTTTAGTGGTTTGATACTTTTTTTGTCATCCCGACCTGAGAACAATGATCCAGATCCCAGGGAAGGGAAAAGTGGATACCCGCTTAATACATACGGGTATGACAGGACTGATGTGATTGTCTTTGTTCCGAAGGAGTGCCCTTGGCACGAGACATGGAAGTCGCGACCTGCCTGCCGAACATCGGCGAGGACAGAGCCCCGACCAGAAAATCTGGTAATCATGGTCGGGGATTTGTCCTCTAACAGCAAAATTGAGTGAGATCAAAAGAAGGAAAACACCTGCCGGAGCAGGTACATCACATTTCACAGAAAATTATCGAACTTTTTTTTCAGGACATTATATTCTAATTTGCCAGCGTTTAAATTATCTGTCATTTGATTATAGAAAGTTAATTATATGAAACGTATTTTGCTTATCCATACCGGTGGCACTTTTGGGATGATTCCAATTGAGCCCTCCCGGACGCTGGCACCTGGTGATGTCCGTGATCAGATTTCCAGGTATCTGCCGGATGTCCACAGTATTGCCCAGGTGGATTTCGAGGTGGCCTTTAATATCGACAGCGCCAATATCCAGATTTCCCACTGGCAAATACTGGCCCGGCTGATCCGCGATAAATATGATGAATACGACGGTTTCGTTATTATCCACGGTACCGATGCCATGGTGTATACTGCCAGTGCCCTTTCCTTGATGCTGCGCGGATTAAATAAACCGGTAATCATGACTGGCTCCCAGCGCCCGCTCTCCAATATCCGCTCGGACGCCCGCAGCAATCTGATCAACTCGCTGGAGCTGGCTACCTATAAGATTCCCGAGGTCGCCATATTTTTTGGCACCAATCTGTACCGGGGCAACCGCACGGTTAAGATTTCCAGCACTCGCTACGAAGCCTTTGCCAGCCCCAATTTTCCTGTTCTGGCCGAGGTTGGCCTGGATGTGAAATTGTCCGAGCAGATTTTAAAACCATCAAGAGAACTTCAATATTCGGAGAAATTTCAGGATAATGTTTTCAGCTTCCGTTTTCATCCTGGTATGCCCTCCAATTGTCTGGACGCAATTTTACATTCCGGTATTCAGGTGGTGGTAGTAGAAGCGCTGGGGGTTGGAAATCTCCCGATTGTGGAGAATTCCTTCGTTCCCTGGATCGCTAAAATGAATGAGATTGACAAAATTGTGGCGGTTAATTCCCAGAGTCCCTACGGCCGGGTGAACCTGAATCTTTACGAGAGCGGCAAGCAGGTGCTGGAGGCCGGTGGTATCTCCTGCGAGGATATGACCACTGCAGCCAGTATCGTTAAATTGATGATCCTGCTTGGTAAGTATCCCGGTCAGCCGGAAATAATCAAAAAAGAATTTCTTACATCATATGCCGGAGAATTAAGTCTCACAGAAAAAAATAATTCCTGAGAATCCGAACCCATGGGAAAGAAAATTCAGGTCTGTCACATTTCCAAAGTTGAAAGAGATAAACCCTACGTATTTAATCTCAATTCACAGGAGCAGGTCGCCATATTCAAAACCGAGGAAGGTTTCTTTGCTGTGGAAAATCGTTGTCCCCATGCCGGGGCATTTTTGCATGAAGGGATGGTATCGGATAGTATTCTTACCTGTATCTGGCATGGCTGGCGCTTTGATCTGGAAACCGGACAGAGCCTGAATGAATACTGGGCGAGACTAAAGACCTATCCCTTAAAAATCGATCAGGAAAATATCTACATCGAAGATTAATCTTAAAAATACATCTGGCAGGTCAGAGAAACATAATAAAGAATTTATGTCCCTGAATGATCAAAACACATTATTCCGGAATCAGTCCTCCGGCTTTATGATAACATCTTCCTTAACCGGGGTAAAGATACTGATGGCAATGGCTCGCTTATTACCCACCACAGTAGAATGGGGAACATTTGAGGGGATAGAACAGATGTCGCCTTCGGTAAGAATGACCTTTTCGCCGTCAATATCATATTCCAGCGTGCCTTGCTCCACCATAGTCACCTGTTCCTGGGGATGGGAATGTTCGGGGAAATGCAGGCCGGGTTCATAAACATAACGGACCAGCATAATACTGCCGGTGGAGAATACTTGCTGGGTCAGTTTAGGATCGAGTTCTTTTTTGTTGGTAAAATTCCAGGAAGAACGTATATAGCGTGCCATTGTTTCTCCTTTGATTTCTTCGGTCTTTGAGAATAAAATAATTAATTGCTTTCTTTTTGTCAAATTCTTTTTTTTATTGCTGTGCATATAAATATAAAATTCTGTGAAATCATTGAATTTCGTGAGAAATATAACAGTTTTATGGAAAAATTCAAGAGTCCGGTAATTGACCTCTCACAAACAGCATAAACAGCTGGAACAACCGGCCTGTCTGATCTGCAGGTCCGAGAAAAATCTTCCGTATTTAACCGTACCGGATCGGTTTAATCCTGAGGATAAATTCCAGTTAGTAAGATGTGAATCCTGCGGATTTGTCTTCCTCTCGCCCCGTCCGGATGTAGAATCTATCGGAGCATATTATCAAAGTGAAGCTTATCAGCCTCATCAGGAAAAAGCCTCAAGTTTTAGCGAAAAAATTTATCGCTGGGTTCGCAACCGGAATGTTCGTTATAAAAGAAGGATTATCGAACAACTTGTTAAAAAGGGCAGCCTGCTGGATTACGGGTGCGGGACCGGTGAATTTCTGCTGGAGATGCAGCAGGCGGGCTGGCAAACCATTGGCTACGAGCCGGCAGAAAAAGCGGCCAAAATTGCCCGGGAATATGGATTACAAATGATCCGGAATCTTTCGGAAATTAAGAGTAAACTGAACGTGATCACCATGTGGCATGTCCTGGAACATGTGCATCAGGCCAATGAATTGCTGGATAAAATTCACCAGGTGCTGGATCCGGAGGGAATGCTGATCATTGCCGTTCCCAACCGGCTGAGCTTCGAGGCACAAATGTACCGGTCGAACTGGGTGGCCTGGGATACGCCCCGTCATTTATACCATTTTACCCCTGCAGATATGGCGCGATTGCTGGACAAGCATTCCTTCCAAATCGTGGATCATAAAATGTTATATTTCGATCCCTGGTACAATGCCCTGCTATCTGCTTCTCTGGAGACGACCGGTAAAAATGGGTTAATGAAAATTGTTGCCCTCTTAAAAGCAATGCTGTTCGGCAAACTCTCCATGTTTTTTGGACTTCTGGATAAAAAAAGGGCGTCGAGTGTGATTTATCTGGCCCGACCAGTTTCCTGAAATATTTCCTGATCTGATCCAACGTAGGGGGTACACTTGTGAGTTGCGGTTAATTTTTGGAAAAGATCGCATCACTATTAGCAAT
>CAYVKM010000117.1:0-9162 GCA_964452045.1 uncultured Calditrichaceae bacterium
ATCCGATGAACGGCGATATTCACTGGAGATCGCCGATACTTATCACCTTCCCTATTCGGCAGAATCCTTCGATCTACTGATCAATAACTTTATGCTGGATTTACTGCCGGAAAGTGATTATTCCCATATCCTGAACGAATTCAACCGGGTATTGAAACCTGGCAGTCACCTGCTGATTTCCACCATGGCCTTCGGCCATCGCTGGTATCATCGCTTCTGGACATGGGTAGCGGTTACCTTCCCATGCCTACTGACCAACTGTCGGCCGGTACAGATTGGCCAGTATCTCAAGCAATCCGGATTTGTGAATATTCAGTCTGTCTTTATCAGCCAGAACACCTTTCCCAGCCTGGTCTGGAGTTCATACAAAAAGATGGGAGATGAACTATGAAAATAGAATTCTTTTATTTTGAGGATTGCCCTTCATATAAAAAGGCATTGAAAAATCTGAAGGAAGTGTTAGTAGAGAAAAACGGGGGCAAAGAACTTGAAATCATTCGGATAAATTCCCCCGAGGAAGCCAAAAAGTATAATTTCCAGGGTTCGCCTTCGATTAATATAGATGGCAAAGATTGGGAGGAGAAAAATGACATACCCCGTATGCAATGCCGCCTGTATAAGATTGATGGAAAACTTTCCGGTGTCCCCTCCAAAGAGTTCATCCGGGAAAAATTGTTTCGCCGTCCTTAATGGGTAGGTAAGAAACTCACAATGATAAATCAACCGGCCTGTTTCTGTTTATTTGGATGTACCATCAATTCTTAATTTACAATAGTCTTCGAAGAGAGTACTTAGTTTATTTCATCAGCATCACCTTGCAATGGTGACGCTGGCAATAAGACTTAAACCAGTATGAAAAATACAGACTTTATTAATCTAGAAGAAGTTTTCTATTGATAGAGTACCCAATAGGTGAAGTGCTCGCAGGCATCATATAATATTGTATTGTTTTAAAAGCATTCCTCGTGTAAATTTTCTTATGAATTAATTAATAACGACTATCCTGTTTTATTATTGTATAACTTAAAGTGAAATGATTCTTCTAAAAATTTATCAGTTTCGGAAATGGAATTTATCTTCCGGAAAGGTATCACCTAATTTAATATCTTTTCATATCTAAATTGAGGAAGTTTTGGCACAATGAAGAAATTTGATACAATTATTATCGGTGGTGGACCGGGTGGTACTCCTGCGGCAATTCAACTGGCTTCAAAAGGTAAAAAAGTTTTATTAGTTGAAAAGTCGGGCAAGCTTGGTGGTGCATGTCTGTTTGTCGGTTGTATTCCGTCAAAAATCATAAAACATTCTGCAGATGAATATGCACTACTTAAAACAACCCCTCTCTTAAAAAAAATATCACTTGAAGATAAGAAAGACCTGTGGGGTGGGATAAAGAAAAAAATGGATGAAATTTTAACATTACGATCCAATGCAGCAAGGCAGCATATAAACAAGCTATCGGGTTTGACTTTTAGTTCAGGGATAAGCAGGTTTATATCCAATAATGAAATAGAAATTGAGGAAATAAACGGGACAAGAAATCGTTATAGTTTTGATAATGCTATCATAGCCACCGGGTCCCTCCCTTTTATACCTGAATTTAAAGGAAATGCGGTTCAGGATGTCCTTAAGAGTGAGATGCTTTTTAAAGAAAAAGCTCTCCCCAAATCAATGACAATCATCGGTGGCGGGCCAATTGGAATTGAGTTAGCTCAGATGCTGACAAAACTCAATGTAGAATGTACAATTATTGAAATGATGGACTCCATTCTGTCTGGCGTTGTTGAGCCTGAATTTATCCAGGCATTGACCCAAAAACTGACCGCTTCCGGCATCAATGTTTTTACTTCCTCAAAAGTATTGGAAATAAATAAATCCGGCAGGAAATACAACACCATAATTACTGGTAAAAAGGGGCTAAAAAATGTTATTTCATCTGAACAGGTTATGGTGGCTGCTGGCAGAATACCAAACGTAGAGGATCTTAACCTGGGCGCTACGGACATCCGGTTCAATCGCCATGGTATAGTTGTAAATGAATTTCTTGAAACCAGTGTGAAGGGAATCTATGCCACCGGTGATGTTATTGAAGGACCAAAATTTGCCCATACCGCAACTTATGAAGCTCATATTGCAGGAGCAAACATCCTAATGGGAAACATACATAAAAAGGATTTTTCAAAAAATTCCTGGGTGTTGTTCTCCGATCCAGAGATCGCTTCTGCAGGGTATACTGAATTAGAAGCTGTCAATAACGGGTTTAAAGTCTTAACCGGGTCATATAATTATGAAATTGATGCAGCTGCCCAGATTACAGGAAATCCCTGTGGGTATCTTAAATTCGTGGTGGACAAGAAAACCAGTGAATTCCTGGGCATCCATATCTTTACGCAGGGAGCTTCTTCAATCATCGGGGAGGCGGCCTTGATGGTATCAAAAAAATTGACCCTAAAAGATGTTGCCCAGACAATCCATCCACATCCCACACTTACTGAAGCGTTTGGGTTTCTGGCTGGAAATATGATTGGTTGAACAAAACCTGAAATAATATTATATGATATTAGACACCTAAAAAAGACGGGTTTTTTTTGAACCTTATCCTTTCTCAATATTACTTTTCTGCGCAGTCTATACAAACTTTCTTATCACTCTTAATACGTCCATATTCCGCCACCGTCATTTCTCCACATTGTTCGCAGACAAAGCTGTTGAAGCTGTGGGGCGGATCTTGATGTTCAGTATTAAATACTTTCGAGCAGCTGATGAGCATCTCCTCCGGTGCCGACATAACCTTAACCACCAGAGGATCCACAACTTCATCCGGTACCTGAGTAGGCGGCACACCCTTCTCACGGTAGTCCTTAAAAAAAGCAGTTTGCTTATTAGCCAGCATGGCCTCTGCTCTGGGAGTCACCCGCACCGCTTTTTTAGTCTTTTTATCAATAAGAGTCAGTGCCCATTTCCCTTTTTGTGTCTTTTTAATATTTCCTTTACCAAAAGTACAGCCGGTGATCACCTGCACGCCGTCGGCAAAACAGGTAGCGCAGTGATCGTCACCTAAATCAAGTATCGCCAGGAGGGCGCTGTCCCCGGTTCTATCTACATTCAGTGCATTCATCGCAGTTGCTGCGACCCGCAAGCCCATGGGCATAGCGGGACATTTGTGTCCGTGAAATTTTTGGCCGAATTCCAGCCATTCCTGTGGATTTACCATTTTTTCTCTCCTTTTTGATTAGTTAAAAAATAATTGGAATTGCACGATTGTTTGATAATTTGTTCGGTTCCGGGCAAACTGCACCCGGTTGTCGAACATGATTTTTACCTTGTTCCCGGCAATGTAATGATTAAAACCCGCTATATACCAAGGGGCATCCTCAACTGCCGGATTTAAATTTGTATATTTTTCAAATGAGGCCACCAGTTGATTATTGGGCGTAAGCCGGTAATCCCCCAATAGATAATACCCGGACGCTTTCTTAGCTCCAAGCTGCGCTTCAATATATTCAATCTGCACTCCCCATTTCGGGTGGCTGAAATAAAACTCCAGTCCCCACCGGAAATCATTTCCACGAAAAGAATATTGAGTGCCATAGATTTTGGGAAATGTCAGTCCGCTGGTCTGTCTGAAGGCCAATGAGTATCCCAAATCAGACTTCATTCCACTCGGTAAAGAAATGAGAAAATGCAGCCGGTGGGTAAAGAGAAATTTACGATCCTCATTGACGGCCTTATTTCCACCATTACCGTTAAACACTCCTGCCGAAACCTGGATGCGTTTTTCCAGGAATTCTATATGAGTTTGGACTCCAATATCTCTGGCGCTTGTCTCAGCAGACGGAATCAATGCATCCACCGCGCTACTGCGTTCAACTACCGGTATTTCGTAGTCCGGTTGACTGCGCTGCAAGCTGAAATCGGGAATCATTTGCCCCAGTCGCAGGTAGCCAATCCCAAGGCGGTATTCACCGTAAACATCCTGCAAAGTAAAACTCCCCTCATTTTGATAACGGAAAATTCCCTGCACTTTATAAAACCAATTCCCGGGTACCGGTGCCTGTCCACTGACCCACAGTTTGGCGCGTCGAATGGAAAACCCGGTCACTTCCCGGTAATCATCTGTAAAACGACTTTGCAAGTAACTGTTCAGATTGATAGATTGAGGAAAGGATTTTATGGGTAACATAAACGTTAGGAACATCCACGGCAGTAAAATATACCGCAGGTGCCAGCCTGAGTTCTGTCCGGAGTGAGATATTTTTTTGCCCGCCAGTGATGAAATCAGTTTTGAATTTATTTTCTTTATTCCCCAGGAGCATTTATTCTTTAATGAGCAATACCTAATAATCTGGAATAATTTCATGAAAGAAAATCCTCTATTTCAGCTCTTCTTTCTGCAGCATCTTTTTCACCCAATTCCAGGAGAGATTTCACATAATCAGGCTGGAACATCACCATCCCCAGCCAGTCTCGCCCGGATGATTTATTCGTACCATGGCTGCGTAGCATCTGTCGGAAAAAGTAGGGTAAGGCGGGTTCAAAATGCTGAGCTATTTCACCCAAATCTTTCGAGGGACGCCGGATAAAAGTTTTGACAATCAGCTTCCCGTAACGTGCCTCCTCAGGTAATTTTTCCAACAATCCGTTAGTTAGTTCCAGGCGGGCAGCATCCTGTTCTAGCAGATCCAGAAATATTGCATTCATCAATACTCCCATTACCTGAGCCATGGAGGGATAATCCTGAATATCTGTTGCTTTTGCTTTCTTATCCAAACCCTGATACCGTGTGGAAACAGATAAAACACGGTCGGCCCCAAGGTGAATTGCCGCGGAGAACGGACAGTAGAAATGAATTCCCCCGTCGGCGAACCATTCAGGACCGATACGGACTGCAGGAAAGAGGATAGGGATAGCAGCTGAAGCCATAATATGATTGATCGTAATACGGGTTGCATGACTCACCCGGTTGGGTCGTTCCCAATCCACCAGGCAGCAACCTTCCGTCCAGGTAATAGTTTGACCACCTGCGTAACTGGTACTTGAAATTGCAACAGCATGTAGCTGACCATTTTTGATGTTTCTCGCAATTCCTGGCAATATGCCGTTTTTCGGTTTTAAATGTTCTTCCAGAAATTGCTCTAAGGGATCTGTTCTTACCAAACTTTGAAAACGGGAACGCTCTATGAAACCAAAAGTGAGTGTATGAAAAAACCGTTTGAAGAGATCTAAAAATATTGCAACTGCGTCTACTCTGAAAATCCTGCTGATAGCAATATTTTCCCACAAAGTGTAAAGGCTATCCACACCTTGTTTGAATGAACCGTTAAAATTCGCCAGGTAGGCGGCATTTATTGCTCCGGCAGAAATACCGGTAAGGATAGGAAAATTAAGTTCGGGATAATACTGTAGCAGCTGGCGCAAAAAGCCGACTTGGTACGCGGCTAATGCTCCACCACCACTTAGTGTTAATGCAAGATTGCCTTTCGAAGAAATATCAGACATTTTTACCTCCGCCTAATATATGTTTTATTAATCCTGATTTTCCCCCAGACACACATTCAGTACGCACACCTTTTGAGAAATTGTGTTTCATCAAACCACACCCATAATTAGTTTAACCGCGATCGCTATAAGGACCACCGCGTATAACTGTTTTACCCATTTTGGTTTGGCTTTGTGAATCATGAACTGGCTGCCGAGTTGCGAACCGATCAGGATGGCCACAACCAGGATCGCTGTCAACAACCAGTTGAAATGGCCCGCCGCCACATGCCCCAGGAATCCGGAAAATGAGGAAAATGTAACGGCAAAGGCCGAAGTGGCTGCCGCCTGTTTGGTCTTGTAGCCCATCCACATCAGGAGGGGCGCCATGATAAAGCCGCCTCCTACACCCAAAAGGCCAGCAAGAAATCCGGCAAAAGCACCTACCAAGCTTCCGATGACAGTCCGCTTTTTTATGGAAAGCATGGTTTCCGGTTCAGGTAGCCGGGAGATAAAAACCATTCGGACCGCAGCCACGACCACAACAGAGGCAAAAAGGATCAACAGCAAATTTACCGGTAGGTAACTGGTGACAAGCGCACCAACAGGAGCAGCCACAAATGCCGCCGCCGTCATGGCAAAACCGCCTTTCCAGTCTACCAGCTTGTTGCGGGCATAAGCCGGAAGCGCCAGCAGAGTAGTTAACCCATTCAGCAAGAGTCCTAACGGAATAGCAACCTCTTTTACTGAAAAACCGGCCCATTTGAGCACCGGGACGTATACCATGGCTCCTCCCAGCCCGAGCATCACAAATACAAATGAGGCCAGGGAGATAATCACAAATACGGCGACATAGATCAATTTATTTCTCCCTCTTCAACGGCAAATAAATGGTGTATTCCGCCGGCTCCTGCCTGGAGCACGGAATGCAAACCAGTTTCCCGTCCCGGCGGCGCAGGTAGCGCTCGAAAACATATTCTCCGCACACTTCACACTTTGCCTTGTTAAAAGAACCCTTTACCGGCTGGAAATTGAAATCCGGCAATTTCTTAATGCTGAACAATTCCTCGTCTCTTGCCGCCAGCACGATATTCACTATGTCCTCGGCTACATTTGCCGGTACCTCCGAGGGTTCCACACCCTGTTTGCGCAACCGGAAAAATTCATGAGGGGCTAGTTTGTCACTGAATTCGTTTCTCAATGCAATACGTAGCGATGTCTTTCCCGGATAATAAAAAACCGCGGCAATTTTTCCATAAAAGAGTTTATCCATCTGACCCTTGCCAAAAGTTGCCGAGGTAGACGCCTGGATGCCGTCTTGCAGGCAACCCTGTGGATGTCCCACACCCATCTCGGAAAAGACATACATTTCATGGTTATAGGTACGTCCTATTCCCAGTTTTTCCAATGCTTGCAGTCCCATGCGGAACCCCATAACCACGAAGGGGCATTTATGCCCATGAAATTCATACAACCAGTCAGGTATGTTAACCATAATATTCTCCTTAAATTTATTTGACATTTCAAAAAAAGTAATCATTTACTTACTTTGATTGAAAAAATTATTTTTTCTTTAGCACCCTATCCAATAAAAGCTTCATCCGATTACAGAAATTTTCAGTCTGGATTCCGGTTGGATTTAGGACCATCTCTATGTTCAGGGTAATCGGAATACCCATATAAAGCATGGCGACATTTTCCACCTGGAGTCCGGGATCCCAGCCGCCTTCCACGATGCCGTCCTGAAAGATTTTGCTCACCAGCTGTTTCTGCTCCATCAGAATTTCCCGCAGATGGGATTTCAGTTCCGCATCGTTCATGTGGGCCGCCTCCGAAAACAGTAAAATGGTAATCCCCTTGTTTTTCAACAGATACTGAATATGTGCGCACAGGAAATCGAACAAACGCTCATCCGGGTTTTTAGCGCTAGTGGCAATCCGGCGCAATGTCTCCTGCAAATCTTTTCGGACATCTTCCATGATTCCTAAAATGATGTCCCGTTTACTGGCGAAATGTCGAAATACCGCCCCTTCGCTGATACCCACTCTATGTGCCAGGTTCCGGGTGGATAGCTTTTGCAGGCCCTCGGTTGCGATGATCTCAAGTACCGCTTTCTTTATTTGTTCCTGCCGGATTTCAGTCGGTTGTCTTTCCACTTTTCACCTCGTCTTGTAATCACTTACTTACAACATAATTTGTTGAATGATTGTTCCATAAAAAAGGATAAAAATGTTTTTTCTCCGCCAGCATTTACACTCTTTTGCTTTTGCACAAAGGTTAAAATGCTGGTTTAATATTTATATTGATTATTTTCAAAAGGTAGTGTAGATAAAGTATATCCCTCCCAGGAGTACGAATCCCCCTGAAATTTTTCTAACCACCTTTGAAACGTTTGATTTTTCTGTCCAGTTAATATATTGTTGTACTGCACCGGACAGGCTGCCAGCACCGGTAATTACCGTACAATGACCCAGTGCAAAAGCTGCTATCAACAAAAAAGGTTTAAACCACCCTTTAGCCGCAAGGCTCATCGCAACCCCCAGAACAGGCGCCATAAAGGCAAAAGTGCATGGTCCCAGCCCGATGCCAAATACCAGCCCCAGGCTAAATGCTCCCAGCAGTCCCTGGCCTTTTCGCGGATGAGTCCCGATAGTATTCCAGGAAAATGAAATGATATCGAGCAAATAAAGACCAACTAGAAAAAAAATTAATGCCACAAATAAATTGCCCCACCAGCCCACATCACCAATTATCCGGCCCAGGGAAACAGTTACAAAACCAATGAAAGCAATGGAAATCAGGATGCCAATCGCAAAAACCAGGGATAAATGAAATGAGCCTTTCAGGTTAATTTTATCATCTCGGCTGGAAATATAACCGATGATGAGCGGTATGCTGGTCAGGTGACAGGGGCTCAAAAGAATGCTGAGCACCCCCCAGCCAAAGGCCGCCGCCAGCGCAATTTCAAAAGCACCGCTCAGGGAAGTGCTCAAAGTAGTAAAAAGATTCTCAATCAAATGTTGGATCTCTGTTATTGAACAATTAAACCATGTGACTGAAGAAAGACGTCGATTTCCTTCTCCGGAAAGAATCCTTCATGGCGCATTATTTCATTTCCGGATGTATCTACAAATATTTGGGTTGGTATGAGCCGGATCTTGTACCTCTTCGCGTACGGTTTTCCATCATCAGTCCAGACATCGTGAAATACAATTTTAATCTGATCTCCATATTTTTCTTCTATGGCTTTCATGACTGGTTGCATCTTTTTGCAAGGAATGCAATTGACTGATCCCAGTTCAATAAAGATGATCTGTTCTTTTTCATAAGCCTGGGTTCCGTTTACATTAACCGCATTATCCTTCGCTGGTCCCGCAGAAACGGATCCGGATTCCACCCTGGTTTTGGTTTGTTGTACTTCATTCCCATTATTACCGCAAAACATTAATCCTGCTACCAGAATCAGAATCATTATCAAATAAAGAACCTTTTGCATATCAACTCCCATTTGTTTTAGCTTCAGAAGGTCAAAAATATTTTTTTTGAAACCACAGCGCTACATTAACCAGACTGATCAGAGCCGGTACTTCCACCAGCGGGCCGATGACCGCGGCAAATGCCTCACCGGAATTTATCCCAAATACCGCCACCGCCACGGCAATGGCAAGTTCAAAATTATTGCTG
>CAYVKM010000118.1:0-9020 GCA_964452045.1 uncultured Calditrichaceae bacterium
ATCAATTGTGCTTCGGATATGGCCATATAAATCCCGGCCGGATGTTCTAAAAGAAGTGGCAAAGGATATCTGATCTCTGCTGGGATTGAATCGATACTTGTATAAATTGCATAGTTACCTTCAAAATGCGTATTCCGGCCTAATACCAGTCCATAAACTTTACAGTCATTGGTTAAATTAAAATTTGTTAATTCAGAGGTAATCATAAAATCTTTAATGTTAGTCTGTTGGGGGATAACATAGCGAAACGCTACTCCATCATTAAAGACTCTTCCGATAATTTCTAATTCTCTGCCTTTTTCATTTGCTTCTTTTAATAACAGGCGGACTTGATTGTAGTGATTATGTACTTCACTGCTTTTACCAAACGGTACTTTATAGGTCTCATCTGCCGTGCTATAAATTGCGTCTTCAATAATTATATTTTCCGCAAATGCACCGCATTGTTTAAATTCAAGGCCCAGTTCGGAATCTTCTATGATTAACTCATTCTTGAATGAGATGTTGTAGTATAGCCTGTTTCCATTATCCTCTTTTACACCTAATTGAAGTTGTATCCGGTTATCAGGGGATTTAATGACAATATTTTTAGATATTTTAGCAAATGATAGACAATTAATAACAAGTACTATTAAAACCGATAAGATCACTTTTTTCATTCTTACAATACCCTTTCATTATTGCTAACGACTATGGTACAATTTGGCCCGAAGGCATCCAGAGCATGATTATTTCAAAACTAAAAAATTTGAGATGGTTATCTAACGCTGTTGTTGGTTATTAGTATAATTTTAAAATATCAAACGGTCTTAATTTAATGTTTCTGCAATCAGAAACAAATTTTTATATCCGGAAAGTTTTTAACCACGGTTCAAAATATTCTTGTTAAAGGTTTATTTGTGTAAGGGGGTTAGAAAAACTTGCCGGAAAACCAACACCGATGGTAGCCGGGAATCCGGTTACCGGTGCCATGAGTGCCTGCCTGCTGCAGGCAGAAAATCACAAGTCTGATCAGAAATATTCGTTAGTCAAAAGCGATTGAAAAAGAATAAATAATTTCTCGGGCTGGAATACTTTTTCCTCTTGTCGAAGATCCCGTTTTGGGGGACTCTTTAGGACAAATATATGTTAGGATTTAAATTATTACCATATTAGTATGTGTATTATATTCATTAATTAAATTAGATAATTAACTACAATCGAATCAGAAGTTCTGTAAATATGAATGAACATTTGGGTGAATGGAGAGTGAATTCTGATAAAATCTACTTATAGCTCTGTCACGCTAAGACCGGGACAGAGCTATAAATGTGTTGATCCTTATTTTTTACCTGCTGCTAAAGCCTTTGCATCATCGGTTGTTAATGGATTTCCGGCAATTCCCCAGTCACCACTTTTAACCTCTTCCAATACACACCAAGTCACGGGGCGCATATTTTCACCTTCGATGGAAACCATCGTGTCAGTGAGTTTTTTTATGATTTCAGACTTTTGGGCTTGAGTGAATACGCCTTCAATAATCTTAACATTTATAAATGGCATTTGAAACCTCATATATATAGTAGGACACCTTTATTTAGCATTTTATTTATCGGCGTATCCAGTTTAACCGATAATTGCTGATATATTATAGGGGAATTTATCCTCTTATAAATTCAATATACCTTCATTAATCCGTAATTCCTATTTATATTGTTGAAACAAAAATTTATAATGAAAGCAAAAGTATCAAAATTTATGAAATTCAAAGCTTTTAAAAGAGATAAGAATTTACTGCATAATTCTTTTTTTTCTTTGCGTAAGTTTAGTAATTGATACTGATATTCCCACTAATCCAAATAACAAGCATAATACTTAGTGCTAAAGTAAAAAGCCAAGACCATTTCTTTTCGCCCACAATCCATAAATAATAAAGAATGTAAATAAATCCAATAAAATCAGTCCTGGAATCAGATAATTATTAAAGGGAGAATCGTTAAGAAATTAAATTGGAATTTGAAATTGAAGTTGGATCAATGACTAAAACAAAACCATCTAAAAGTCCTTCTAATCCTTGTAAAAGCAATAATATAAAGACCTAATAAACACGACCAAATTGAATATAGTAAAGGGCTTTTATTAAAAGCAACGCCTTGCCGAAATTAGGTTTATTGAAAGATGGATTGTTTTTTTGTCAGAGATTATACTTTGCTGAAATAAAGGCCTTAAACCTAATTTTCAATATGATGAATCTGTAGGTTTCTGCCAGAACAAAGCTTCGTCGTTTATATAAAATATTTTCTTGCCCTTATCAGTCATTTTGGGTCCCTGCAGAAGCTCCTCCTGGTACCCGTCCGGAATCAATTCAAAAAACTCCCTGATAGGTTTGGAATCCTGATTGAACATGCTGTTTCTCGGGCAACGGATTTTGAAGATAAAATCTGAGAGAAACCATTTATAATCTGCTCCTTCGATAAAGTTTCTCAAGTTCGCCCATGCTTCCGTGAAGCCGCTTCTGTCGGTGTGTATAGTATTCAAGGGCTCACCTGCAATCAGACGTCGTCGAATTTCCATCACTCCCAGAATATTGCCCTTCTCGTCCGTAACATAGACACCGAAATCCGGATCCATGAGAATCCATTTGTCTAATGTGTGAGAGTAAACTGAGGTGATAAAGTGGCTCTCGCGCTCCTCATGTAAATGAGGTAAGAGGTGGGTATGGCGGGAGTAGAATCCCATGGAGAGGTATACTTCGTTGAGAATGGCGGTCTTCATGTAGCAATTGATTTGCTTGTGTTCAACTTGAGCCATACGTATAAAGGAAAATGCGTTACGTTTTGTGGGAATGGCAGGTTCATTGGCATGCTCTGCCAGACGATACACCCAATTCATCAGGTTGATAATCCGATCTATTTCCGATCCCTGACCGGCGACTGTTTCCAAATCATAAATATCACGAAGTTTCTTTAGGCTATCATCCGTTGCCTCAGCGTAGTAGTATTTAACATCAACAGGATATCCGGTAGCTCGTGCTGAAAAGACAGGATGATTTTTCAAAAGGGCCATCCATTCATTCCCCAGGGATATACATTCGCTGCGCTCTTGAGCTAAAGGAATTATAATCCAAACTGTAATAACTACAAGGACAATAGCTAAAAGAGAAAAGAAAAAGATTTTGACATTCCTGGTTTTCATTTTTTTTATCCAATCCATATTTAATATTGCAAACTCATACTTAAGGCTATACCCTAAAGACCAGGATATAAAATGGTACGAAGGTTTGCACAGAATAGTTGTTTAACAACTAAAGAATTTGAGAGGTTAATCTCGAAATTCAAGAAATCCCAAGCTCTTCAAATCAGCTTGAAGCCCCATCGTGGTATAAAAAATTACTCAGTTTTCGGACCGCCCGGTGGAAACAGGCCCATTTGAGTAAGCATGGCCAGGTTATCCCATTCGACCCAGAGCTCTGCGATCCGACCTTCTTCAGTGCGGAAGATGCTGATGAATTTGCTCTCCACCGACTTTCCGGTGGGCTGAAATTCACCCATGGGACCGGTAAACGTTCCTGAATAGGTAGCATAGGCGGCAACCTTGTCACCTTCGGCGATAAGCATTTCAAGCGTGATCTTCTGGTCGGGTATGCTTACCAGGAATGACTCCTGCAATTTTTTAAACTCATCGCGGGATTTCACCTGAACATTCGGTGTGGCCTGACAGTGTCGGGTAAAATTGTCGGTGAGTAGTTCATCGAAAGCATCCCAGTCGGCAGCGTTGGTGGCTGCAGTAAATCGCTGAATCAGGTTCTTGTTGGCATTGAGTTGATCTGATGCAGAGGGACCGCAAGTAACCAATAATGCGGCAAAGATCAGAGTGATTATCAGGTAAGATTTAACCATGATTTCCTCCAATTTAAATTGAATGATTACATTCCCCATAAATGACTTGTATTTACTGGTTTCCCCTGAAGCTTCAAATAGTAATACAATTGACCCTTATGTTGCTTGAGATGTTCAATCATCTGAAGCAGGCGATGTCCAAGAATTATCTCAGTTGGGTCCCAGGGAGCCGGTGCCACCGCATTGGCGAGTCTCTCTTCATCACACTGTTCCAGCATCTTAATAGCTAATTCTTTATCTTCAGCTAAAAGTTGCTTCGCTTCCTTAACGCTTGCTATAGTTGGTAGCTTTTCCGCCGGGGGTAACATATCTTCCGGCGACATAGTACTTAGATCAATTCCCTCTGGCATCCCCCAATCTCCAACCACAAATCCTTTTATGGCGGCACCACAGGCATCTGTCAAATGCCTGAGAACCTGACCGGCTGTCATCCAGTTGCTTCCTGGAGAAGGTTTCCATTCAAGGGAATCATCATTAACAAAATCCATCAATTCTTCTGTTACTTGATAAGTATGTTCAATTTCATTTTTTAGAAGCTCCTTCCAATTCATTATTTCTCCTTTCTTTGGAAAATAATTTATCAGTTCAATTTAATTAGGGCTTCTATACATTATCATTATATGTTTTAAGATTCAAACTTATTCAAGGCCAAATACGCGTAATGGAATTTTATTTCAGCAGCCGCATGGTCCTCGCGATCTGCTAAAACGATAGTTCGACGTCGGCATCATTTTTTTTGGCCCCAATATTGAAATATCTTACTTTGATTACCGTTCATCGTTGGCGCCATTATTTCATTAAGTGATAGTTGATTGAATGGAGATAA
Source organism: uncultured Calditrichaceae bacterium (assembly GCA_964452045.1). GTDB lineage: Bacteria > Calditrichota > Calditrichia > RBG-13-44-9 > RBG-13-44-9 > CAYVKM01. The sequence continues at coordinate 4,705 of CAYVKM010000118.1, forward strand.
AAGTGTGGCAATCCATTGCCTTGAGTGATGTCGTAATACTGCGCCATCTTCAAGTTCGAATACACCATACACATTGTATTTTTTGTTATAAGCATCGTAGCGTACTTTGTTACGCTGGTCATCTTGCAAGAAATAATCACTGAGATGGATAAGGCCATTTGGCTTTAGCACACGCATTACAGAATTGATAAGGTCCCGTTGCCTTTGGTCGGTTGGAATACAGGTGAGTACGGCAAACATTATAACCACGTCAAAGGAGCTATCCTTCACCGGTATATCCTGGGAAACAAAGCACTTCAAATCGAGATGCGGAAATAAATTCCTGCCTTCCTGAATCATTTTATCTGACATGTCAATGCCGACTACATTCTGGTATCCTAATTCATTCAATTCATGACAAAGCCGTCCGTATCCGCAGCCAACATCAAGTATGGAGGAAGTTATAGGCACAAATTCTTTAAAACTCGTCGTATTTAGTGGATGGGTGAACTTTTTCTCTCCGGCGACGCTGTTCCAATATTTGACTTGTTGATTCAATTCTCTCATTATCTAATTAGTCGAACCGATATAAGTAGTCCTGTTTTTGATCTTCCTCGATTATTTTAAAACCTTCTGTCCAATCCGCATAGACTTGCCAATTTTTTACCTTTCCTTCCTTAATAACTGCTCTCCAGGCGGCTGGCATTTTTATGATATTTTCAGGTACAAGCCCTCGTTTACCATTATAAGTGCCCGAGGCAGTTCCAAATGCCCCAACTATTTCATTTTCTTGTATGATATCTTCGATTTCAATTTTGTAGTCCGGAAACATTTTGAAATATGAACGCCAGCCTTTAATCATTTTCTGGCGTCCGGTTTCCTTTGTCCCTGAAGAATCAATAAAGGTATGATCTTCTGTCATTAGAGCTTCAAGCTCAAGTAGGTCCGCCTGATTGATTGCCTTTACAAATGTTTTGAAAACGGAAATCTCTTTGGTATCCATCTTTTTTTCCTCAGGGCTAACGGTTTGAGTATAACCGGCGCGAAGGTTTGAGAACCTTCAAGATGCCAGCTCATGGTACCAAGTGAGTGTCAAGTATATACCCGTTTTACTTGCTTACTTAATTGTATTTTTCCCTTTTAAAATATATATAATCCGTTATAATTGGTTCTATTCCATTCTTTCTAAGGTCTGCAATTATTTGTCCTTTATGATGTGTGAGATGATTGGCAATATGAAATAAAATTTCATGAACGCTATTCACAATTTTTTTTCCTTTTGAGTTTTGGTAAATAATTTTAGTATTAAAATCGAATTCTTCCAAAATGATTAAAGTATTCTGATAATTCTGATTATCCATGGATTGGCATATTTCTATTGAATGAACATTGTTTAATTCAACAGGCTTGGTTTTTAATATTCTCGAATTCCAGATCTGATGTGCATTAATTGAGTGGGAAAACAAAAAGACACTTCTTTCGGAAACTTTATCTGAATTCTGAAGAAACAACTCGAGAAGTTTTTGATTCATATAATTGTGGTATTCAAAAATATCTTTAAAAAATGTTTTCATATTTCCTCAAATTTTTTACTCGCCTAATATAATATTAAGTATTCAGACGGTCACAATTTAATGTCTCTGCAAACAGAAACAAATTTTTATATCCAGGAAATTTTTTAGCCACGTTTCAAATTATTTTTGTCAATAAATAAATGAGATTCCGGTTGGGAATCCATTTGGTAAAATAGTTTATACCTCCAATCATACTTACACCTGGAAAAGATCTCCAACCATGGTATCTTGATTTTACAGGTACATGGTTACTATTAGAACACAGTTATCGTCCCCAAATTGCTGACAGCCAGCAGAAAAAGCTACGGTTACCGGTAAGACGGATGTTGTCCAACTGGATGGAATCATACTGGGCCGGCCCCATCGATGAATACCAGGTAAAGGCTATCTGAATAAATCCGCACCGGTAAGATGAGGGAATATTCCAGGACATGTTCTGCTGCAGGGGTGGATCCCCGGCACTCATGGTGTCTCCTATAACACCGATTGTCTGCGGCAACTTTCCGGGCTGCAGCATTAATATTTCAACTTTGTCTTCCCCGGCTCCAGCGCCTCGGGATTGAAAATAAACATCGGCGGACAAAACCAGTTTCCGGTATTTCCGGGCATCAATAACCGGACTGATCAACCAGACCAGGGTATCGATGAACTCATGGGACTTAGAGTGCACCCCGGCATATCTTCCGCTCCCCGGAGTGTCATTTGGGATTCCCGGATCGAGGTCAGGATAAAAAAGACCCCAGTAGCCCGCTTCAATTGGTTCTCCTCCGATACTCCAGGACTTAAATACCGGTCCTTTAAATCCGGGACCGCCCCCATCAAAATCTTCCGAAAAAACTATGGTTGCCATAACACTCCTCCTTTATTTAAACTATAAAGCTGAATACATAACTAACCTGTTACTGTCCGGTATTCCCTGGCTTGTGAAACAGAATGATTGGATCTGTGCCGGGCAGCCCCTTTATTTTGCCAAGTTGATTTATATCTGAAAAAATGGTTTTCGGTATGTGATGGAAAAATCTTTGAAGAAAATATATAGAAACGAAGGTTCATTAAACTCCCCCCGGGTTTTAACCGGTTTCTAAAGTAAATTACCAATTCCAAATATTTTTGTCAAGAGTTTAATGGAGGTAGAGAAAATTTTCTATTTCAAGTAAAGAGCGGGGATGTCAATCTAGTACTCTGTGCCCTTTTATTTCAGGAGCACCATTTTTCGCGTTTCGGTGGATCCATTGCTTTTCAAACGGTATATGTAAACACCGGATGCTACCAAATTTCCGTCTCCATCATTACCATCCCAGACAATGAAATGATCTCCGGTAGCTAAATTACCGGAGAACAATGTTTTCACTTTTTGCCCAAGAGTATTAAATATGGTGAGCTCAACCTTTCCCGCTCGTTCAATATAAAAAGGGATAGTGGTAGAAGCGTTGAACGGATTGGGATAATTCTGTTCTAAGGTAAACGATTTAGGTAAGATTTTTGACTCGGGTATTTTTGTTACGGTATTTTGTAAGGTGAACGGTAGTGGATTAGTCACAAAATTGCTGTTTTGATAAGAAGAACTATGATAATATATCTCACCCATCCCATATAAAAAATCAACCGAATCTTTGAGGGCTGACCAATTAAGGTCAACTACTGTGATTACCCGTTGCCCCGGATAAGAAGAAAAGATATGAGTTCGATTTCCCTCGATTAAATAGATTGCATATATAAAACCTGAAAAAGAATCTCTTATAAAAAATGGATTAAAAACTTGGGTTTCCAAAGCAAAATTATTGCAGATTGGAGAATCAACATCAATTATTTGATATTGGACTCTTAGTAAAGAATCGGGGTCCACTATACTATCAATGTCCATGAATAGAAAACCAAAGGCAAAGTTTATCGTGGTTGTATCACTCCTCAAGGTAACAGTATCAGTTTCCAGGCATCTTATCGCTTCCATATAGTTATTGGGTTGCCAGCCTGAAAAGGGATGATGAATGAAATTACTAACTATGGTAGTATCACTGGTAAAATATTTAGGTTTACCAGTTTCCACATAGAGTTGCGGAGATACCTGTGGTACATTCATGTCTCTGGTCAGAACATACCGATGATGTAAAATAAGAGAACTCTGGGCATGAATCATTTCGGCAAAAAAGATGAAAATACAGAGAAGAAAGGTAAATTTTAAAGTAATGTTCATTGTATTTCTCCTCTTATTTATAAAAATATTAGTTTGAACTTATGGATCAGATACGCAAAAGGTTAAGTGAAAAACACCTATACCCAGGCAATTGAACAATAAATCACTCCCGTGCTTATTTCGATATATTCCGATAAAGTGGGTATTTATCTGTAAGGGTAATATCTGCAGAAGGGAAAATTTTAAACAGCACTGCATAAAACTCCCCCCGGTTATCACCGGTTTCCGAAGGAAGTTACGGTTTCAAATTATTCTTGTCAATAGTTTATTGGACAGTAAGGAAATTTTCTGTTTCAAGCAGATAAGAAGAATCTACATAGTGATTAACGCTCAATTACTTCAGCAGCACCATTTTGCGGGTCTCGGTAAATCCATTGCTTTTTAAACGGTATATGTAAACACCGGATGCCAGCATATTTCCATCTTTATCATTACCATCCCAGGCAACGAAATGGTCCCCGGAAGCCATATTACCGGAAAACAATGTTTTTACCTTTTGCCCAAGAGTATTAAATATGGTGAGCTCTACCTTTCCCGCCCGCTCAAGGTAAAACGGGATAGTGGTAGAA
>CAYVKM010000119.1:0-8970 GCA_964452045.1 uncultured Calditrichaceae bacterium
AAGACATTGTAGTAAACTAAAACCCTTAACATGGCCAGAGTTGCTGTTATTGTTTGGGATACCAACCGTCCTGAACCTCATCGCCTGCCGGATAGCTATCCCCTTGTTGGATGTACAAAAGATATTTCCCCTTGAAGTAACCTATTTTATCAGTGTTGGACTGCTGGTGCTCGTTCCCATGTTTTTTGGGGCACTGTATTTGAGTTCACGGGAATTAAACTCCCATAATCTGAAAGATATATTTAAGCGTATGAGGATAAAAAAACTCTCTGGAATAGATGTGCTCTACACTGTGCTCGGTTTTTTGGTTCTCTCCTTCACTTCCTTTCTGATTGCCAAACTAATCTTGCCTCTTTTTCACATCGACGCCAATCCCTTCTTTTTTCAAAACATGCCGTTCAGTGAGAAAAACTTCTGGATCATGTATGTTTGGCCGCTTTTTTTCTTCTTTAATATATTTGGGGAGGAATTCCTCTGGCGCGGATATATCCAGCCCAGACAGGAACTGCTCAATAATAACAAAACCTGGATGGTACATGGATTACTATGGGCGGTCTGGCATTTGCCGATGGGACTGGATTTGATCTTCTCGGCGCTTCCCACATTTTTTATTCTTCCGGCGGTGGTGCAAATCAGAAAAAACACCACTATTGCCATTATCATTCATTTTGTGTTTGGTGCCTTCGGATTTTTAGCTTTGGCACTGGGTTTGGTCCAGTGATTAGGGATTTGCGAAGAGGTTTTATATGAGGTATCACTTTCTCCATATTCTAAAAACGATCAACGTCCAGCTGACAGATTTAGAAACCGAGGTAGAGCAATAAAATTTATTTCTGCCAAAAATAACTGGACATTTTAATTTCTGTTTTGTAATATGTAATAGATTCATTGAGAATAAGGGAACGGGCAGGAGATGATATGCCGTATCCAAACACGAACATTTTTTCAACCGAATTCTTTCTTCCCCATACTGTTTACAATAAAATTGCCGATGGCATTTTTTAATTTAGATCGGTTTGATCTTTTTTAAACCGGTATCAAATTGTATGAATAAATTCAGTACGGAGGGTAGATCCGAAATGAAAACAAAATACTTTTACCTTTTATTTTCGATCCTGTTCATATTGAACTGTGAGAAAGATCAGTCTGTAAATCCCGAACTTTTTATTCCCGATTCTGATGAAATAGGCAACCTGCTGACTTATCAATTGGTTGCCAAAGATAGCTTTAATGTATTCCCAACCGATGATGCTTTTCTGGCCAAGCCTTATTTTACGAAAATCATATTTGGTGAGAGAGGGAAAAATAGTGAGTTTACTGCATTGGATACCATTATCCCGGGTTATCAAGAAATTGACAAAAGATTTTTGATCGATTTTATTTACGCACATCGTGCTCCCAGTGATTGTATCACTTTCGATCTTGAGGTAAGATTTTATCTGAATGACCGTGATTACCGCTCCACCACGCTATCTATTGATTTGTATAAATGGGATTTCCCTTCATCCCAGCTATATTTTATCTTGGGTAATTTTTTAAAGCCCCCTTATTTAGGAGGTATTCAGGGATTTGAACTAGATAAACAACATATATATTTTCATTTGCTCGGTCCTGCTGGTACATACCAGTATACTATAGGCGAAGATTTTGTAGAGGAATTAACCTCCTATCCGGGAGGAGATTGGCTTGCCCTATATCAGAATTATCTGTATCTGGACATTTCCCATAATCGCATTTATCGATATGATTTAAATACTGGAAATTTCAATATGAATATAACCATCAGTTATGATGGTTATATAGAGGGAATGGATTTCAAAAATGATACACTTTATGTTCTCTATCGGGATTATAATGGCACTACACCTTCCGTACTATTAACCTATGACGCAAATTTAAATCCGATTACCAGAGAAAAGTTTGAGTCATCCGGTAATTCCATATCTTTTTATGGGGGCTATCTGTATATTTGGGGATTTGGTGATATACTGCGCTACCATCTTCTGACGAAACAGTTAGACATAGTTTATAAAAATTTGGATCAGAATATCGAAAGTATTCAAATTGCCGGAAACGGATTTTTTTACTCTGATGTTGACAAAAATATTATTTGTTATGTACCCTTGGCAGATTTTTTATCGAATCAAATCACAGCTCAATTTTGAACATATTGGGTTGAGGTTGGGATAGTAACACTAAACCATTTCTGCCATTATTAGGCGGCATTAAATTAAGGATATCCTCCCTTTAATTTTTTTGGGTAAATAATAGTAAGTACAGCTATTGAATAATGTATTGTACTAAACCTTGTCATAATTCCTACTCACTTTAAACCGATAATTCGCCGGTTCCATCGGAAACATTTTATTAAAAATAAAGTGGAATAACATTATCACTCCGAAAGGAAAAAAATGCGAAAATTAATATTGCAAATGCAAATGACCATAGATGGATTCGTCGCCGGTCCGAATGGAGAGCTGGATTGGATGATCTGGGACTGGGATGATAAAATTAAAGCATATGTTAGCCAGCTAACCGATTCGATAGATACCATACTTCTGGGTCGTAAAATGACCGAGGGTTTTATTTCATATTGGTCCAAGGTCCTTAAGAATCCGGAAGAACCGGAATACGCCTTTGGTAAAAAAATGATCGACACTCCCAAAGTGGTTTTCAGCAAAACCCTTGATAAAATCTCCTGGCCCAATACCAGGCTGGCCAGCGGTGATCTGTCTGAAGAGATCAATCAACTCAAAAAACAGCAGGGGAAGGATATTATGGTTTATGGCGGAGCTTCCTTTGTATCTGCCCTGATCAAAAATAATTTAATCGATCAATATCATCTCTTTATCAATCCGGTTGCCATTGGACGTGGAATGTCAATATTTGGAAAATTAGCGGACAAACAGGATTTTGCCCTGGTTCAAACTGAAGTATTTCCCTGCGGGATTGTGGTTCATCATTATCAACCGGTTTCGAAATAAGATTAATTATAAAGGAGGCTGCTATGCAGAAGATAACTCCATTTTTATGGTTTGACGATAACGCCGAAGAGGCGGTTGATTTTTATGTATCTATCTTCAAGAATTCTAAATCCGGAAGCGCATCGCACTATGATGAAGCCAGTTCCCAAGTGTCCGGCCGCCCCAAAGGAAGCTTGATGACCATGCCTTTCCAGCTTAACGGACAGGACTTTGTGGCGTTAAATGGCGGACCGATTTTCAAGTTTAATCCATCGGTATCCTTCTTTCTGAACTTCGATCCATCTATAGAAAAAAATGCGTGGAGAGATCTCGATGCGATGTGGGAAAATCTATCGCAGGGAGGAACGGCGCTTATGCCGCTTGACAAATACCCTTTCAGCCAGCGCTATGGCTGGATACAGGATAAATATGGAATTTCCTGGCAACTTATTCTCTCGAATCCCGATGGTGATGAGCGTCCTTTTATCATTCCTTTGCTCCTGTTTGTCGGAGCGGTAAGTGGTAAAGCAGAAGAAGCAAGTAACTTTTACCTCTCCCTGTTCAAGAATGCAAAACGGGGAATTATTGCCCGTTATCCCCAGGGTATGGAACCGGATAAAGAAGGAACTATCATGTATACTGACTTTATGATGGAGAAACAATGGTTTGCGGCGATGGACAGCGCCCATCAACATGATTTTAATTTCAATGAAGCAATTTCATTCATGGTTAACTGTGAAAATCAAAATGAGGTGGACTACTTCTGGAAAAATCTTTCTGCCGTGCCGGAATCCGAGCAATGTGGATGGCTGAAAGATAAGTACGGTCTTTCCTGGCAGATTGTACCCACGGAACTGGGTGGGCTGATGAGTAATCCCGATCCGGTAAAATCGGAGCGGGTAATGAAGGCCATGCTGCAAATGAAAAAGATTGACATTGAAGGATTGAGAAAGGCTCACCAGGATCAATAAACCGTAATCAAATTAAGGAGATAATAATGTTAAAAATGAATCCCGTCGTGCATTTCGAAATGCCGGCTGAAGATAAAAATAGAATGGTAGAGTTTTATAGGACTGCATTTGGCTGGAAAATGCAGTTTCTTGGGCCGGAAATGAGTGAATATGTGGTCGTCAGCACTACTGAAACTGATGACAATGGTCGTCCAAAGACACCGGGCGCTATCAATGGTGGGTTTTATCAGAAAACGGAAGATCCGAATACCAATCATCCCTCAGTGGTAATCGCGGTAGATGATATTAACGAATCTATCCAAAAAGTTAAAAAAGCCGGGGGCAAAGTTTTAGGAGAACCGACCCAGATTCCCGGAATAGGAATGTACGTTTCCTTAATAGATACTGAAGGCAACCGGTTGAGTATTCTACAACCTCAACCAAATATGTAAAGCACAGTACGCAGTTGCTACTTTAACCCACATGATTAACAAATTTGTATGCGGAGATCACAGAGAAGTATTGTAAAAGCTAAATTAATCTGGTGAATTCATCAATAATTTCTTAACAGGCCAGGGAAATCTTGACAATTGTTTTTTAAATTTTTTGTTAAAAATAGTACTACTTGGTTTACAAAAAATGAGGAGAGACAGATGACAGGTAAAACTTTCGGGAGCCGAAAACAAATTGCGCAGGAGTTTCTGCAAATGGTGGTTGCGGGTGATATTGAGCAGGCCTACCGAAAGTATGCGGACATGCAGGGAAAGCATCACAATTTTTTCTTTCCAGCAGGTTTTCCGGCCCTGCAAAAAGCGATGATTGAAAATCACGCCCAATTTCCCCACAAACAGTTAGCAGTAAAAAATGTTCTGCAGGATGGTGATCTAGTGATGGTGCACTCACATCTGATTCTAAAGCAAGGTGAAGACGAAATGGCAGTAGTCCATCTGTTTCGGTTTAAGGATGACCGGATTATCGAGATGTGGGACATCGGAAACAGCATCCCGGAAGATTCGCCTAATACTGACGGGGCATTTTAATGCGTCTGACTAATTATTGATCCGTGAAGCTGGAGAGGGGGGAGCAATGGAGTATAGGGGCAATTGGTATTCAGAAAATATTTCTGGAAATTTACATTTCCGTTTTGTAAAATAAACAAGTTTTTTGAGGTTAAGGGTATCGGGAGGTGAAATCACACCTTATTGAAAAACATCTGTACTCGGTAATTATACTTTATTTAATTATTTAATAAATGGAAAATGGAACAATCCAGATGTTTTAATAATCGCGTGCTTTTTATCTGAGAAGATCTGTTCCTACTTGTTACATAGGTGTAAATTTGTAAGAAACAAACTTAAATATTCACTTCAGCTTTTTCTCGATATTTAGGATAAGTTAAATTGTTATCATGGATGTTATAGAATTGGTAGAAGTTTATTTGAAGGGGAAAAGAGGTTTATAGCGAAGTTTTAACGGTCCAACGAATATTTATTGGTAATTTCTCGATCAGTTTTATTTTTTAGCGAATATTCAAAATTTAATGTGGTAATAACTCTTGGATGACCGTTTAACTTTCAAGCGTAATATCGGTTTGTTCATGGCATCGATGATTGGTATTGGTGCTATGATGGGACCCGGAATCTTTGCTCTACCTGGTGAGCTTGCAAAGATGATAGGTCCATTAGGGATTGCTGTTTATTTTGTGATGGGCATAGTGACGCTGTTTACCGCCCTCAATTATAGTGAACTAGGCGCAGCACTTCCAATCGCCGGTGGTGGATATTCCTTCACAAGTTTAACCTTAAACAGGCCCGTCTCATTTTTTACCGGTTGGTTTTTTTGGATTGGCAATACGGTTGGTTGTGCAATGTATGCCATAATTTTTGCATTAACGATTCGTGGTTATTTTTGGCCCGAGGCGAATATTCCCGTTCTTGTTGCTGCAACCACCTTATTGTTTACAATAATTAATTTTAGAGGGATGTCTGAAGCTCTAAAATTAATTACGGTAATGAATCTGGTTGAATTGGTAATATTGTTGGGAGTAGCCGCTCTTGGGCTTTCTTCAGTTAAAGCTCCGAACCTCGAACCTTTGGCGCCAATCGGATTATCGCCCTTTCTTCCCTCAATGGCGCTTATCTATATTTCTTATGTCGGCTTCGAACTGATTACCGTTGCATCCGAAGAAATTATAAATCCGGGAAAAACCATTCCGAAAGCCATATTAATCACTTTGGGTGTTGGGATTTTAATTTATGTATTCGTGGTTTTCGTTATGATGGGTGCGGTTAATTACAAGGAGCTTGCTCAAAATGATGTACCATTCATCTATACTGCGGAAAAAATATTAGGGCCCTGGGGGCGATGGATTGCCGTTTTGGCCACCATTATGGCAAGTCTTTCAGCATTCAGCGTAACATTGGGTGCCAGCGCAAGAGTCCTTTTTGCCTTAGGAAGAGACGGACATTTCCCCTGGATTCTTGCCAAACTACACGCAAAGTTTCGCACTCCATATATTGCGCTTTTTGTATGTGCGGTCATTGTCATTATTTTTGGTTCTACTGGTATTGTAAAGTTCGCCGCTTCGATGAGTGATTTCGGCTATTTAATGGGATTGGGAGTGGTCAATTATGCGGTAATTGCTCTGCATAAAAAAATGCCCAACTTAAGGCGTCCATTTAAAGTTGTCTTATTCCCATATATTCCCATTCTCGGGATTCTCTCCTGCTGGCTCTTTGTTCCTGCATTGGAGACGAGGAGTTTTATTTTGGGTGGTGTATTAACACTTATTGGCGGCACAATTTACTTGTTCAGACCTGTGAATCGTGCCGAAATTCGCAATGTTACTAAAACTTTTTCAAAATTATATATATGGTTTCAATTATTAAGGAGAAATCGTATGAGAGTACTAATCATAGACGGAGGAAAATTAGGCAGAAACATAGCCGACCGTCTTTTGGCGAAAGACGAACTTCGTATAATGTTTCGATCAGTAGAACACCAACTCATATTTATTGAGGAGGATGAAAAAATTTGTATGCAGCTGGAAGAGAGATATCACATGCCAATTATTCAGGGAGATGGAAGTAAAAGAGAAATTATTGAACAGGCCGGTGTAAAAAACATTGATGTAGCGATTGCAGCTTCAAATGATGACGGCCGAAATGTAATTGTTGCGCTGCAGGCAAAGCGGATCGGGATACCACAGGTAATCGCTATTGTGCAAGATCCTGATTATATGCCTCTCCTCGAAGAAAACGGCATCGTTACCATCAGTTCTCCCTGGTCGACTGCAGCGATGGTTGAGAACTATTTGGATAGGCCGGGTGTTGCACAATTATTTGAGATTGGTCATGGTGTTGCAAGTTTGCTGGGAGTTGTTGTTTCCGAAAAAGCCACTGTAGCCGGGAAATTAATTCGCGAAATTGATATACCAAAAGAGTGCGTAGTTGCTGCCGTTATCCGGGGTAATGATTTTGTTGTACCGCGCGGTGATACGAAAATAGAGGCGAATGATCGGGTTATTTTTGTCGGACCGGCGGTGTTTATCAAAAAAGCACAGGACATTTTCTCTATCAAAAAAAAATGAGTAAAAGTATTTAAAGTTGTGACTGAATTGATTGTGATGCAGGATATTTAAACTCATGGTGGTTGTACTTGATATATTTAGGAATACAAAACAATCCTGCTCTTTTTTTCTTCCTGCTTCTCTCCGCTAATGAAATCATAAGTAAATTGGATTGTTAACTGATTGTCAAAAACGGAGAAATGGAGCCAGAAAGGAGTGGAGCATTTGGAATTTATTTTCAGATATAGACACAGTTTCCTCACATTCAATATATTAAATTAGGGTATTCTATTTATTCAATTTTATATTTGATGGAATAAATATGCAGGTGTACAAATGCGAAAATTGAAAAGGACCATTATCAAAACACCAATTCTTGGTCGGATTGTCCTCTTCATTTACCGGGCTAAATTGGCTCTTGGGTATTTCCGTGGACCTTTGTCTGATTTAGTAAAGTGGTTATTCAGGTCTAATGAAATCACAAACTTTACCTACAATCTGGAGGAAACCAATAAGCGGTATTTAGCCTCGTTAATTGCTGATATTGTGAATGAAAAAATCGATGTGATTATGACCTACTTTGAAGAGATAGAATCAAATAGTGATATACGAAAGCATATTGCCGATGCGACCCAAAAAAGCGATTTGGCATTTTGGGCAGACAAAGAAGTACGGTTTGGCAGAAGGATTGGGTGGTATGCGCTGGTAAGAGCCCTGAAACCGAAGATCATTATGGAAACCGGGGTAGACAAGGGATTGGGGGCGTGTGTGTTGATCTCGGCGTTGATGAGAAACAAAGAAGAGGGATATGAAGGACGGTATTATGGAACAGATATAAATCCGGAGGCAGGTTACTTACTATCAGGTGAATACGCAAATTATGGCACTATTTTATTTGGAGATTCCATCCAGTCTTTAAAGAAATTTGATGGTGTGATTGACTTGTTTATAAATGACAGTGATCATTCAGCGGAATATGAAGCTGAAGAATATAAAACAGTTGCCAGCAAGCTTTCTGCACATGCGGTAATTCTGGGGGACAATTCTCATTGCACGGACAAGCTGCTTGAGTTCTCGTTGAAGATGAATCGGCATTTTGTCTTCTTCCGGGAAAAACCAAAAGAACACTGGTATCCGGGAGCAGGTATAGGAATTTCATTTAAAAGATGAGAAGAATCCGTGAGGCCGATGGTTTTCATAATACTAATGAGGAAGTTTAAACTGTACTGGTTGATTATCAATCCGCGAATTGGGAAGAGGGATGTTGGATTATCGGAGTAATGCCTATTCACAAAATATTTCTGGTAATTTTAAAATTCATTTTGTAAAATAAACAGATTTTATATGGGGTAGGCGTGGAAGGGAGATCGGTAGGAACGTAATTAATTTAATTTTTCATCGAAGCAATATTCTTAAATTATTCATCTAAACAAGGAAGGTGAATGCCAAAATTTGCCACGATTCACAAAGGAACACCTGTAAAAGAATT
>CAYVKM010000120.1:0-8607 GCA_964452045.1 uncultured Calditrichaceae bacterium
GACTTTGGCAGAAATGATACCCTTATACTCTATGCCGGGATTATCAAAATCCAGGACTGGGATACCACCGGAATAGTGAATGGCAGAGTGATCGGTAGAGCCAGAACAAAATCAGAACATATCTCCGGGCAAGCAGATTTTGCCTTCTGGTATGATTTTTCAAAATAGATTTTATAACAGTGTCCCTTAGAATCTAAATTCTTACTTTTAACTCTTACTCAGAAACTCAGATAAACAGATAAATGAATTAAATTGATCAAATATTTTTCCCTCCTTCTTTCTTTTTAAATCCTACCTTTTTCTCTTTCCATATATTCAGATTCTAAAAATCCAAATAATTTATTTTCCGATTGAACTCCCAATCCTTGGAGAATTTAATAACTGCTATAAATTAAGCCCATTTAATTCGAGGTATCTTAGCAGGTCACTCTAAAAAATAACAGATACTCAGTTATAACTTGATAATTTTCTGATTTGATAGTAGAGACCGATTTTTTCTTGTTTTCTCAAGACATCCTGTCTACATTTTTTATAACTAAGGTAGTAGATTTCGTCAAACCATTTTAAGATCATAATCATACAGGTTCAATTTTGATGGATTTAAATAGCAGAATTTGCCAGTGGTCCTATCATCGCCAATATTTGGGTAAACAGGGGACTACTCTACAGCAAGTGTTGAAAGATGTGATCGGGGTATACAGCGCCCATCCAACCGCATCACTCTCGCTGTTTACCAGAAGCAAGCAATTTTGTGAAAAGGAATTTTACCGGTTGGAAAAATCCCGATTTTCGGTACGTATTCCGGCCATGCGACAATCCGCATATTTGCTTCCTGCAGAGAGTGCAGCTTTGATCAGGGCTGCCGTTCTGCCACCGCCAGAAGATCCATACTGGGAAAAACGCTATTCCCAGAAGGGGAGGTTAATTCCGGAAGAAAAATACCCGGAGTGGAAAGAGCAAATTCTTGCTTTTGCCCATAATCCAAAATCGGCAATTGAAATTAAACAGAAAACCGGTATTCCGGAAGTCAGTATGAAACCGATGTTAAACCGACTGGCCTTTGAGGGAAGCTTATTAAGAATCGGCGCGGAAAATCTTCGCTCTAATCTAATTAATTACGTTTCTACCCAATCCTGGTTGGGGAAAACGTTTGACGATTGGCAAGCTGATAAAGCCCTGATCTGGCTGGCTGAAGAATATTTAAAAGCTTTTGGTCCGGCCAGAATAAAGGATTTCCAATGGTGGACAGGTGTCACCCTGACCAGGGCGAAAAAAGCGGTATCTCAACTTCAAACGATACCAATAGAAGGTGAAAATCTTTTATTGACCGAAGATCAGGAAAAATTTGAGAATGAAAAATTTACAACTGGGGATGCTGTGGATTTACTTCCGCAATGGGATTGTTATACCATGGGATATGCCCCGGATGGAAGAAATCGTTTTGTAAACCCGGATATTCAGCAAAATATTTATGGCAAACTAGGCGCAACCAGTGGGAATGCTTTGGGTGTGGTCCTGGTAAATGGAACTGCTCAGGGTTCCTGGAATTCACGCTTTTCAGGAACTCAAATGAAAATCGCTTTAAAAATGTTTGAAAAACCAACTGCCACGTTAAGTAAAATAATCCGGCAAAAATTTGAAGAAATTGCCACACTGTTAAAAGCAAATAAAATCACTTTTGAATAAGCAATTAGGTTGTCTTTAAAATTTTTATTATAAACCTTCCATCAAAAATTCAGGTAACTAAACTTCTCGGATCCCCGTATAGACAATTCGTCTATTCCTTAAGGAAAAACCATCTAAAAATCAGGAAATAAAAACATGGAACCTAAAATTAAACGCGGCTGGATTCGGGTCATTATCTTTTTTATAACCTTGATCATTGTTTTCATCGCTTCTAAAATTATTTTACAAATTGCGGTTCAACTGACTCATTTTGAAGCTGGTGTCGAATACAAAATATTGATTTCTGAGACATTCACAGTCCTATTTGTCATTTTACTGGTTTATCTGTTTCGCAGATATCTGGATGGTAAATCCCTTATCTCACTCGGTTTTGATTATCATGGAAAATTTTGGGACATGATTATCGGCGCCGTCCTGGGTTTTCTGCTGATGGGAATCGGTTTTATTGTGCTTCTTCTACTCGGTAACCTGGAAATCACCCAGATCACATTTAACCCGATGTTTCTTATCGTGATTTTTCTGGGACTTTTCGTGGCAGCAATTTTGGAAGAGATCGTTTTTCGTGGTTATATGCTAAACAATCTGATGGAATCATTAAACCGCTATATTGCCCTGGGGATTACCGCGCTGTTGTTTGGCCTCGTTCATTCCTTTAATCCAAACTTCACCATTCTGGGTCTGATAAATATCATTATTGGCGGCTGGTTTTTCGGGCTGTATTACATTTACAAAAAAAATCTGTGGTTTCCAATCTTCCTGCATTTAAGCTGGAATTTTTTTCAGGGTCCAATATTTGGTTTTGCAGTGAGTGGGGAAGGGGAGGGATCGGAATTTTTGATTCAGCATCAATTGGAGGGAAGTCGCCTATTGACCGGAGGAAAATTTGGTTTTGAAGGCTCAATAATTCTGACGGTACTTCTCCTCATCCTGATCGTAGGCATGCACTATTATTTCCGGAAAAGACCGGATACTCATTTACCTGTCACATCTGAAGATTTATCTCCTTCGGGCAAAATTGATTAATTCTTCTGCGGTTAAGCAATTCAGAACATCCTTTTTGGTCAGCCATCCCTTCCGGGCAATGCCGACACCGTAGCGAATATCATCAATTCCTTCAATCCGGTGCGCATCCGGATTAATGCTGATCAGAACACCTTTATTTTTGGCATCGTGAATCAAACGCCAGTCAATATCCAGCCGGTGTGGATTGGCATTCAATTCAATGGAAACACCCAATTCAGCCGCCGCTTCAATAACTTTTGACATATCAACCGGATAACCTTCCCGGGCTAACAAAAGACGTCCGGTGGGATGTCCCAAAATCGTGGTATAGGGATTTTCCATAGCCTTGATCACCCGCTTGGTCGCCTCATCCTTAGTCATATTAAATTTGGAGTGGATGCTGGCAATCACCAGATCAAAAGTTTTCAGTATATCATCGCTGTAATCGAGCTTTCCATCAGGCAAAATATCCGATTCGATACTTTTAAATACCTTAAAATTCTTCAGCTTTTGGTTGAGCTGATCGATTTCGTGGTGCTGCTGTTTTATCCGGTCTTCTTTCAATCCATTGGCATAATTGGCCGATTTGGAATGATCACTTAACACCAGGTATTTATATCCCTTTTCATGACAGGCGCGGGCCATCTCCTCAATTGTGTTGATACCATCACTATAATTGGAATGAACATGTATGACCCCTTTTATATCAGATTCTTCTATAAGCGATGGAATTCCATTTTTTAGTGCCGCTTCTATCTCACAAAAATTTTCCCGTAATTCCGGAGGTACATAAGCCATTCCCAAATTTTTATAAATCTCTTGTTCATTTTTACAGGGAATATTTTCTGTTTCATTTCGAAACAGTCCATACTCGTTCATCTTGAGATGGGTTTTGTGGGCCATTTCTCTTAAAGCCACATTGTGTTCTTTTGAACCGGTGGAATGATGCAAGGCATAGGGAAATTGTGAATCGTCTACAATCCTTAAATCGGCTGCAATTCCATTTTTCAATACCACCGAACTTTTGGTTAAACCTTCGCCATTGATGCTGTCCACCTGGGGCAAGGTGGTAAAATAATCCATTATTTTCTCCCGGTCAGCTTCCCGGGCGCTTATCAGATAATCGATATCCTTTATGGTTTCCCTCCGTCTGCGCAGACTACCAGCCAGGGCAGAGCGGAGGACACCCCTTTGTTTCTTCAGTCCGGTGAAAATCTCCTCCGCAATTGGCAAGACATCAGAAATTAAATGGCGCTCAGAATATTTCTTAACCAGGTCAATGCCTTTTAGAATCTTATCCTGAGTTTTCAATCCAAATCCTTCCAGATCGATTAGCCGGTTTTCCTTGCAGGCATATTCCAACTCACCGATAGTGGTGATATGAAGTTTTGTCCAGATCGCCCGGATCTTTTTCGGTCCCATTCCCGGAATTTTCATCATCTCCAGAAGACCGGCGGGAATTTGTTTTTTCAGGGATTCCAATTCGCTGGATTTACCCTTATCGACAATATCCATAATCACTTCGGCAATACCTTTTCCGATTCCCTTTACTTCAGTAATCTGGTTAGTTTCAATCAATTTACCAAAATCTTCTGACATGCCTTGTAATATGCGGGCTGCATTACTGAATGCCCGCACCTTAAAAACATTCTCTCCCTGAAGCTCAAGCAGAACTGACATTTCCTCCAGTGCCTGGATGATTACTTTTTTATCTACCATATCATTTCCAAATTTTTATGTGGATTTCAATCTGAATCTTTTTCGTGATGTTTTGTCAGAACCCATTTGCCAATGTAAACAATGGGTGTATCCAGCAGGGCAATCAGAATTTTGACGGCATAAGTGGTAAAGAGAATAGACAGCAATACATTTTTTTCGAAGACACCATAAAAGGCAAGCATGACAAAGGTGATGGAATCTATACCCTGGCTTACCAGAGTAGAAGCATTATTCCGCAGCCATAAGAATTTCCCCTGAGTTTTATCTTTCCAGAAATGAAAGGCCCAGACATCATGATGCTGTGAAATTAAGTAGGCAATAAGGCTAGCAACGGTGATGCGGGGAATAAATCCAAAAATCGTTTGAAATGCATTTTGGGAAAAATCACTGGCATCCGGTTTAAAAAGTAAAGCCAGTTGCATACTGATAGTCATAAAAATGAGAGCAAAGAACCCCAGCCAGACTCCCCGGCGGGCTTCTTTTTTTCCATATACTTCACTTAAAAGATCGGTTGCCAGATAAATACTACCGTACAGAATATTTCCTAGGGTGGCTACAAAACCAAATAATTCGATGGTTTTCAGAACCTGAATATTACAGACGATGATGTCGACAGCAACAATTACATAAAGCGCTTTTTTGCCAAAATAGTAGATGGCAAAAAGAGCTAATGAAAAATCGATAATCAAAAAAATTAACCACAGAATTTCATTTGGCATATATCACCCTCAATCTTGCTTCAGAAATTAGAAATGAAAAATCCGGAAATCAATCACTCTTTGGCAGATATAGATACCATATTTTAGGTGGGTATTAAGTTATGAAAAGATGGAAAGAATATATTCAGGAAATTATTATTTTAATTTATGATTTTTATAATTTGTTTTTCAATTGGCAAACCAAAACCTATGCATATAAATTTAAAATGTACCACGAGTTGATAAAATTCGATAATCTATGCGTCTAACAATTCCCAACCAACTTACCATATTACGCATCGGGCTAACCCCGGTTTTTGTATATTTTTTTCTGAAGGCGACACCGCTGAATCAATTGATTGCATCTATCATCTATATTTTTGCTTCTTTTACCGATTGGTATGATGGTTGGTATGCAAGGCATTTTGGCGTCATTACCCGCTGGGGACAGTTTATGGATCCCCTGGCGGATAAATTCCTGGTGTCGGCTGCACTTATTATATTTGCCTGGATGAATTATGTAAAATGGTGGATGGTGGTGATTATTGTTCTACGCGATGTATTAGTAACTATAATGCGGATCTATGCCATCCAAAGGGGTAGACCAATCGTTACCAGTCAGATTGCCAAATGGAAAACCTTTTCCCAGATGACTATCATTCTGGTCATTCTTATTTTTCTGAATGTTCTAAATTATTATGGAGCGGGAAGTGCCAGTTACCATGCCCACTATTTTGATTTTATCGGATTATTCATGTTTGGCATTACTCTCCTCACCCTTGTTTCAGCTTATTTTTATATAAAAGAGAACTGGCAGCTGATCTGGCAAATGCTGAAAGAAGTATTTACCTTTGCCTCACGTTAAATATTAATAATCTTACAGAAAAAATTGTCCTAAATTCTTTTCAGATAATTGCAGTAATATAATCAAAAACCATATTCATCAAATCTTCATATAATTCATAAAAATTTGGTTGTATCGTTTGGGATCACTTATCATCAAAGTATATGTAAACTAAAAAAGGAATAGATAAAATGAAATTGTCACGTTTAACCAGTATAATTCTTCCGCTGCTCTTTCTCTCAATAGGATGCACTCAAAGTCAGCAATCGGCAAACTCCATAACCCCGGAACAATTAAAACAAAAAATAGACAGTCATGAAAATATGATATTGATTGATGTTCGTACCCAGCAGGAATATGCCGGTGAGTTGGGCCATATTGACGGGACAGTTCTACTGCCTGTTCAGGATATTGCCTCCTGGATATCGAATTACCAGAATGATAAGGATAAAGAGATAATTATGATTTGCCGGAGTGGAAACAGAAGCGGACGGGCGACCCAATATTTTTTGGAACACGGCTTTACAGATGTTTATAACATGGAAGGTGGAATGATTGCCTGGAATAAAGCCGGATATCCAATTGAGAAATAGTTTTTGAAAGGCAAATAGAAATGTCATATATACATGCAGACACCACTATTGAAGAGATTGTGCAAGATTATCCGGAACTTATCCGACCACTAATGCAATTTGGAATAAAATGCGTGATGTGCGGTGAACCCATTTGGGGAACATTAAAAGAAAATGCAGAAGAAAAGGGAATCGAAAATTTTAACGAAATTTTGGAAGAGTTAAATAGCATTATTGAACAATCGCGTCTAGAAATTAAACAGCAAAATTAATCAGCAAATAGGATGAGAAAGTGAACAAAAATTTAGTCATAAAATTAAGCCTTTTTACTATCGCTGGGGCAGTGGTTGGTTTTGCTTACTATTATTTTGTGGGATGCCGGAGTGGCAGCTGTCCGTTAACATCCAATCCTTTAATAACCACAGCCTATGGTTCGCTCATGGGGCTTGTTCTGGGTTTCGACGCCAGACTTTTTAGTAAACGGAATAAGAAGAATCAAAATAATACAATGGATGACAAATGATAAGTGTTGTATATGTAATTCTGGCGATCTTGGCTATTATAATGCTCTTTCAATTGAGCGTGAGGGTAAGGGGGTGGCTTCGGAAAGGAAAACCCGCACCAAAGGTAAGTGGACTCCTGGGAAAGCACATTCTCAAGGGAGAAAAAATTATCGCCTATTTTTATTCTCCTACCTGTAGAGCCTGCAAAACCCAGGAACAATATTGGCCCGGCGTCCAAAAGAAGTTCGATAATATCATTCGAATTAATGCGGCAAAGGATAGAGATGTCGCTCAGGCTTTCGGTATTATGGGCACACCAACTACAATCATAATAGACAATGGTATCATAAAGGATTATTTTGTGGGAATAACTTCACCAAATAAAATTTTAAAATCCTTAAAACTAACAAGATGAAAGGCATTGGTATGAAACTTAATATGGGTAGTGCAGACCGGATTATCCGACTTATAGTCGGTTTGTTTCTGATATCATTAATATTCTGGGGGCCTCACACATACTGGGGATTAATCGGAGTTATATTAGTTCTTACCGCATTCGTCGGATTCTGTCCTCTGTATGTACCATTTAAATTATCGACGCGAAAAGAGAAATCGGCGTAATACCAGAATTATCTGGTCAAATCTATCTTGCCGGAAGTGTTGATGGGTAAATTGACATTCTTCAGCATTTCCGCGCTGGTGTCGAAATTAATATTTCCATCGAATTGATAATCAATTTGATTACCTCCTGTAAGCAGCTGATAAGCTGTTTGACCCATCTGCAGGAAATTTAATTCGATGGGTATGTCAATCTCACTGTTACCATTTCTGGCAATTTGTATTTTTTTATCTGAAATCCCACTTGCCCAACTTTTTCCCGCCACCTGAAAATCATATTGAAACTGGTTCAACAAAAATTGTAATGGATTTGAGTTACTTACTTGCAGAGCAAGGTTAAGACTGGCTGAAGTAAATCCGATCTTGTTTAATTTTAATGAGGATACCTTTACCGAAGGCAGTCTCAATAAAGGGATTTTTCCTTTTTTGCTGATCGGAATTCTGGTATTACCTAAAATCGGCAGATTAAAATTCAAACCAAATTTTGCCTCATAATCGCTGCTGTCCTTATTCGATAAAGTATTAAAAGTGTTATAAATATCTTTGAAGGAAAGTTGGAGGGGAATATCCACCTGACTTATTGAGCGGCTCTCAATTGAAATTGCTTTTTCCTGTTGACCTTTTAAGAAACTGTTCTCGTTCAAAATCAAGTTATAATCAAATCCCGCCAGAGAAATAGAGATGGCATTGGGGTTATCGATTGCAAGTATAAAGGAAAGATCAATCGTATTAAAGGTTAAACCAGTTATTCTTACATTTTGGACAGTGACATCGGGTTTATTAATATTCATCAGATTTTGTACTGAGGCACAACCTGCTATTAAGATAATTGCTAAAAATACAGAAGACCTTGCAAACTTTTGAGTTGAGGTAAAAAAATACTTCATCGATCCCTCGATAATAATTATTAATAAAGTGCTCTGTCTTGACTTGGTGTTGCATAAAATTAATTAAGTATAACCATG
>CAYVKM010000121.1:0-4010 GCA_964452045.1 uncultured Calditrichaceae bacterium
ATCCCCCGTAATGATATCTGTGTGGTTTCCGGTATCGGATGCAGTGGCAGGATCGCCGGCTATATTCGGCAGGATTCGTTCCACACCACCCATGGCCGGGCTATACCGTTTGCAGTCGGTTTAAAACTGGCGAATCCCAAACTAAAAGTGGTGGTCTTCAGCGGGGATGGCGATCTGGCCTCGATCGGTGGTAATCACTTAATCCACACCGCCCGCCGTAATCTCGATATTACCGTGCTTTGTATCAATAATTTTATTTATGCCATGACCGGTGGCCAGCTAGCACCTACCACTCCTCCAACGGCTATTGCCACAACTGCACCGTATGGGAATTATGAGCGTCCCTTTAATCTGCCTGCACTGGCAACAGCCTGTGGTGCGGTATATGTGGCCCGATGGACGGCACTTCATGTTCGCCGGCTAACCACTTCGATTTCGGAGGCGTTGCAAAAAAAAGGATTCTCTTTTGTGGAAATTATTTGTCCCTGCACTACTTTGTATGCCCGGAAAAATAAGCTGGGGTCCGGTTTGGATCTGATGAAGTTTTATCACGACAATTCGGTCATCGTTAATGGTGCCGATCCACGCGAAGTGGATATTCAATATCAGAGTGAAATTAAGGTTGGAAAATTTGTCGATCTGGATAAACCAAGCTATCTGGATAATTATAATACTTATTTACAAAAAAAATTAGGTGAGAAATTTAAACCTTACGGAGTAACGGATGAAGAAAAACACTGAGATTCGCATCGCAGGTTTCGGAGGCCAGGGTATAATACTTGCCGGCTACATCATTGGAAAAGCAGCAGCAATCTATGACAATAAATTTTCAACTCTGATTCAAAGTTTCGGACCGGAGGCAAGGGGAAGTTCCTGTGCTGCACAGGTTATTATTTCCGATTCACAGATTCTCTATCCATATCTTATTCAACCGAATATTTCTGTAATTTTATCAAAAGATGCCTTTGAGAAATTTTCCGGGGAGTTGCTCGATGGCGGGACCATGTTGATCGAGAAAGATCTGGTTCAACCGAAAAAACTGGATCGAAAAATTTCAACTTTTGCCGTACCGGCGACTCGTCTGGCCGAAGAAATGGGACGTAAGATTGTTACCAATATTATTATGGTTGGTTTTTTCTCAGCGATTACTGATATCACCAGCTATGAAGCAACCCGAAAAGCGGTGGAAACTTCGGTACCCCCGGGAACTGAAGAGTTAAACCTGAAAGCATTTGAAACCGGTTTTAATTACGGAAAGAAATTACGGGAATCTCCCCAAAAGAGTGTTGCATGATTTAAAATGGATTTCGGTTGAACAAAAGGATACACCGGAGTCATTAACAATACAGACCAAATAAGTGAGAACGGGGCATGACTTCCAAATCAAAAGCACCTAAAGGCGCTTTAATCATTGGGGGTGGAATTGCCGGAATTCAGGCTGCGCTGGATTTGGCCACGGCGCAATTCCAGGTCTATCTGGTGGAAAGGCAACCCAGTGTTGGCGGTACCATGGCCAAACTGGACAAAACTTTCCCCAGCATGGACTGTGCAATATGAATTCTGGGACCGAAGATGATGGATGTCGGTCGACATCCCCACATTCAGTTGTACACAAATTCTGAAGTCTTAGAGGTCACTGGTAAAGCGGGTGACTTCAAGGCCAAGATTTTACGTAAAGCCCGTTTCGTGGACGAAAGCGAATGTACCGCCTGCGGGGATTGTGCTGACGTTTGTCCGGTGGTTATCCCCAATGAATTTGATGAAGGTTTGTGTCTCAGGCATGCCATTTATTCACCATTCTCCCAGGCAGTGCCCTCGGCCTATATTCGATCGGATGTAGATTGTCTGGGTACTAATCCTATCGCCTGTGGTAAATGCGTTGAGGTGTGCCAGAAAAATTGCGTAAATCTGGATATGCCGGATAAGATTGAGGAAATCTCGGTAGGGGCGGTTATCGTAGCTACCGGTCTGGATTATTATGATCCCCGGGAAGCCAGTGAATATGGCTATACCCGTTATCAGAACGTGGTGAACAGTATTGAGCTGGAACGCTTGCTCAGCCCCAGCGGACCCTCCGGTGGAAAACTTGTCCGGTTTACTGATCAAAAACCTCCCAAGCGGGTTTCGTTTATTCAGTGTGTGGGTTCCCGTTGTATCAGACGTGATATCCCGTATTGCAGCCGGATTTGCTGTATGAACGCTGTGAAAAGCGCTTTGCTCATCCGGGAAATGTATCCGGATATCGAAGTTGATATTTTCTACATCGACATCCGTGCATTCGGAAAGGGATTCGAACAGTTTTATCAGCGGGCATTGCAAGAGGGCAAAATAAACTTTATCCGTGGAAAGCCATCACGGCTGGAGGAGGACCCGAAAACCGGAGATCTGATTATACTGAGTGAAAATGTGGAAACCGGAAAGACTGGACGTCTGCGAACCGGGATGGTTATACTGTCAGAAGCCATTGTGCCCGCCGCCAATTCTCATGGTTTGGCTGAAGTGTTAAATGTCAAAACTGATCACCGTGGTTTTTTCCTTCCCAAGGATTCATGTGGCGACCCGATTACCTCTACCAAAGAAGGAATATATCTGTGCGGCTGTTCCACCGGGCCAAAGGATATTACCGATTCTATTGCTGAAGCATCCGGAGCAGCGGTAAGAGTTGCACAATATTTAACCCCGCATAAATTGCCGGAAGAGAAAGAAGAGATCCCAGAATACGACTTTAGTGGCCCATTGCGTATCGGAGTATTTGTCTGCCATTGCGGATCGAACATTGCCGGTGTTCTGGATACCGAACTATTAAAAGTTTATGCCCAGGGAATACCCGATGTGGTATTTGCTGATGATCTGTTATTCGCCTGTGCGGAAAGTACCCAGCGTCTGATTCAGGAAAAGATTGTAGAGAATAAATTAAACCGGGTAATCATTGCCGCCTGTACACCCCGTACCCATGAACCCATTTTCCGGGAAACGATCAGAAAAGTTGGTTTAAATCCATATCTATTGGAAATGGCCAATATCCGGGATCATTGCTCCTGGGTACATCAGCACGATCCGGATTCTGCCACGGCAAAGGCCCGGGATCTGATCCGCATGGCAGTCGCCAGAGCCAGAAACCTGGAACCATTGGAATCCCAGGAGATGGAAATCGGGCATAATGTACTGGTTATTGGTGGCGGAATTTCCGGTCTGGAAACGGCGATTCAACTGTCAAAAAGAGATTATAAAGTATATCTGGTTGAAAAAGACCAGGAGCTGGGAGGCTGGGTCAATCAATTATCTGTTTTATATCCCAGCGGGATGTCCGGAAAGGATTTAATCGCCTCCAAAATAAAAGAAATTGATGAAAATAAAATAACCGTATTTACCCAAACAGCCATTAAAGAAATATCCGGGTTTGTGGGAAATTTTGAAGTCAAATTGCAGTCGATGAATGGACAGCCAGACCAGAAACCAATCAAAGTGGGCGCTATTGTCATTGCCACCGGATTTGATCTTTACCAGCCATCCAAAGGTGAATTTGGGTATCAGAAGAGTTCCAATGTGTTGACCAACATGGAACTGGAACCCTTGCTGGGAAAGAAAGATCAGTTGATCTTCAACAAAAAGCCGGTAGAGCAGGTTTCCTTTATTCAATGTGTCGGTTCACGTGGACCGAATGGGTTACCGGAGTGCTCCAGATATTGCTGCCAGGCGGCAATCAAACAAGCCATTGCCTTGAAGAAAATGGGGATCCAGGTTACCATCTTTAACCGGGATATCCGGGTTTATCACCATGAAGCGGAGACCATGTACCGCGAAGCGCGGCAGGCTGGGGTTACTTTCATCCGTTATACACCGGAGAAGCCACCCAAACTGGTGGGTGACAAGGAGATTAAGTCCATTCAATTTACCGAACCGGTTTTGAAGAAAGAGATCGAGGTTCCCACGGATTTGGTGGTTTTATCGGTTGGCATGCGTCCGGCAGAAAAATCGATTCATGATATTCAACAATTCATTAAAGTCCC
>CAYVKM010000121.1:4110-6896 GCA_964452045.1 uncultured Calditrichaceae bacterium
TGTGAATTTGGTGCCATCTCTTTGCAGGAGAATGTGAACACTTTTATTGCCCATGTCAATGAAGCACTTTGCAAGGGATGTGGCACCTGTGCGACTTATTGTCCAACAAATGCTATTGATATCCGTCATTTCCGGGATCAACAAATCGAATCGATGTTGAAAGCCTTTTTACTGGAAGAAAATCAGGCTTAATAAGGAAAGTGATTTGACCGATGCCAAAGAAGATAACAAAAAATAATTTCCAGCCCCGCATCGTAGTATTTGCCTGCAACTGGTGCAGTTATCCAGCGGCGGATTCGGCCGGTATTAACCGGATGCAGTATCCGCCCAATGTACGCATTATCCGCACCATGTGCATGGGTCGGGTTAATCCCGGTCATGTGCTCAAAGCGTTTGAAATGGGGGCGGATGGTGTACTGGTTTCGGGATGTCACTTTGAAGATTGTCACTATAGCTTTGGGGCCCGGAAAGCTGCCGAACAATATAAAAAGCTTGAGAAAATTGTCAAACTACTGGGATTCGAAAAGGAAAGAATGCGACAGGAATTCATCTCCGCTGCAGAATTTCCCAAGTTTGTCCAGGTGGTCAAAGAAATGGTGGAGCAGGTGAAAAAACTTGGTCCGACACCTTTAAAACCGGTTAAAACAGAGAAGATGGATGCCAAATTAGAGGCGGTTGAGGCGGTTTAATTTTTAGAATCAAATAAATGAAAAGAGAAAAAATGGAATTAGATTTAGTTAAAATTCGTGAAACCAACGCATTGAGTTGTCTGGAGTGTGGCAAGTGCACCGGCGTATGTCCGGTTTCACGATATTCGAAAACGTTCTCACCGCGATCCATTCTTATAAAGTCAATTCGAAATTCCCATCCCGATGCCTTAAAGGGTGCCGATTTATGGTCGTGCCTTACCTGTCAGCAATGCGATACCATTTGTCCTTCCAATATAAAATATATCGATTTTATCCAGCTGATCCGTCAATTTGTGGGCGTAGAGAACCGGGAAGGGACCTGTTCCCATGGCGGCATTTTGGATTCCATCCTGAAAATTATGACTTCACCCAATCTGAAACAGCAGCGGCTGGACTGGTTGAGCAAGGATTACCAGACTTCCACTTCCGGGGAATATCTCTATTTTATGGGCTGCCTGCCCTATTATGATGTGCTCTTTAATGAACTGGATGTACAACCACTCAATATTGCCCGAAGCACTCTGAAGATTTTCAATTATTTTGATATCAAGCCGCAAATGTTGCCCAATGAAAAGTGCTGTGGCCATGATTTCTTTTGGAATGGAGATATGGAGAATTTTAACAAGCTGGCAAAAATGAATATTGAGCAGATTAAAAAATCCGGGGCTAAATACGTAGTTACTGCCTGCCCGGAGTGTTTCCGTACCTTAAAAGTGGATTATCCCAATTACTTTGGCAACCAGCCATTCGAAGTCATCCATATTACCGAATTTCTTTCCCAGCGGTTGAATGATAAAAATATTCAACTAAAATCAGAACCCCATAAAGTCACATTTCATGATCCCTGCCGGTTGGGCCGTCACCTTGGTATTTACGATCCACCCCGCCAAGCCATTTCCCATCTCTCCGATTTTGAATTTAAAGAAATGGCGCATCATCATAAACGGGCCACTTGCTGCGGGGTTACCAGCTGGATGAATTGTTCCCAGATCTCCAAGCAGATTCAGGCACAGCGACTGCGCGAGGCAAATGCAACCGGTTCGGATACACTGATTACCGCTTGTCCCAAATGCCAGATCCATTTTCAATGCGCCCTACTGGATAAACAATTGAAGGAAGAAGTGAAATTTAAGATAAAGGATTTTACTGAAGTTTTTGCGGAGAACCTGAATTAACCATTGTTTTAGTTTAATTGAGAATTCCGTCTGATTAAAGGGCGGCGATTAAAGATTAAATGCAGGAGAAAATTATGACCTTAAATGATCGCCTTGAAAATGTGGCAATCATCGGAGCGGCCGGCAAAATGGGAAGTGGCATTGCCCTTCTCATGGCTCAGGAAATGGCGCTCCAGAAATTACAACCGGAAAATCAAAAGAAAACCTATGTTCTGAATCTGATTGATGTGAGTGAAGCGGCTCTGGCAGGACTCTTGAAATATCTGAAAACACAATCGGTAAAACTGGCCGAAAAAAATATTGTCAATCTTCGTCATCTATATGGTGATCGCAAGGATCTGGTTGAGAATCAGGACATTATCAATCAATTCGTAGACGATTTGAATCTTAATCTGCGGACTGGTACTGATTTGAATATTGCCAAAGATGCTCACATGGTTTTTGAGGCCATTGTGGAGAATGCCGATACCAAAGTCGGCGTTTTAAAAAAACTGAATGAAATTTGTAAGCCGGATACCTTTTACTTTACTAATACCTCCTCCATACCCATCAAATTGCTGAATGATAAGGTTGGCTTGAAGGGTAGAATCATCGGATACCACTTTTACAATCCACCGGCGGTACAAAAATTAGTGGAGCTTATCCTGCCCAAAGGCATAAATGCCCAATTGAAGGATACCGCACTGGAATTAGGTAAACGCTTGCGTAAAAAATTGATTCCCTCAAACGATATCGCCGGATTTATCGGCAATGGCCATTTTATGAGAGATGGGCTACATGCCATCAGTGAAGTTGAAGAATTGGAATTATCAGCCATGAAAAGACTTGAATTATTATTGATACTTATTATTTTTGGAGTTTCAGGTGTATTTTGCTGCGGTGAACATAACAATAACACTGGGAAACCTGACGGCAGTATAAA
>CAYVKM010000121.1:6906-8434 GCA_964452045.1 uncultured Calditrichaceae bacterium
GAAAAATTGGAAAAAGAGGTCAGTCAGGTCCAGGCAATTTATATGCTGAACAAAGTTAGCCAGGATTTTCTGATCCGGCCCATGGGTATTTTCCACCTGATCGATTATGTGGGTATCGATGTTTTCCAGCTGATTCTGAAAACCATGGATCCCTATTTCCCGAAAGAGAATCTGCACAGTGATCTGATCGATAAAATAGTAGCGGAGAAAGTATTAGGTGGGCAGAATCCGGATGGCAGTCAGAAAGATGGTTTTTTAAAGTATGAAAAAAACCGTCCGGTGGGTGTGTACGATCTTAAAAAATCAGCGTATCAGATGTTTGATTCGGGAAACTGGGTAAAAGAGGCGGAGAAAAAACTGGGCGATCTGCCGGAAGGTTTCATCCCCTGGCGGGGACTTCTGCAGGATCCGCAGAAAGAGGATAAATTGAGGGCGTTCTTTAAAAATGTGAAAACAGGAAAGACCCTGGGCACTCAACTGGCCCAGGATTATCTGAAGGAAAGTAAAGCAATTGGAGAAAAATTAGTCTCGGAGGGTGTTGCCCATTCTCCGGATGATGTCAATGGCGTTTTATTGAACGGCTTTTTCCATTTGTATGGGCCGATAAATGACTATGTTTAAGTCGATTGCATGATTTGATCTGAAATTTTGGAGGAAAAAAATATGAATCAATTAGCAAAACCTGTTTATTTAGCTGCAGGATATCATACAATTTTTTTGGGGACAGGACGAAAGGAATTTCATCCCAAGAAACCGAGACCGGGAATTGACCACTACATCATCGAGGCAGGAAAGGGCACAATCTCCCAGATTAATGATGCCGGAAATATTGATGAAGGAGTTGTTTCAAACTTTATGGCGGCACGGTTCAACCGGCAGGGAAATTTGGCCGCTTTTATTCCCTCAATTGATCCAGCCCTGCTTTATAAGCCATGTTCCCGGGTGGAAGGTGCCTGCGGTTCTGGTGGCCTTGGCGTATTCACTGCCATAAAAAGTGTTCTGGCCGGTGTCTCCGATACTGTACTGACCATCGGAGTGGAAGTACAAAATTCAGTCAAGGCAGTTTATGGTGCGGATTACCTGGCGGGTGCAGGCTATTACGATGGTGAGAGAAAAAACGGACATGCTCACTTTTTCCCGGACAAATTCTCGGAACGAGCTGGAGCCTGCTTCAAAAAATATGGTCAGGAACCTATTCGAACGGCAATGGCACGCTGGTACGAGCAGGCCATATTAAATGCCCGTAAAAATCCGAAGGCGCAGGAGTATCATAATGGCATCGGTGATTTATATGCCCTGGGGATGACCCCACCTAATCCAAAAGTGTTTGTGGAGAACCTGAATGTCTTCGATTGTTCCAAGGTGACTGATGGTGCCTCTGCCGCAATTGTTGCCTCGGCTGAGGGATTGAAAAAGTTGGGTATCGATAAGAAAGATGCAGTTGAGCTGGTTGGATTTGGGATAAGCGTGGACGATCTTAAACAACCACCGAAGGATTTGACAAAATTAACCACTACCCAAAAGGCGG
>CAYVKM010000122.1:0-8328 GCA_964452045.1 uncultured Calditrichaceae bacterium
TTTTTTTGCAAAATACCTCCGCCAGGGCGTTGAGTTTTTTAAAAAGGTGTTGATACAAAAGCCCTGAAATCTTTATCTTCCTTTCAAATTCTGATGGTTAAAAATTGAGAGACAAAATGCACAAAATAAATTATCTGGCAATCCTGGTTCTCATTCTCCTGGCCCTGATCTTGTCCTGTACCGTGAAGGATGGGGAAATTTTTGGGTTTAATCCGGAATATGGAAATCTTTTAATCACTTCGGATAATTATTCCGGCGCCACCATTTTCCTGGATTATAAAAATACCGGTAAAGTGACACCTGCGCTTCTGGAAAATGTAAGCGTCGGAAAACATGTGGTACATTTATTTTTAAGTACCACTAAACCGACACCGGATTCTGCTGTGGTATTTGTGGAAAAAGAGAAAGAGCAAACCATCCGTTTTGAATTGAACAAAGTGAGCACTGGGGATATTCTGGTCCGGACCACTCCGGACAGTGCCCGGATTTATATCAATAAGCTGGATTTCGGATTTTCTCCCCTCAATATTTTCGGGCTACCTACCGGAAATTACCAGATTGATATCCTTAAGAGTAATTATTTACCCATTCAGCGAGAAGCAAATATTACCACTAATAAAGTTTTAGAATTGAATGAGCAGCTGGATTTGAGAAGAACGGTTCTTTTGGAACATATATCCAATACCAGTTGTCCCCCCTGTCCGGAGGCTGATGAGCTGGTTGAAGATCTGCTAAGTGAGTTGGGAACGGTCCGGTTAATCGGTATTGGTTATCATGCCTACTGGCCCTCTCCGGAAGATCCCATGTACCTCGCGGCAAAAGAGGGGAATGATTACCGGGTTAAGACCTACTATAAACCTGCCAGCATACCGACTGCCTGGATCGATGGTAAAAAATATGTTGGAAATTTGACTCTGCCTTCTTACCAAACAGTTAGAGACTCTATTGAAGCCCATTTATCGAAGGCCCCCAGGGCAGTGGTTGAATTCATTAATCTGGTAAGAGAAGATTCAAGCATTTCCGGTGAGCTGCAGGTAACTGCCCTTCAGTCTTTTCCGGCATCGACTGTGTTGCAAATTGCCCTCATTGAGGATGTGATCGATTATGAAAGTCCCCCGGGTACAAACGGTCAGCAGCATTTTGAAGCAGTATTCCGGGAATTCTATCCGGATCCTGCCGGTCAGACTATTGCACTTAATAGCAATGAGAAAGAACGTTTCCATTTTTCATTTAAGTATCAGCCGGAATGGGGACAGGATTTGTCCGTGGTGGCATTTGTCCAGGTGAATAATACCAAAGAGGTGTTGCAGGCGGGCTGGACGAGATATCCTGATCTGTGAGAAAAAATCATCAGAGGTTTTGGGTTAAATAAACAGTTAATAATCAGATACAGTAATTGATTTAAAGAGTGTCTAATTTTCTGGAGGAGTAATGAAATATCTTTTAAGCATGATGCTTATTTTCTGTTTCTTTTTGCCTGCTTTGGCCCGCGACGAAGGATCTGATCGGGAAAAAGCACCGGATTTTACCCTGCCCGACCTGGGTGGGAAAAATTATGTGCTTTACGAAAATTTGGATCAAGGTCCGATTGTGATCAATTTTTGGGCGACCTGGTGCGTTCCCTGCATTGAAGAATTAAAAAAAATGAAAAAGATATATGATACCTACTCTGAACAGGAAGTCATTTTTCTGGCCATTTCGGTGGATGATCCCAAAACTGTGGGAAGAGTCAAGAGTTTTGCCAGATCCCATCGTTATCCCTTCCATATTTTGCTGGATACCAATAGTGAGGTAATGCGGATGCTAGGAGGATCCGTACCGCCGTTTACTCTAATTCTCGATAAAGAAGGAAGAATTGTATACAGTCACGTGGGATATCGAGTTGGTGATGAAAAGAAGGTTGAAGAAGAACTTGAAAAACTATTGAAATAATCCCCCTCATTCGGTAAGCAGACAGGAATAATCTTAATGAATAAACGACTACTTTGTGGCATCATTATCATCCTATTTTTTCATTTTCCCGAAATTAATCTTTATTCCCAGCTGACCTACCAGGGTAATAACTACCTGGAGTGGTCAATTGACCGGGAAAATGACAAGCAATATTTTGAAGACTGGGCGGAGTTCTTTCTTGGCTACAAGGATTTCAGAGCTGGATTGAGATTTGAGGCCCACGAACCACCCCAACCATACTCTCCGGATACCACCGGATATGGTATCGCACAGCGTTTTCTGGAATATAGAAAAAGCTACTTCACCGCTACACTGGGAAATTACTATACCTTGTTTGGCAGGGGACTGGTCTTGAGATCCTTCGAAAACCGGATGATCCGCTGGGATACCAATATTGACGGTGGCAAGGTCGATTTTAATCATCCCCTGCTCGATGCAGAAGTAATAGCCGGAAGACCCCGCGATCGGAGTGGCCGACGGCAGGAGTGGCTGGAAGGAGGATATCTAAAATTTAAACCGCTATCACTTCTTGATATTGGGGGCACTTTTGTTACCACGGATTTAAAGGATAAGGGAAGAGTTTACTGGGGATCGGTTCTGGCCGATCTTAATTTTGACTGGGGGGAATTCTACTTTGAGAGAGCGTTCAAGGATTTTCCCAGCCAATATCCAAAGGGTAAAGCATATTATTTAATGGGAAATATTTATTATGGTGACGCGACACTTCTGGTGGAATACCGGGATTACGATCAGTTTGATATTACCGAGGGATTGACCTATAATAATCCGCCAACCGTTTTCCGGGAACACTTATATACTCTCTTAAACCGTCACCAGCGGGTACAGGATGCCCGGGATGAACGGGGCTATCAGGTAGAATTTACCTATGGGATAAGTGAGAACGCTGTGTTGACCCTGAATAATAACCGGACCACCAATCATAAAGGATTGCTGCTTTACCGCGAATATTACGGTCAGCTGGAATTAGATCCGAATGATAACTGGAGTTTAGTCGGCGGGGCAGGGCAACAGGAAAATCTGGAAGCCCGCTATCTGAATTTTGTTGGAACCGCTAAATGGATAATCAGTGATTACCATGCCATAAAAGCGATTGTGGAGCACCAGCATGCCAAAATTTTGCTTAACGATCGTCAGTATTATGATCAAGCGCTTACCCTGGCCTATGATATATTTTCCCGGATTACACTATCACTAATATCGGAACGCACGACGGACCAGTTGTCAGAGGAGGATTACTGGCTCGCCGGGCAACTGGATGTTCATCTCCCCAGAAATTTCGATTTAACGGTTTTCGGTGGAAACCGACGAAAGGGAAAAATCTGCGTCGGCGGTGTCTGCATCAACCGGCCAGCTTTCGAAGGGATAGAGATTCGACTGCTAAACCGGTTCTGATCGAATTTCGTTTTATCATTTCCACACTTAGGTTAAATTAAACCACCCCGTTTTTTGAGGTGGTTTAATTTTTATTGAGAATAAAAATGCCTGAACAAAAGGAAAATCCGCGGTTATTACTGATAAATCCCTGGATCTATGACTTTACCGCATTTGATCTATGGAGCAAACCTATCGGACTACTATATATTGCTGCTTATTTGCGGGATATCGGTTATCGGATAGATTTTATCGATTGTCTGGATAAATTTCACCCGGCATTACAGAAGTGGCTGGGTGGAAAATCTCCGAAAGTCAAAAAATACGGTACCGGTCCGTTTAATCGGGAGGTGGTGGAGAAACCAGAAGTTTTCGACGACATACCCCGTAAATTTGCCCGTTATGGGTTAACGGAAGAACTTTTCAGACAAGAATTGCAGAATGTACCCCAACCGGCCGCAATTCTGGTAACCTCTTTTATGACATACTGGTACCTTGGGCCTAAAAAAGTTATTGAAATCGTCAGAGAAATATTCCCGGGAGTACCGGTAATTTTAGGAGGAATTTACGCCACACTGCTTCCCGAACATGCCAGCCAAATCCTGCGACCGGATTATATTGTACAGGGACCTGGCGAAACCCAGATAGAAAAACTGCTTTCGGAAATAATAACAGATGCTCCCGTAGCTGAAAAACAGCCGAAGGTTTTGGATGATTTTCCTTTTCCGTCATTTGATCTTTACCATCACCTGGAATATCTGCCGGTCATGACCTCCCGGGGATGCCCATATCACTGTACTTTTTGTGCGACCGATAAAATAAGCGGGAAATATGCACAGCGGCAGCCGGAGAAAATTGTAGAAGAAATATCTTTTTCGGTAAAGAAGTATGGTATTCATGATATTGCCTTCTATGATGATGCATTACTATTAAATAAAAACCAACGGCTTCTGCCGGTTTTGGAGATGCTTCTACAGAAAAATATCAAGCTTCGTTTCCACACGCCCAATGGATTACATGCTAAACAGATTGATCAAAAGACAGCCAGGCTATTTTGGGAATCGGGATTTAAAACCATCCGGTTGAGTTTTGAAACGGTGGATAAGGATCGTCAGAAGGATATGATGAACAAAGTTACGCCATCCGATCTGGAACGGGCGGTTCAATATTTGACCAAAACCGGGTATGCCAAGAAGTTGTTGGAATCTTATGTATTGATGGGTTTGCCAAACCAGACGTTTGAGGAAATTTATGAGAGTATTCTGTTTGTCCATTCACTGGGCATAAAAGTAAAGTTGGCTTCATATTCTCCGATACCGGGAACAATTGATTATCAGCGTGCCGTGGAGTCCGGTCAGTTTCCGACAGATGCAGATCCGCTTTTGACCAACAAAACCATTTATCCGCTCCATCGGGATATGGACTCCTATTTGAAATTTCAGGAAATCCGGCAGCTAGTAAACATTCTTAATCAGGCGGTTGATCGAGATGTCAATCTGTTTTCTACCACAGAGTTAAAAAATGCCCTTCAGAAAATTTTAGCCGGAAAACTTGTTTAGACCTGTTTCATGGTATACATTGAAACTAAAAGTGCGATGAGATATTTTTTTAATATATTGGTTTGATAGAATTTTTGTTATTTTAATTGTAATCGGATTCGAATTTAAAACGAACCACTCGAAAGCTAAAAGAGGAAAATCATGGCCAAAGTCGTCACCATTATTCTGGCAGGTGGTCAGGGCAGCAGATTATATCCCCTTACGAAAATACGGAGCAAACCCGCTGTACCAATTGCTGGCCGGTTCCGGTTAATTGATATTCCTATTAGTAATTGTATCCATTCCAATTTGAGAAAAATATTTATTTCTACTCAGTTTAGTAGTGAATCCTTGCATCGGCATATATTTGTGACTTATAGATTCGATAGTTTTACCAAGGATTTTGTTACTATCCTCTCTGCCCAGCAAACCCTGGATAACCGCCAATGGTATCAGGGGACAGCCGATGCAGTGAGGCAGAACTTGCAATTTTTGCGGACCGAGGGAGATCTGGTGCTCATTCTGTCCGGTGATCATTTATACCGTATGGATTATCAAAAATTTATTCAATTTCATATTGAAAAGAAGGCGGATATCAGCATCTCTGTTTATCCGGTACGTTACAATCAGGCACCTGAATTCGGGGTCATGAAAGTAAACCGAAATACCCGGATTGAGTCTTTTTTTGAAAAACCCAAGGTTAAAGAAGACCTGGATGCCATGAGTATCCCTCCGGAGGTTTTCTCCAAGTTTAACCTGGAGGCGTCGGGACGAACTCATTTAGCCTCCATGGGCATCTATTTGTTTAACTGGAATATACTTTTCGAAATGCTGGAAGATACAGATTTTGAAGATTTTGGCAAGGAAGTTATTCCCTATGCCCTAAAACGCAAAAAGGTGTATGGATATTTTTTTGATGGATATTGGGAGGATATCGGAACGATCCGAAGTTTTTTTGAAGCACACATGGATCTAACCGAAACCTTACCCAAGTTTAATTTTTATGACGAGCAGCATCCAATCTTTACCCATCCTCGTTTTTTACCCGGTTCAAAAATATTGAATGCAGAGGTAAAAAATTCTATTTTATGCGAAGGAAGTATTATTAACCGTTCGCAAGTCACTTCGGCTATTATCGGAATTCGTACGCGGATTGAAGCAAATTCCCTGATTGACCATGCGGTAATTATGGGATCTGACTATCTCGAGTCAAAAGCGCAAATGGAAATCAATAACAAACTGGGTATTCCAAATGTTGGAATCGGACGGGATTGTGAAATACGAAATGCTATCATCGATAAAAATGTCAGAATTGGTAATGGAGTAAAATTGGTGAACGCACAGGGAAAAAGCGATGAAACTTCCGAGAATTATGTCATTCGGGATGGCATTATTGTTATTCCTAAAAATTCGGTTATTCACGATGGAACGATAATATAGCCAGCTTCAAGAGTTGAAGAAATTTCCCCCTTTTCAAAATTATAAAGCAAAAATTTAATTCATTGGGCATTTGGCAGAAAATGTTAAAAGAACAAGGCAAATTAATACAGATTGACAGATTTCGTGCATACGATGTCATTACTTTAATTTACCTGGCAACATGGATTTCTCTTATTGTGATCTATCATTCTGTGATCCCACATACCAATATATTTTTAATTTTCCATCTCATCGCCTTTATCTTCACTCTTCTATTTGCGGGAATGTTACCGGTAAGTGCATGGATTGATTTCTTCCGAAAATGGTATCCCTTTCTCTTTTTACCACTCTCTTTCGCTGTATTTCACTATCTAATTCCACGCATTCATCCTGGAAATATAGATAATACATTAATAAAAATTGATCTCTGGTTAATTGGATCGAATCCTACTGTCTGGTTGGAAAAATATCATTATTCATTTTTAACGGAAATACTCCAGATAAGCTATCTGGCGTTTTATTTTTTGCCCCTACTTATACTGGTACCTTTCTATATTCAGAAGAAAGAAAAGTTATTCAATGAATTCGCATTAGTAATTTTGCTGGGATTTTATCTGTCTTATTTCGGTTATTTGATATTTCCCGCCCTAGGCCCCCGTTATTTTCTTGCCAATCTCCAGCATATTCCTCTGGTTACCAGTAATGTCTACAATTCCATAAGCAGTACATTGAACGGACTTGAAAACATCCAGTGGGATGCTTTCCCAAGCGGACACGTCACCATCGCCTTGCTCTACTCTCATTATGCTTTTAAATATTTTCGTAAAATGTTTTTTTGGACACTCCCAATTGTCCTGCTACTTATAATTTCCACTGTGTATCTCAGATACCACTATTTGATCGATGTAATTGCCGGTATTGCTCTTTATGGAGTTGTTCTTCTGGTAAGTCACAAGATTAAATAAATCCTTATTTATCCCCGATTTTTTTATTATTTAATCTTGACAAATTCTTCACAAGCTCTTAAATTAGCTAAAAAATAGCAAATAATGATAAAGTTTGTGTAAAATAAATTGAAATTCTTCGAATAAATATTTGCTACTCTAAATAAGTGTGTTTAAAAATGCAACTTACCAATCCTTCGTACAAATGAGAACTTTTGTCAATTATATCACGAATCATATATTGAATAAACCGGCTTGAGATATGATTACTTATAAATACAAGGAAGGATTTCAGATGGAAACCTCTCAAAAATTACGTCTACTTACCTTAAAAGAAGCCGCTGAATATTTAAGGATGCACAAAGGAAGTCTTTACCGTTTATTGGAATCCGGAAAGATTGATATTCCCGCCATAAAACTTGGGGGGAAATGGCTTTTCAATCTGGATAGCCTTAATCAGTATTTAATGAAAAAAGAACAGCATCGCAATTAATTTGACGATCTGATCTTGAAAAATTTCCAATGACAGCATTGAAAGGATTCCTGATGAAATATTTATTGTGTATTATTCTACTTTTTGGATTCTCAGCGTTCGGGCAAAGTAATGAGGATTGCCTGACTTGTCATGCGGATCCCGATTTAACCGGACTCGACCGGGAGGGGGTAGAAATTCCCATGTCGGTAGATCCGAGGATCTACGAACAATCGATACACGCGGATTTGAGCTGTGTGGATTGTCATACCAACCTTGCCGGGATCAAGGATTATCCTCATGCTGAAGAACTTAAACCAGTAGACTGCGGAACATGTCATGAAGATGTTCAGGCTGAATATTCGAAATCAATGCATGGCCTGAAATTTATCCGTATGGAAAATCTAGCTCCCCAATGCTGGGATTGTCACACAAAGCATAATATATTACCCTCTTCTAATCCAAAATCTTCTACCTATTTTCAAAATTTGCCCAATACCTGTTGCGGATGCCATGAAAAGAAAAGTCAAATAAGTGATGATGCCTTCAAGCATCCCTGCGTGAGAGCAGAATATTTGAAGGGAGTACATGGGAAACTGGTTTCGGAAGG
>CAYVKM010000123.1:0-8220 GCA_964452045.1 uncultured Calditrichaceae bacterium
GTAGAGTCACAGCCTTCCAAGCTGTTGGTCGCGGGTTCGAACCCCGTCTCCCGCTCTGCAATTCAGAGTTGGTTTTCCCAACCTTGGTTGCCTGTTTAAGCCCACGTAGCTCAGTTGGTAGAGCACATCCTTGGTAAGGATGAGGTCACCGGTTCAACCCCGGTCGTGGGCTCTTTTGTATTGTAGTTAGCTGAAGTAGAACAGAAAATAAAATGGCAGTTTAATTAAAATTAAATCATTTGGAGGATTGCTAAATGGCAAAGCAAAAATATGAACGCACGAAGCCTCATGTCAATGTGGGAACAATCGGTCATGTCGATCATGGAAAAACGACATTAACCGCAGCAATGACAATGTATTTGGCAAAAAGGGGATTCTCTGATATCCGATCGTTCGATAGTATCGATAATGCCCCGGAAGAAAAAGAACGCGGTATTACAATCGCTACTGCACATGTGGAATACCAAACAGAAAAAAGACACTACGCACACGTAGATTGCCCGGGTCATGCGGACTATATTAAAAACATGATTACCGGTGCTGCTCAGATGGATGGTGCCATTCTGGTAGTAAGTGCCGCCGATGGTCCCATGCCGCAGACCCGTGAGCACATTCTTCTGGCACGTCAGGTAAATGTGCCCAGTATTGTAGTATTCTTAAATAAAATAGATCAGGTAGATGACCCGGAATTGTTAGACCTGGTTGAGTTGGAAGTCCGCGAACTGTTATCGAGTTACGAATATCCTGGTGATGATATTCCAATTATCCGGGGAAGTGCATTGGAGGCAATGAGCCATCCGGATGATGAATCGAAAACCAAATGCATCCAGGAGTTATTGGATGCTATTGATAGTTATATTCCGACGCCGCAACGTGATGTGGACAAACCGTTTCTCATGCCGGTGGAAGACGTTTTCTCAATCACTGGTCGTGGAACCGTTGGTACCGGCCGTGTTGAACGTGGCAAGGTAAAAGTGGGCGAAGAAATGGAGATCGTTGGTCTTGGTGCTCATCGTAAAACCGTTATTACCGGTGTGGAAATGTTCCGCAAATTGCTGGATGAAGGTATGGCAGGAGATAATGTCGGTCTGTTGATGCGTGGAGTTGAGAAAGATGAGTTAGAGCGCGGTATGGTTATTGCCAAACCGGGATCAATTACTCCGCATACAAAATTCAAAGCTCAAGTATATGTCCTGAAGAAGGAAGAAGGTGGAAGACATACCCCTTTCTTTAATAATTATCGTCCCCAGTTCTATTTCCGGACAACGGATGTTACCGGCAGCATTTATATGCCCGAAGGCGTTGAGATGGTAATGCCCGGCGATAATATCGTTATGACTGTTGAACTGCTTAAAGAAATTGCCATGGAAAAAGAGCTTCGTTTTGCTATTCGTGAAGGTGGACGTACAGTTGGTGCCGGTGTGGTAACCGAAATTCTTGAATAACATGAATTGTTAAAAAATGGAGTCGTAAAGTGCGCGATATAATCACGCTAGAATGTACACAATGTAAACAACGAAATTATACCACGACAAAAAATAAGCGATTGCATCCGCAACGGGTGGAATTCAAAAAGTATTGTCGTTATTGTGATAAGCACACAATTCATAAAGAGACGAGGTAAATCGTCGATTGGAACAGGCCTGTAGCTCAATTGGCTAGAGCACCGGTCTCCAAAACCGGTGGCTGGGGGTTCGAATCCCTCCAGGCCTGCTTTTCATCCGATTGATGAGTACTAAACCGAAGAAAAAGCTAAGAAGGCGAAATGATACAGAAAGCAAGACAATTTATTGAAGATGTTCAGGTTGAAATGAAAAAAGTGGTATGGCCCGAAAGAGACCAGTTGATCAACTCTACCGTTGTGGTTATTGTTGTCTCGGCCCTGTTCACTTTATTCATCTTCTTCTCGGACACGATTATTTCGAAATTAATTAACGTTTTGTATTAATCTAAAATAGGATCAACCATCCAGTGGAAAAAAAGTGGTATACATTAAGGGTTTATTCGGGACAGGAAACCAAGGTTAAAGCTCATCTGGAAAATGAAATAAAATTCAAAGAACTTGAAGAGCGTTTTGGCAGAATTATTGTTCCCTCCGAACCTGTTTTAGAAATGCGGGATGGAAAGAAACGTCTCAAAAATAAAGTTTTTTTCCCGGGATATATCCTGGTCGAAATGGTTCTGGATGTTAAGACCTCTCACCTTGTTCAGGAGACGCCGGGTGTGATCAGTTTTGTTGGTCCTAAAAATCACCCGACCGAAGTTCGACCGGAAGAGGTTGAAGCGGTATTAAGAAAAATTGAGAAGAAAGATACGGAAGTTGAGCGGGTGGAAGTCCCCTTTAAAGTGGGCGATGCAATAAAGGTGAATGACGGCCCGTTTGCGGATTTTACCGGAATTATTGAAGAAGTGAATGAGGAAAAAAAGAAGGTGAAAGTTTCGGTCAGTATTTTTGGCAGACCGACACCGGTTGAATTAGATTTTCTGCAAATCGAATTAGAGAAATAGAGGTAAGATAAATTATGGCAAAAAAAATAGCTGCTTACATTAAGCTTCAAATACCGGCAGGACAGGCAAATCCTTCACCTCCTGTTGGCCCGGCCTTAGGTCAGCATGGCGTAAATATTATGGAATTTTGCAAAGCATTCAATGCAAAAACCCAGGAAAAAATGGGTTATATAATTCCGGTAGTCATAACAGTCTATGCAGACCGATCGTTTAGTTTCATTACTAAAACACCCCCGGCTTCCACATTACTGCTAAAGGCGGCGGGTCTGGAAAAAGGATCCGGTGAGCCCAATTTGAATAAGGTGGGAAAAGTTACCAGGAAACAGGTAGAAGAGATTGCAAAAACGAAAATGACAGACTTAAATGCAGCTAATGTCGAAGCGGCAATGCGAATAATTGAAGGCACGGCCAGAAGTATGGGTATTGAAGTTGAATAATTGTGATGAGGATTTCAATGAAAAAGAGAAGTAAAAGATATCAAAAATTAGCCGAGCTGATAGAGAAACGAGAATATTCTCTGGATGAAGCGGTTGCGCTTCTGAAAAAAACAGCATTGGCGAAGTTTGATGAATCAGTTGAAGTCGCGGTGCGTCTCGGTGTGGATCCGCGTCGAGCGGAACAGGCGATTCGCGGAACAGTTGCTTTACCCCATGGACTCGGTAAATCCGTCCGTGTTTTGGTTATTGCCAAGGGGGATAAGGCAAAGGAGGCGGAATCTGCGGAGGCGGATTATGTTGGATACGAAGATTACATTGAGAAGATACAAAAAGAAAACTGGATCGATTTCGATGTAATAGTTGCTACTCCGGATGCCATGAAAGATTTAGGCAAATTAGGCCGGCTACTTGGTCCGCGTGGGTTAATGCCCAATCCTAAGAGTGGAACGGTTACTCAGGATATCCTGCAGACGGTAAAGGAAATCAAAGCTGGTAAAATTGATTTCCGGGTTGATAAAACCGGAATTGTGCATAGCAGTGTTGGAAAAGCCTCTTTCGAAGCTGATAAGCTGAAAGCAAATATAAAATCACTGCTTCAGACGATTGTGAGAATGAAACCGGCTTCGGCAAAGGGAACCTATTTGCGTAGTGTATATGTATCGAATACGATGGGACCGGGTATAAGGCTGGTAGCCAATGCACAAGAATATCAAGATTAAATTATAAAGATTGAGGTATAGAGTTATGCCAACGCCACAGAAAGAACAGATTGTCCAGGAAATGACTGATAAATTCGGTCGGGCAACCAGTATATACCTGGTAGATTTTACTGGAATGGATGTAAATATGACTACGGAATTACGCAGAAATTTCCGTGAGGCTCAGGTAGAATATCGGGTACTCAAGAATACGCTGGCAAAGATTTCATTCCAAAACGCAGGCATCAAGGGAATGGATGAGTATTTAACCGGGGTCAACGGTTA
The DNA here is from genome assembly GCA_964452045.1 of uncultured Calditrichaceae bacterium. Classification (GTDB taxonomy): domain Bacteria; phylum Calditrichota; class Calditrichia; order RBG-13-44-9; family RBG-13-44-9; genus CAYVKM01. Next base: position 3,929 of record CAYVKM010000123.1, read on the forward strand.
TGCAATTAGCTACGACGATCCCACGCTGCCGGCAAAAGTTCTTGAGAAAAATAAAGAATATAAAGAAAAATTAAAACTTAAAGCGGCTTTGTTTGAAGGCAATATCGTAGGCACGGACAAAGTAGATAATCTTGCTAAATTACCATCCCGAACAGAATTAATTGGCAAGATTGCCATGATGTTGAATTCGCCTATGACCAAACTTGCGATGACGCTTAACGGTGCCATGGCAAATCTGTTGAATGCCTTAAAGGCTTTAGAAACGAAAAAAAAATAATTAATCCTTAACAGCATTATTAATTGGAGGTATTGATAAAATGGCTGAAGTAACTCGCGCAGATGTACTTACTTACTTAGAAAAAGCAACCATGCTGGAAGTTTCTGAGTTGGTGAAAGAAATCGAAGAAAAATTTGGGGTAACGGCTGCTGCTCCGGTGGCAATGCCGGTTGGTGGTGTTGCACCCGGTGCTGGTGCGGAAGCTGCCGCTGAAGAAAAAACTGAATTTGATGTTGTGCTAAAAGATATTGGTGCACAAAAAATTCAGGTTATTAAAGTGGTACGTGCCATCACAAATCTGGGACTAAAGGAAGCAAAAGATCTGGTTGAATCTGCACCTAAAGCAGTTAAAGAAGGAGTAGCGAAAGCTGAGGCGGAAGATCTCAAGAAGCAGCTTGAAGAAGTTGGTGCAACCGTTGAGATTAATTAATTAGCTTTCAACTTATGATGTAAACAAGAGGTGGTTTCTTTGAAAGAAACAAATTTAATCGATCGAGAATTTTTCTCAAAAATTCCGTCGTTGGTTGAATATCCGGATTTGTTGGATATTCAAAGAAAATCCTTTCAGGAATTTTTGCAGGAATTTGTTATGCCTGATAAGCGAGAAGAAAAAGGTTTACAGGCAGTATTTCTTGCGACTTTCCCGATTGTTGACAGTCGGGAAAATTTTATACTGGATTTTGTTGAGTATTATTTAGATAAACCCAAATACACTGTCCGGGAATGTCGGGAAAGGGGATTGACCTATGCCGTTCCCCTGAAGGCCAAGATGCGTCTTTCTATCAAAGACCTGACTGGCGAGACGGAGAACTATACCGAAACCATCGAGCAGGATGTCTATTTGGGGAATCTTCCTTATATGACCGATAATGGCTCTTTCATCATCAATGGTGCGGAGCGGGTAATTGTAAATCAATTGCACCGGGCACCAGGTGTATTTTTTGATGAAAGCATTCATCCGAATGGTACTAAAATATTCTCTGCCCGGGTTATTCCCTTTCGGGGAAGCTGGGTGGAATTCATGACCGATGTCAGTGATTGTCTGCATGTCTATATCGACCGAAAGAAAAAGTTTTTCGTCAGTACTTTCCTGCGGGCGCTTGGTTATGCCAATGACAAAAGCATGCTGGAACTATTCGAACTCATCGATGAAGTGGACTTAAAGAAAACGGATACCATAAATCTGGTCGGTAGAAGAACAGTTGAAGACATTGTAAATGAGTCCACCGGAGAAGTACTTCTGGAGTCCGGAGCGGCATTGGATGAAGAGAGTGTAGAGGCGTTAAAAGCGAGCGGAATTAAAAAATTACGGTTGCAGAGTCCAAACGATCCCACCATGCCGAACATCATCCTCAATACTCTGGAAAAGGATGATGCGAAAGATGAAGAGACCGCATTACGCAGAATCTACACCCTGTTACGCTCCGGTGAACCACCCGATCTTGAAACGGCCCGAGGACTTCTGGATAAAATGTTCTTCAATGCCAAGCGGTATGAACTGGGTAAGGTAGGCCGTTATCGCCTGAACAAAAAGCTGGGACTGAAAGTTGATGTTGAAAATACGGTCCTGACCAGGGAGGATTTTGTTGAAATTATTAAGTATCTGATTGATTTACGAGACGGGAAACGCTCCACCGATGATATCGATCATCTGGGAAACCGCAGAATCCGAACGGTTGGGGAGCAGCTCTCTTCCCAGATGAATCTGGGTTTAACCCGGATGGCACGAACTATTAAAGAACGAATGAACCTGGGTGATTCTGAAACCATTACTCCGCAGGAATTGATCAATGCCCGTGCCATTACTTCGGTTATCAATACCTTCTTTGGAACTTCGCAACTTTCCCAGTTTATGGATCAGACCAATCCACTAGCGGAACTAACGCATAAAAGAAGAATGAGTGCACTTGGTCCCGGCGGATTAACCAGGGAAAGGGCCGGTTTTGAAGTCCGGGATATTCACTATACCCATTACGGTAGGCTCTGTCCCATTGAGACACCGGAAGGTCCTAATATTGGTCTAATTTCATCACTCTGTGTTTTGGGTCAGGTAAATGAATTCGGATTTATCGAAACACCCTATCGCAAAGTGGAAAACGGCAAGGTTACCAATAAAATTGAATATTTGTCGGCGGATGATGAAGAAAGAACGGTAATTGCTCAGTTTAACGCACCGGTGGATGAAAAGAGCGGAAATTTCGAAAATGATTTAATTAAGGTTCGGAAGCGGGGAGATTTTATTCTCGCCGGTCCCAAGGATGTTCAATACATCGATGTGGCTTCGAACCAGATTGTTTCGCCGGCAGCTTCGTTAATACCATTCCTGGAACATGATGATGCCAACCGTGCGTTGATGGGTTCCAATATGCAGCGCCAGGCAGTACCGGTCATAAAACCGGAAACGCCTATCGTTGGAACCGGTACCGAGAAAAAAGTCGCTATGGATTCCGGCGCGGTACTGGTGTCTACCGTAGACGGTGTGATAGAGAAGGTGGATGCTGATAAAATTATTATCAACGTGGATCCCGGTTCGATCAATGATGCACGTCGGGTAATGACAGGCGAGTCACAACAAGTAAAATATGAGCTATTAAAATTTGTGCGTACCAATCAGAATACATGCGTCAATCAGCGTCCGATTGTGAGTAAGGGACAGCGGGTTAAAAAAGGTGATCCTTTGGCAGATGGTCACGCCACCGAAATGGGCGAACTGGCGTTGGGGCGGAACATTCTGGTCGCATTTATGCCCTGGAATGGGTATAACTTTGAGGATGCCATTGTCATTTCCGAGCGTATTGCCCGGGACGATGTTTTTACCTCAATCCATATTGAAGAGTTTGAAACCCAGGTGCGCGATACCAAACGGGGAGAAGAAGAATTAACCCGGGAAATTCCCAATGTAAGTGAAGAAGCTACCAAAAATCTGGATGAAAATGGCATTGTGCGGGTTGGAGCCGAAGTTTCTTCGGGAGATATCCTGGTCGGAAAAGTAACCCCGAAAGGTGAGACTGAACCTACGCCGGAAGAAAAATTACTCAAAGCGATCTTTGGGAGCAAAGCAGGTGATGTAAAAGACGCCAGTCTCAAACTTCCTTCCGGTATGGAAGGTATTGTGATTGATACTAAACTTTTCTCCCGGAAGAAGAAGGATCCCAAAACCAAGAAGGAAGATAAGAAGAAAATTGATGAACTTGAGAAGCTGAGCGAAGACAGGATAAAACAAATCCAGCAAAGACTTTTCAGTTTTCTGGAACAGAATTACGGTGACAAGCCGACACTTGGGATCAAGACCAAAGCTGGTAAATATCTGGTGAAAGCGAAATCGAAATTGAAAACAAAAGATTTCGAAAAAACTGATATTGATTTTATTGATTATATCGAGCCATGGTTTGAAGATGCGGACCTGAATGAACAGGTACGCCGTACATTTTCGGAATATAAGGGTCTGCTACGGGAATTGGAAAATGATCTTCGTACCGAAAAATATAAAATTATGATCGGCGATGAGCTGCCTCCCGGAATCGTTCAGTTAGCCAAAATTTATGTAGCCCAGAAACGGAAACTGAAAGTGGGAGATAAAATGGCCGGCCGTCATGGAAACAAAGGTGTTGTTGCCAAAATTGTTCCCATGGAAGATATGCCATTTATGCCCGATGGAACACCGGTGGATATAGTTCTGAATCCGCTTGGCGTACCGTCACGTATGAACCTGGGACAGGTATTTGAGACTACCCTTGGCTGGGCTGGCAAGATACTCAATAAATTCTATGCTACCCCCGTGTTCGATGGTGCAACTTTCGACGAAGTTGCTGCTGAAATGACCAAAGCCGGACTCCCGGAAAATGGCAAAATGAGACTGTTTGACGGACAAACCGGTGAATCCTTCGATCAGGAGGTGAGTGTAGGTTTCATCTATATGATGAAGTTATCACATATGGTGGACGACAAAATACATGCCCGTTCCATTGGACCGTACTCCTTAATCACACAGCAGCCGCTGGGGGGAAAAGCCCAG
>CAYVKM010000124.1:0-4490 GCA_964452045.1 uncultured Calditrichaceae bacterium
GGATTCATTTCAATTCCTTCAATTGCTGATTAAAGGTTTGAACCCATAGAACGAAACCGTTTGAAAATTAACGTAGCAAATAAATAATGTCAAAGAAAAAATGAAGGGGTTGATGAAGAGGATCGCCGCGCTTCGCTCGCTATTACTGGTTTTCTCTGTCTTTACGAGCCAGAGATGGCGAAGTAATCTCCGCGTGCAAAAAACACCCAGGGAGATCGCCACGTCGTTTCCTGCCTGCTGCCGGCAGGCACTCCTCGCGATGACTCCTCATATGCCATGCCCGGCCGCCTGCCTGGCTGACACCGGCAGACAGGGAGTACCGGGAACCAGGCCCCAAGGATGGGAAAAGTGGATACCCTGCCTGCAGCAGGCAGGCCGCTTAATGCATGCGGGGATGACAGGTGTGATGCTAGTCTTTGCGATCCCGCAGCTGCGGGATCGCGATGACAGGGTTTCTTAGTCTTTACGAGCCAGGGTTGGCGTGGCCTGCACCGGGGATTTAATGTACAGCACTAACAGTACAAAAAAGATAAAGTGAGGCAATTTCATACTATTCATTGCATGGCTAATTCTTATTTCAGGTGGCTTTAATAACCACCAGCGTGGTATCGTCATGGGGCAGATTTCCATCGATAAACTCATTGACGCGTTTTAAAATATGATCCGAAATCATCCGGGCGGGAGAGTCCGCACTTTCCTGCAGCGCCTGCAAAAGCCGTTCTTCACCGAATTCCTGTTGCCCTGAATCAAACGCTTCAATTACTCCGTCCGTGGCAAATAAAAATACATCTCCGCAAACGTAGCCGGTTTTATATTCCCGCAGATTTTTCTCAAACTCATCGGTCTGTTCAATCCCGAAACCCAGCCCTTCTGACTGAATGGAATCGACTTTTTTCATTTCTGCCCGGTAGTGATAGAGGGGAAGATGTCCGGCGCGCACCAGTACAACTTCCTTGCGCTCAGGATTAAATTTACCGGCCAGTCCGGTGACAAAAAACGTTTTATCCAGATCCCGCCTTAATACCCGGTTGGCCCGGATAAACAGATCCCGCGGCGTCAGGTTAAAGCTCTGCAGGCTGCGAAAGATACCCTGTAATTTTGACACATACAGGGCGGCGGAAATACCTTTTCCGCTGACATCTCCCACAATCACCAGTAATTCCTGCGAGTCACCGTTCATAAAGTCAAAAAAATCGCCCCCCACTTCCAGGGCTGGTTTTGACATTCCATGAATATCAAGGCCGGCAATGGTAGGAATGGACTGGGGCAGCGATGACAACTGGATTTGCCGGGCAATCCGAAGCTCCTGCCTGATCCGCTCCTGCTCACGCAGTTCTTCATACAGAAATGCATTTTCTATGGAGATGGCCGCCTGGGAAGCAACTGATTGCAGGAATTCGTAATCCTCCCGCTGAAAAGCCGATTCGGATAATTTTTCACCCACCAGAATCAGACCCAGCATCTGGTCCTTGGACCGGACCGGTATGAGGTGTTGAAATTGTACCTGTGCAAACTTTTCCCGCATTTCATCGGGCAGGATATTAATGCTCACTACCTTATCAAAATCCTGAACCGTCTGAATGATTTCCTCCCCCGCCTGCAGGCAGTAGGCTGTCCACGCCTTGCCGTCGAATCCGTAATATTCCTGACAACAGCACCCGCTCTGATTCCTGAAAAACAGTACTCCCACCCGTTTTAAATGCATCAGATCACCCAGTTCGCGGGCCAGGTCGCGGGCCAGGTCATACATATCCAGGTTGGTATGCAGCATATGGGACATCTGGTTGGCAGCCAGCTGGTAATCATACCGGGAGCGGTAATATTTTCCCCTGAAAAATCGTTGGCCCACTCGCCCGATGCGCCATATTCCCCAGCCAATAAAAGCGCCCAGCAGGATGAAAATCACCCGGTCGGTAATCTTTTCCTGAAGGACCGAAGGTTGACCCTCCACAAATTCTACAAAATTGCCACTCCAGCGGATGGAAGGAAAGGCGATATTCAGTTGCGATAATGTCACCAGCAGATATGCTGTAATAAAGAGCAGCAGGAAAATCCACAACAGGGAAATAAGTGAATATTGAATATTACGCCTGAGCCGGATATGTAAATCCAGCAGGGCATATTTGTTAATGGTATAGACATAAGCAACCGGCATTACCATCACAATGGCCGCGATATAGGCCGGATCCGTGATACCGTTAAAAAACAGATAGATTAACACCCCCATCAAAATTCCAGTGAGAATACCGGCATATTTTAGCGGTTTCGCCATTTTTTTATACCGCTCGGAAGCCAGTTTGCGGAAACGGATTTTATTCACTACAGCCACAATCAGCATGATCACAAATAACAGGTTCGCTAAAACCCCGTAACGGCCCAATTCCCGTAATCCTGGAATATTAACAAGTATTCCCAACAGCATTAAATAGGCGATCAGGGCAAATAAAACAGCAAATATAACCAGAATTTTCTGATGTCTGAGCCGGGCCGGAGTTCTTTTCATTTCTTCCGGAAAATAATAACTGCTTATGAACCACAGGCTGGTGCTTATAAACGGTGACAAGGCTACCAGGGCCAGAAAAATATAGGCAAAAAGTCCGGTGCCCACCGCTCGCAGACTAAAAACCGTCATCAGGTAAAAACCGAAAATGATCCCGGTGAAACCCAGAATCCGGCTGGCCGGATAATCCGGACGCTTAAACACCAGAAGAGTACCCAGGAACAGGAAGATCAATCCGCCAAATAGTGCAACCAACAGGGAGAGTCGAAAGCCGGCAATGGCCAGCTGCACATGCAGGGATATATGGTTATTCCGGCGAATGACTTGGTATACGATCGATCTGTTGAGCTGGGCCTGCTGCAGGATTTGATCCGCTTCGCGTGAATTCTGGAAGGTTTGGCCGTTTATTTTATAAATCAGGTCTCCCACCTGCATGCCGGCCCGGTCTGATGCTCCGCCGGCCGTTACCTGATTTACGTAGACCACATGGGGCAGTTGAATCGCAAATGAGTCAGGAATCGCGGAAACGGGAACGGATACAACTTTTTTTCTGTTCTGCAACGGATCAAAAATAGTAAAAGTAACGGGTTCGTCAGCAGAAGATCCGGAAAGTATAACATCGACCTGTGACAGGTCGTTAACCTTCTGTCCGTTGATCCCCAGCAGCAGATCACCATTTTTGATCTCTGTTTGACCCTGATCAGTACCGGCAGACGAAGCGGGGAAGTCGCGGAAAATTGAAATCCGGGAAGGCGGATTCTGAAATATATTTTCATCGGTGGGAGATTTGGCATATCGGTAAAAATTATAAACGGCAAGGATCAGTAAAAGAGATCCCACCGAAACAGCTGACCAGCGGATATAATTTCTGTTTCGGAAAAAGGGATTCATGGTTTGACCCGCTCGTCGGTTAATTAATGCATCAATATAGATAATTAATTACCGCATAAACAAAAAAAATGTTGCAGGAAAAAGCAGGAAGATGGTATGAAAGATAAATGTCTTTACGATCCCGCACCTGCTGGACGGGGGTGACAGGTGTGATGTTAGTCTTTGCGAGCCAGGGATGGCGCGGCAATCTCCGTGTGTGCGGGCTGACCCAGGGATGGATATCCGGGAACACCCCGGGTAGATGGCCGGGTCACACTTGCGATTATAGGTTTTTGTCAACCCGACCTTATTTTAACAACAGCATCCGCCGGGACTCCGTCTGGTTGCCCGCTTTCAACTGATAAAGATAAATACCGGAACTAACCGGAATGCCCAGATTGTTGGTGCCATTCCAGGTCACCGAATATTCCCCGGCGGCAATTGTTTCCCTAACCAGCGTGCGCACCTCATGTCCGGTGATATCAAAAATCTTTAGGGATACCTCTGTTCTTTCTGGCAGCTGATAACGGATAGTAGTTCTGGGATTAAACGGATTGGGATAGTTTTGTAATAAAGTGAAGCCCATTGGTGGTTTAATATCAAGATTATGAATGGCTGTGGGTGGTGATAAAAACTTATAGTATAATCCGTAATTTGTACCAATAAATAAAGCAACCTCTCCCCACATTCTTCTCGTTTCGATTTCCAATACATCCCAATCGAAATTATAATCGGTAACATCATTCCAACCCAAGGGATCATACTCAAACACTCTTCCATCAGCAGTAACTACCGTTAAAAAAGACCAGTCCCAAGATGCATCATAGTATTCATCAATAGATATAAGCCCAACTCCCGGTGGCAGTCCAGACATATCATATTGTGCCCAGTTTTCACCATCATCCGAATAATATATACCTAAGTTCCCAACCGCATAACCATAATAATCATCGAAAACGAAGTCTCTTTCAATAAAATTTGGAGGTAAACCATTATCCGATCTTACAAAATTTCCGCCGCCAGGGGAAGATCTGAAAAGCCCGGAAGTTACCCCGGCATAGATCCTGTCAAATAGATCCAGACCAATTGCACTAATGGTTTCATTCAAGGGTAATCCGCT
>CAYVKM010000124.1:4590-6468 GCA_964452045.1 uncultured Calditrichaceae bacterium
ATTCCGTTTACATCAGCAAGAAAACCGTTATAAAATTGGTTCCAGGTCATTCCATTATCAGTCGATTTATACACATATCCCCCGGCGCTGCCGCCACCGGCGTAAAGATTCCCATCCTCATCCGCTGCTATTGCCCGGTAGCTTCCGTTGGAGATGAAATCCCAGGTTACCCCCTGGTCCATTGAGTAATAAACTGCGCTGCTTACCACGGCAAAATGATAATTATTAACCGGATTGATGGTAAAATCTCTGGCAACCACACCGTCTACCGGATGAAGCCAGGTATCACCATTATCCGTAGATCTGAAAATTCCTGAACCAAATAACACGGGATCATAATTAGCTCCGCAGAATATATCTCCATTTCCGTTTACCATAAATGCCTCAATGTAGGTGCTGGTCAGGTCGTTATTGATCTTTATCCAGTTATTGCCGTTATCGGTAGAACGGAATACGCCGCTGTCTTTACTGCAGGCAAATAGATATCCCGGTTTATCCGCGTTCACCCTGGAGATCCTTAAACTGGTGAGTCCGTTGTTTATGGTTTCCCAGGTTGTTCCCCCATCAGTCGTTCGGTAGACCCCACCACTGTCGCTGCCGACAAAGATATCTCCGGAGTCGTTAACCGCCAGACTGGTCAGCGCATAATGGTCATCATTGTTCCAAAATGGTCTCCAGGTTTCATAATCCCGGGAAATAAAGATGGCACCCCGGGTAAAACCGCCGGTAACACTGCCGGCAACCGCACAGAGAAGATTGCCATTCCGCTCAATTGCCATATCTCTGACATCGAGCGGATTTATCGGATTGGTTGGATACCAGTCCTGTGCATAAATAGAAATGGCACTTAAAAGTATAATGATCATCGAAATTAAGAAGGTTTTCATTTTAACCTTTTCCTTTACTTTAGTAGTATCATTTTGCGGATTTCGGTGAAGTTGTCTGCAACCATTTTATAGAAATAAATTCCGCTTGCCAAACCCTCCGAATCCCATTCATACCGATAAGTACTCGCGGGAAGTGTTTTTGATACCAGTGTTGAAACCTTCTCACCCAGCGAGTTATATATCTCAAGCGTTACCCGGGATGTTTTTGGAATAGAAAAAGAAATTGTGGTGGTTGGATTAAATGGATTGGGATAGTTTTGCTTGAGAGAATAATCTGATAGATTCCGATTAATTTGTTTTAGGTCTGAAGCTCCTCCAAGACTCAGTTGGTCAATAAGTGCATAGCTGCCAATGCCAGGATTTGTGCCGCTATTGCTTACCATTTCGAACTGTATCCACAGTGAATCCGGAGTGCCAGAATAGCCAGCGCTTGGATCAAAACTAAAGGATGTATATGATGATACACCCGCGTCTAAATCAATACTACCGCTGCCAGTAAGAAATCCATCTTTAAAATAATATGCGTATACTGATAGAACCACTTCGTTACCAACAGGATAAAACTGGTAGTAACCATTGAGAACCTGATCATACTGAGTAACCGGGAATGTTACCGTTAATACCGGGTAGATTGGAAAGCCATTAAAGTCTGGAATTTCAACTCTTGCAGCATAAGATCCGGAATAAGCATTAGCAGACCTTGAAACTGTTATCCAGGTTGATGGAAGATTGTTGGTGTTCCAGTATTGTGGTGTGTTTTCATCAATCCAGTCCTCAAATCCAGCATTCGGAATCTGAGCATTTAGAGAAATTGTTATACACAGAATTAATAGTATAAGTGTTACAAATTTCATGATATCTCCTCTATTATTTAATTGACTAATTTTTTAAAATGATTGTTTTGTTTATTATGTAATTATTTTAATAGCAACATTTCCTTGGTCTGGACAAAATCCCCTGCTTGTAGTCTGTAGAAATAAATTCCACTTGC
>CAYVKM010000124.1:6568-8139 GCA_964452045.1 uncultured Calditrichaceae bacterium
GTCATCTTCATATCGTATACCCAGGAGTTTGATGGAATGCCGTTGTTTGCTGTATTAAACGTAACTCCGTTGTCCAAAGACCTCAAGACGCCATTACGCGTTCCGGCAAATATTGTTTGATCTGGTGTGGTTGGATTTAAAACAACAGAGAAAATATTATCGCCGGTCGGAACCGTTACCAGCGGACTTCCCCAGGTGCTTCCGTCATCCGTCGAGCGATACAAGCCTTCTTCCTGGGGATATGGCCAAATGCTGGCATATAAATTTCCATCCCCACCATCGATAATTGTTCTGGCAATATAAACATCCCATAAATTTTCCCAGGTTGAACCCTCGTCAACCGATCTTCTTACACCACCCATATCCCCATTTGGCCAGTTGTAAGAGCTTGTGGTAACAAAAATGTGCTGGTTAAGCTGACGAACCACCATATCCGTAACACCGCCGCCTTCGGGTGCCCCGGCAGTTTGCTGCCAAACCTGTGAATAAATGCAGCTTACGCTAATAAATAAAAGTATCATTGTGGTGGAAGTGATTTTCACGATTATCTCCCTATAAAATTGATTTCAGATTCTGTGTATCAAAAAACTTGCTCACTCGAGCATGAAATAAACTTTTACTCCGACCATTCCTAAATTACAGTCAACCCGGTCTTTTAGGCCAGTTAAAGTAAGCAGCCCTGTAAGAATGCGATGGTAATTCGGAAAAGAAACTCACACAGATAAATACAAAAGAAAACAAATATAAATAATCGCACATAATATTCTCCTTGCACGTTTAAGGGTAAGGAATGAATAATTACGGACAGGATTTTGACGAGCGGTTTATTTAGCCGCTTCGCCGGAGATAGTTATATTTAATTCTGTCGGGAATCGAAAGAAGAAATACTGATGATCTATATATAAAGGGACAATAGTTATTCATCATTGTCCTCCTGGGGTTTAATTAAAGGCTAAAACTTCAAGGTTTTAAATAATTTTAATACAGCCTCCTGCCATTAGTGAATGAGTCAGTAATCGCTTAGTATATACCTAAAGACCAAAAATCGGGTGATTCTCAACCAAAATAGTGATTGTTTATAAAGTTGTCAAGAAAAAATCGCTTGGTGAGCTTATTTTTTTGTCTTTGCTCCGAAGGAGTGCCTTTGGCACGAGACAGGGATGGCGCGGCCGGGATGACGCAATCACGAAGACTCGTTTTTTCATGCCCGACTGAATTCAGGCATCCAGATTCTAGGGCTGGGGAAAATGGATCCCGTGCCTGCAGCAGGCAAGCCACTTATCCCGCAGTTACGGGGATGACAACTTCGGAAACTTTATTTTTTAACCCAAAAATTTACTGTTTGGAATCCGATGATCTTTTCCTATATTTGTCAAATTTTAACCGGAGACCATTCCTCTTAATGCAGTCGAAAAAGACGGCTTCCCGAAAATCCGAAACCACGGGCAGGTTAATCCTGGAAGACGGATCTGTATTCCAGGGCGTCTCTTTTGGCTTCCCGAGTTCTGTGGCCGGGGAAGTGGTCTTCAATACCGGCATGACCGGATACCCGGAAACTCTCACCGACCCTT
>CAYVKM010000125.1:0-7921 GCA_964452045.1 uncultured Calditrichaceae bacterium
TTAAGTGATTACTATAAAATAAGAAGTCTATTTGTTCATTATTGGGAATTTCCGCTTGGAGCGCAAAAAATCGATGAAACTGGCAAAGAAATAAAATTTGAGAATGAGTTTGAATTGACGATAGAGTCATTCAACTATGATTATTTTATAGATGTATTGAAAAAGATAATTTTATTTTTTGAGCATATGAAAGACAAAGAAATCATAAAGTTAATTGATAATACAAAGATTATTTTTGATAAATTGAAAGCTATACGGAAAAAGGATTTAACCACATGACTTTATTTTCTATGGATATTTCATTTTTTATTATTCTAATATTGTTATCAATCCTTTTCCCAGAAAAAGCCGGGTCAAAGTCGACCCGGCTTCCAATTACTTCTTCGATCCCTTTGCTTTTGTCTTGAATCTTTCAGGATTCATCGTCTTTCCCAAGTCCTTCAACCGCTTTTGTTGCGTTTTTAATTCGGCAATTTGCTTATCAATTTTTTGAAGCTCTTGGAAAACTTCATCCTCCACCTGATTCAACTTCTCAAAAACTTGCATGGTTTATCTCCTTGTTTTTATGACAGTTGAGAGTGTAAGGAAAAAGATCTACCACATCCAGTGGAAAATTATAAATTATATTATTTGAATTTTTTGGATAGTTTCTTCTAAATCTTTCGGGGAATGATGAGAATAGATAAACTCTGTAATTTCCGTAATACTGTGACCAACAATTTTACTGATATTAAAGATGCTTTCTCCCTTTTTAACAAGGAAGGAGACAAATCCATGCCTAATTGAATGAGGTGTGTAATTTTCGTTTAGTTCTAATCGCTTCATCAGTTTTTTAAACATTCTGGTCAGATTTGAATGATTATGTGGGGATTGAGTCACAGGATTTTCAAAAACGTATTGAAATTTAATATCCCGTTCTCTCTGTTTTCCCCTGTATAGAACATACAACCTTGGGATTTTCATAAAAACATCTTTCAAATGTCCTGCAGGAATAGTCCTTAACGATTTCTTATAATAGATAGTGATTTGTGATAAATCGGGAGATAAATAAACATAGTTCCTTGCTAATTTTCTACCTATATCCTCTTCTCCTCGTTTCCATTTTAGAATCCTCAATTCTCCTAACCTCATTCCTGTATTCATTAGTATCCATATCATTGTCTCGAACCAATGGTATTCTTCCGCTTTCATCTTTTTGGAAAGATATAAATACATTCTTCTCCAATCTTCGTCTAAAGGGACTATTTCTCTTCTTTCTCCGGCTTCAATTTCGACTCCGATCATTGGGTTCTTTTCAATCTGGTCTTTTTTTGTAAGGTATGAAAAAAAGGATTTGAGATGCCTTAAATTTACCGCAAGTGTTGTTATAGAAACCCCGTCTTCATCAAGTCTTTTTTCTTTGAAATCCTCTATGTCTTTCTTTCTGATTTCGTGAAGATATAAATCTCCATATTTATTCTTTACAAAATTTAAAAAATGATTTAGAGCTAACCTGTCACTATCCAGTGTTCTTTGAGAAAGTACCCTTCTTTGAACTTGTTTTTTTCTAATTTCAAGGTATTCTTCAATAATTTGTGACATAAACTTTCTTTTAGCGAGAAAAGGATTTCTAAGTTCTTGCTCATATTTTTGATCATATAGTTTCTTTAATTTTAATGCTTGACTCTCACTTTTCGTCCCGAGAGATTTTTGAATTCGCTTTCTTTGACCATCAACCATTATGGTGGTCTGATAATACCAATAGACATTGCATTTGTATAAACTGGACACTTAAACTCCAATTTTAGATTCAAATCAATGATATAATATGATATATAATCGGTTGGAAATCAAGCGTCATTATACTATAATCCGCACTATAAATAATTTATTTAATTTATTTATCTTATTGTAAATATATAAGTTATTTATTGTATATAAAAGGACTGAAAATCCGTGTGTCCCCCGTTCGATTCGGGGAGGTGCCACCCCGCAGAAAAGCCCGGTGATTGCCGGGCTTTTTTGTAAGATGAAAGATTAAAGAATGAAAGATGAAAGTAATAAAGATTATAAAAAAATTGATTCCGGATTACCTGAAGATCCATTTGTTTCCCCGGAGCCAATACCGCCCCCCGAATTGATTTCAAAAATTATTAAACCTCAAATATCCAAGTTTTTTTCTGATACGTTTACCAATAAAAAAATCCCCCTATAATATTAGGGGGATTCAATGAGTTCTTCTTAACTTGAATTTTGGAATTTACATATTATTCATTTGTGAGGTATCCATGGCTGTTGTGTCAGTCATAGAGGTATCAGCCGGAGGAGTCGTGGTTTCCTGCTGTTCCATTTTTGGGGTTTCTTCTGCTTTCTTTCCACATCCACTGCTGAATGTCAGGAAAAAGAACAAGATTGAAATACAAACGATAATTAGCACCTTCTTAAACATAAATGCCTCCTTTTTTAATTATTGCTATTTAAAATAACAGTTTTTGCAGAATATTACCAGATAAATATTATCTTAATTTAGAATGTCTTTATATTAATTGACCTAATTACTTAATACTTAATTAGGTTACCTAAACAACGCTCAAAGATGTAAAATATCAGAAATATCATATACCTTTTAGAAAACGAGTTCATTAATTATAAAGATTTAAATTTTACAGCTCATTAAAGGAACATAAAATGAACTCTATTAAATCATTGTTTATAGTGAGTGTTTCTTTATTAATGATCATTGTTGCAATATTTTTCTACACATATTTTAGATTTACTGCACTAGAAGAAAGAATTAATCACTTGGAGCAAAAAATTGAGAAACCTGAGACCAGAATAATACCAAGTAAATAAATATTTTGTATTAAATTCCTGATATTAATTCGGTTTAAAGAAATGGTCACCTAATATTGCAAATCAATCTGACGCTTTCAGCGCGGTTTATTTGCGGTCGTCATATATAAATATAATCTGACTGACATGAAAAAATTAAAAGGCCTCTTCAAGTTAATCCGGTTTGAACTTCCTTTCTCCGCTGGCATCTGTGTGGTTATGGGTCAGTTGTTTGCTCTGGGAGAATTTCCTCTGGTTTTTATTAGTATGGCTGGATTTTTGTCAGTGTTTTTAATCTCCGCTTCAATTTTGGTCTTGAATGACTATTTCGATGTAGAGACCGACAAAATAAATGCGCCTGATCGGCCAATTCCCTCAAATCTGGTTACCCGGTCCGAAGCATTGGCCCTTTCAATTCTTCTTTTAATCGCCGGACTATTCATCAGTTATTTTATTGGCATTTTCGTCCTGTTAATTTCAATGGTCCTGACTGGTTTGGGATTTCTTTATAACCGCTATTTTAAGAGGAGCGGGCTTCCAGGCAATTTGGTGGTGAGTTTTTCGGTCGGGATGACCTTCATTTATGGTGGTGCAACCGTTGAGCTACCCTTTCATAAGATAGTCGTATTCTTTGCCATAATTGCCGCATTAATAGATTTGGCAGAAGAAATAGCTGCTGATTCCATGGATACCAAAGGCGATCTGCTGATAAACTCTAATTCAATAGCGATAAGGTATGGTGAATCAGTTGCACTTAAAATAAGTGCCTCAATTTTCCTGCTGGTTATTCTGCTATCGTTTATTCCATTTATCATAAATTGGTTTTCAATTATTTATTTGATACCAATCGGGATCATGGACATATCAATTGCATACCCGACCTTTAAATTGTTGAATTCCAAAACCGAAGAAAGGCGTCAGTTTATTCGCTGGATTTATTTAGGAGCAACATTTGGATTAATAATATTTCTAATTATGAGGCTGGCTGGAATATAATTGGGACCAGTCGAAACTTTACCTAAATTATCCAAAAAATTAAAATGACGGAAGTATCACAGCAGAAATGTTGGGGGAGTTATTAAATCCCTGCAAGTAAATCATCACCCGTCAATTTCTAGATGAAACCAATAATAAAGAGAATATCTAATTCTCCGGAACTCTTACTTTTGTTTCTTACCCGGTAAAATACATCACCCCTCATTAAGTAATTCAGAAATATCAATTTTTTGGATTTAATAATTCTGCAAATTTGCCGTTGATATATGATGGATTATAAAATTTTAGGATGGGAATGCGATGAAAAAGGTGACCTTAATTCTGCCCGATAAAGTCATGAAAGTAGGCGGATCCTCCCGAATGGTATATGAAAGAGAAGTTGAAATTACACCGGAGGAAATAGTAAAAATATTTTGTTTCCCGGATTATCATTCCTCCTATCGATTCAATCAGAAAGAAGTAAGGATTGTGGCGATTGAGGATTATCAGGGACATTAGTTAAATGTCCCACTCAAATATTTGTCAGTAGTCTGCCGATGATTGCGTTAAAGCTCTATGCCTACCCATCCAAAATAATTAAAAATCCAAAAGTCTTTTTCCCGAATTGAAATGGTCCTACCAATATTAAAGCCGGCAAAATAGCAGCTTTTTTTAGAAGATTTCAGGTTAAAAATTCAAGCAAAAAGAAGGTTCACCTGTCCTAAACCTTTCTTCATAAAATCTTCATTTTATTTTTGATATTTTAATCAAATAGAAACAGATAAACTATTTTCTGATGTGACCTGAATGAAGATTGATACCAAACCCCGATTGTTTTACCTGGCCGTTTTTGCCGTGATAATCTGTCTTTTGCAGGCTGTTTTTCAAACTCACTCTATCAATATTTACCATCCCTCTGGTTTTGAATTGCCATTGATCATCATCTCCGATAAAATTCTTTCCACTGAATTTCGACGGGAAATTTGTACCATCCTTGTGCTGGTAACCATATCTCTGGTCTTTGGGGAAAGTTCAATCCAAAAACTTGGCTACCTTATTTTAAGTTTTGTTAGCTGGGATATGATGCATGCAGTCGTTTCAAAAAGGAGCTTGAATATGTTGATAGTTCCGATCAGTTTATATCTTACTCCAAAAGAGGTGTCATTTCGGCTTTGATATCGGGCAGGACAATATCATATTTTACCCTCTTCAAATTTCATAGGAGATCTTAGATGAAAGCCATGGTTCTGAAAAAAATTACTAATCTGGATAAAAACTCTACTCCCCTGGAAATGATGGATTTGCCCGATCCGGTTCCGGAAGAAAAGGAAATTCTGATTAAAGTCTCGGCCTGTGGAGTGTGTCATACCGAACTGGATGAAATTGAAGGACGGACGCCGCCCACCAAATTTCCTATCGTGCTGGGACATCAGGTAGTCGGAACCGTGGCAAAGAATGGAACCGGGGCCAGCCGTTTTAACATCGGGGACCGGGTTGGTGTGGCCTGGATTTTCTCGGCCTGCGGTAAATGCAAATTCTGCCGGGAAGGAAATGAAAATCTTTGTCAGGATTTTAAGGCCACCGGCCGGGATGCCAACGGTGGGTATGCTGAGTACATGACCATATCGGAAGATTTTGCCTATCCCATTCCTCCGGTGTTTTCCGATATGGATGCAGCTCCCCTGCTCTGTGCCGGTGCGGTTGGCTATCGCTCTCTGCGTCTCACTGACCTGAAAAATAGACAGAATCTTGGTTTTACCGGATTTGGTGCCTCGGGTCATCTGGTCATTTCTCTGGCTCGTCATAAATTTCCGGATTCCAAGATGTATGTTTTTGCCCGAAGTGAGAATGAAAGAAAATTCGCGGAAGAGCTGGGAGCGGTCTGGACCGGCGATACTGCCGAGGAAAGTCCGGAAAAACTGGATGCGCTCATCGACACCACACCGGTATGGAAACCGATTGTGGAAGGGATGAAGAATCTGCACCCCGGAGGTAAGCTGGTGATCAATGCCATCCGCAAGCTGGGGGTGGATAAGGATGAACTGATGAGACTGGATTATGCCACTCATCTATGGCTGGAGAAGGAGATCAAAAGTGTGGCCAATGTGGCGCGAAAGGATGTGGATGAGTGTTTGAAGCTCGCGGCAGATATTCCCTTAAAACCGGAATATCAGGAATTTCCCCTGGAAAAGGCCAATGAAGCGTTGATGGAAGTACATCAAAGCAAGATTCGGGGTGCAAAGGTTTTGAGAATTAGCTGATTTAATAGAAAAATTGATCTTTAGCAGATTATCTTTTTTCACACCAAGCCACAGAGTCACAAAGATTAATTCGATTCATGTAATACCCCTCTTTCCAATAAACGAAAATATCAAGCATTTAAATTTGGACTTGAAATTCTTCGTGACCTCTGTGGCTCTATATAGTATTCCTCAGATTAACTAATTCTCCTGGAAAATCAATATCATGGTGACTATGTAATTGTCACTTTCACTTCTGGCGATTCCAATTCCAATTCTTTGGTAATTGCCGGTTAAAGTTTCATTGCCAAACTGATTATTTTTCCATGAATCAATCGCCTTTTCAGAAAACTGATGATTGCTGTTTTGCTGATAGATAAGTTCAGCAACAATTGCGTTTGGAAAGGCATGACGAATTTTGAACAATCTTATCTCGTTTCCGAAATGGCCGAACGGAATCTGACCGGAGGCAATATCATTACTGTGGTAACGGCATTGCTTGGATATGGTATTGCTCCAAATTAGCTGATTCAGCTGATTTATTTCCCGGTATTGATTCACCAAATTATACAGTTCCCTTTCCAGATTTCCGGTTTCATTAGCATTGGGCTCCGGATCGGTGATTGTGGCTCCCGGAATCATAGGGCTGTCTGGTATTTTATCCCGTTCACACTGGATTATCAGCATAAACATGAAACACAATATAAATGATAAAACGAAAAGCCCTTTCATGGAGATATCCCTGATAATTTCTTTATAAATCTCTTCCAATTATAGTGATACTCACAGCACAAATCAATTCAAAACCGGCCATTTTGGAATTTTGACAATCTGAACAAGAACCGTGTAACTTCGCAGAAATTTTTCCGTATTTACAGTCTGTTATGAATTTAAAAATAACTAAAAATAGAAAGGTCAAAATGTATCGTCTGATAAGATTTGGGTTTCTGGCCATTATCATCATTTTTCTGCTCAAAATGAATTCTTATGCTGCAAAAAATAACTGGGAAAGTGCCAGCAAAAGTATGGTCTGGGCACTAAAGTCGAATAACGATGGATTGAAGATCTCTGTTTTGCATCAGATTGTCAAATATTCTGATAGCCTGGATGTAAACAATGCAGTGTTTGATGTAATGCGTATCTATCGCAATCATCCGGACGAAAGAATTCGTCATTTGGCTCTGATTGCCCTGCATAAGATGGGCAACAACTGGTCGATGGAATTCCTGAAACGAAGAGTATTGTTCGAGAATAACCCGGCTTTGTATAAATGCATTTGCGCTATTCTCTGTGACTATTATGGATATAGTGAGCCGTCGGACACATTAATTGCAGTAGTCAAATAGCTACAAAAATTTCCTGTTTCAGGAACTGATGAAATAGTTTTCAGCCAGTTCTCTATAATCATTTACTTGTTTGATTTTCCAATTATCATCATAATTCAGTTCTTTGGCCAGAAGTAACACTCTTTGAAAAATTACGATTATTAAAACAACCTTTGCTGGTATACTAGATATCTCAATGTTTGAAGGAATAAATCCATGAGAATAACAGTTTACTTACTGTTCCTGCTTTTAATCTCCCGCATAGTAATAGCCCAACCGCAAATTAGTCTTGTTGAAGAATTTTCAGTTGCAGAAAAAGAAAGAACTTCAAACTGGAAACCGGGTCTGTATGATAAAGCAATTGAATCAATGAAAAGAGTTTACACTCTGTATTTAACGGCTGGTTCCTCAAAAAAAAAGAGCAATTCAGGCAGATTTGAAAGGTTAACCTATAATATTGCACGCGCCTATGCGCTATTGAACCAACCGGATTCTGCAGTAACCTATCTTCAAAAATATTTTGACCTCGCCTATTCAACCTATTCTACCTACTACCGGGAAATAGATTTT
>CAYVKM010000126.1:0-4235 GCA_964452045.1 uncultured Calditrichaceae bacterium
GCAATAAAAGATAATGATAATCAACTGGCCCATTAATTATTACCACCAGTTTTTATATTCAAACATTAACTTCTCCAATTGAAATAAAATAATAAAAACGACAAGGTGATAATCACAATTGTAAAGGAAAATAACACCTGAAGGTCTGCTATACAATCGGAAAATTGTTCCCCATCGATGGCCAGCCGGGTAGCATGAATTCCCGAAATTAAAATGGGAAGTGAGATGGGAAAGGCCAGCACGGCAAACAGCGCTCCCTTGGCGCTGGCCTGAGAAATTATTGCGGCAATTAAAGTCGCAACCGAAGATAACCCGATACTGCCAATGATAAAAATCAGAAAGAACAGCGGCACATTTTCCACCGATGCACCCATCATGGCCAGATAAAGCGGGACAATGATAATTTCCAGCCCCAGCAACAGGACCAGATTAAATAACCATTTTCCTAAAAAAACCGTATTGGGAGAGGTAACCAGCCGGAGGGTGTCTGCGGTCTGCTGTTCTTCCTCCCGGACGAATATATGGGCCAAACCGGTCATAGCAGAGAAGAAGAGGATAATCCAGAGCAGCGGTGCCAGAATTTCCGATCGTAGATTCATGGGACCAACCGAGAAGCTTATTGCGGTTAGGGTCGTGACCGCAAACAGCAAAATGGCGTTCATGGCATAACGTGTTCTGAATTCCAGATGTACATCTTTCTGGAATATGTAATAGGCGTTACGCAGAAAGGCTGATTTGTTTGTCGCCAAATTTAAATTCCTCTGGTTCGTTGGTGGCCAGGATCAATATTTTATCTTTCATCTGTTTTTGAATCAGCTCATAGACAATGCGTACACCCTCCTCATCCAGATTGGAGGTGGGTTCATCCAGAATCAGGATTTCAGGCTGATGGATAAGCGCCATCACATATTTTGCCCGCTGCAGCATCCCGGAAGAATATGTCCTTAATTCATCCATCTCCCGTCCTTTGAGTCCGAATTGATTCATCAGTTCCTTGAAATAATTTAAGTTCACGGTTAATCCTCTTATCCGGGAAAAAAAAGTATAATTCTCCAGGGCGGTCAGATTGTTGTACAGCTGTAAATACGGTCCTACCAGTCCAACTGCCGAATAGAGTACAGAATGATCGGTGATCTTGCCATTCTGATAAATGGACAGTTTTCCACCCGATGGTCTCAACAGCTGACAAATAATTTTCACCAGGGTGGTCTTCCCCGAACCATTCGGACCCATCAACACAACGGAATGTCCGCTTTCAACTTCAAAAGAGATGTTGCTGAAAATAGTTCTTTTATTAAAAGTATGAGAAATCTGATCTCCGACAATCTGCCACATTCAAAGGTCTATCTTTATCATTTCCTTTACATTATTTAACAAATATAAACAACTGAATCTTATTTTAAAAACGCTAAGGTAAATATGATTCCTGTCGTTTTATCAAAAAATTTCTTATTTCAAGAAATCAGGAAGTACTCAATTTTTCCCTTGAATTTTGCATTAAAAATGATATATTAGAATGGAGAGAAATTAGGAAACGCTTTATCGCTTCATTTTTGCTACCAGTTTTTAAATAATCATAAAATCGGAGAGATGGACTGAAATTGTTACCACGCTAATTTCATCAGTTTAACTACACCCAGGAGGTGAAAATGCGTGGCAACCCAATAAGGGAATTTGTACCCGACGAATTTTTTTATCTGCTTAAGGAAATGGGATTTATAAACGAACGGGCTGTACGCGATTTCTATATGAAAAAGCGTTTTGAAGAGCTGAAAACTTATCATTCACCGAAAGACATCTTTTCCATATTACAAAAGGAATTCCCCTACTTGTCGGAGGATACCGTCCGGAAAATTATCTATTCCCGAAACGGATTCGAATACGCATCTGTTTTTTAGAGATGGCTTGAAGCCAGACCATTCGAAGGAAAATTTTTATTCCAGGAAGGTGACAATCTCCCGGGCGGCCCGTTTGGCTGCCCCGGGAGGTCCTAATTTTTCCGGTATCATTTTTAGAGAGGTTTGAACTTCCTTGTAATACGATGCATCCCGAAAATACTTATCCAGTTCCCGGATGATATTCCCTACCGTGACGTCTTTCTGAATAAGCTCGGGAACCACCTGCTTCCCACTCACAATATTAGCCAGCGCAATATTCTTGATCTTCACCAGCATTTTTCCAATTCGATAGGTTATCGGAGAAACGGTGTAAAGTACAATCATCGGAGTGCCCAGGTACCCGGTTTCCAGCGTGGCAGTACCAGAAGCGACGATTGCAACATGGGCATGTTTCATCAGGTGATGGGTATCCCTCTCCACAATGTGTAGACCTGACCTGCCATTTATGATGTGTTCATAGACCGCCAGCGGAACTGAACTGCTCTTACCGACAACAATTTCAACAGCCCCCGATTGCTCAAATTCCACAGTCGCATCCACCATAATTGGTAACAGTTTTTTCACCTCATTCAGCCGGGAACCGGGTAGTAATGCTATAATGGGATTTTCCGGACGCAAATTGTGCTTTTTTCTGAAATCCGCAGAAGAGAGGGATATTTTGATCTCATCAACCAGCGGATGGCCGACAAATTTTGAGGGAATATTATATTCCCGGTAAAAATCTTCCTCAAATTTGAAAATGACCAGGAGGAGGTCAACAAACCTGCGGATTTTTTCGACCCGGTTACGGCCCCATGCCCAGAGTTGGGGACAGATATAATAAACTACCGGGACATCTATACGGGAGGCGATCCGGGCTAAACGCAGATTAAATCCGGGATAATCTATTAAAATTACCGCAGCCGGTTTATTGGCTGCCATCCAGCGCTTCAAGTTACCAAGCACCTTAAAGATAAAGGGCAGATGTTTAATTATCTCAGCAAATCCCAGAAAAGCCAGTTGCTCAAGATGATACAGCAAATTGACACCTTCCCGGGCCATCTCTTCCCCGCCAATTCCAAAGAAGGTTGCATCCGGATTCAACTCCTTCAACGCACCCACCAGGTCAGCGCCGTGCCGGTCCCCGGAGGGTTCTCCGGCAATTATTAAGAATTTTGCTTTGGCCATTGATGAATTTCCCTTCCCTTTGTCGAAAAAAGATAACACCGGCTCAATTCAAATGGAACGAAAAAAAAATAGCGGGCAACCCCACCCGCTATTGAATAAAACATCACAATATAAATTTGCAAAATTATCAGTCTTCCAGAATTTCCTTTTCTTTGGAATTATAGTGTTCATCAACCTTGCCCACATATTCATCGGTCAGTTTCTGGATATCATCCTGCACCTTATGGCTTTCGTCTTCCGAAATTTCATGATCCTTTTCCAGATTCTTGACATGATCGTTGGCATCCCGGCGTATATTTCTGATCGCTACCCTACTTTCCTCGCAGAATTTCTTGATCAATTTTAACAAATCCTGTCTGCGTTCTTCACTCAGTTCGGGAATAGGCACTCGAACCACATTGCCATCATTGGTCGGATTCAAACCGAGATCCGATTGCAGGATAGCCTTTTCGATTTCTCCGATTAACCTTTTTTCCCAAGGCTGGATAACAAGCAGGCGGGGTTCTGGCGCTGTAATAGAAGAAGCCTGGTTGAGCGGAACCATCGAGCCATAATAATCAATTTTCACCACATCCAGTAAAGCAGGTGTGGCTCTTCCTGTTCTGATTCGTGATAATTCATGTTGCAGATGCTCCACCGATTTTTTCATCCGGTTTTCCGCATCCCGGTAAATTTCATTGGTGGTCATTATTATCCCCTTACTTTAGTTCCTATGGATTCTCCCAAAACGACTTTTTTCAGATTTCCTGGCTGGCTCATATTAAAAATAACGATTGGTAGTTTATTATCCATTGACAGGGTAATTGCGGTTGGATCCATGATCCGAAGTCCTTTTGATACAACTTGCATATAATTCAATTCCGGAAAAAATTTCGCATCGGGATGCTTCTCCGGATCGGCAGAATAGACGCCATCCACCCGGGTCCCTTTCAAAATCACTTCCGCTTCAATTTCGATTGCTCTTAAAACGGCGGCTGTATCGGTGGTAAAATAAGGATTTCCAGTGCCTGCAGCAAATATTACGATACGGCCCTTCTCCAGATGCCGGATTGCCCGGCGCCGGATAAACGGCTCCGCCACCTGCTCCATGGGAAAAGCGGTCTGCACCCGGGTATACTGACCAATATTCTCCAGGGCATTCTGCATGGCCATGCCGTTGATCACCGTAGC
>CAYVKM010000126.1:4335-7902 GCA_964452045.1 uncultured Calditrichaceae bacterium
AGGTAATCTTTAATCGATTTTTCCGGATCCCGGATATAGGCCTGCTCAAGCAAGACATTCTCGGCATAGAATTTTTCCATTTTTCCGGTAGCGATTTTCTCCAAAATATTTTCCGGCTTTCCGCTTTCCGCAGCCTGTTCCTTGTAAATACGCATTTCCCGATCAACGACGTCCTGGGGCATGGTTTCCCGGTCAATTGATATCGGGTTCGATGCGGCAATGTGCATGGCTAAATTATGAACAAAATCTTTGAATTCATCAGTTTTGGCAACAAAATCGGTCTCGCAGTTCACCTCAACCAGAACGCCCAGTTTGTCACCGGGGTGAATATAGGCATGGATCAAACCATCTTTTACCTCACGGCTGGCCTTTTTTTCTGCCTTGGCAATTCCCTTCTTGCGGAGAATTTCAACCGCTTTTTCCATATCACCACCAGACTCTTTAAGAGCGTTCTTACAATCCATCATTCCTGCACCGGTCTTCTCCCGAAGTTCCTTTACAGTTTTCGCAGAAATTTCCATTCAATTCTCCTATCCTAAACTTTCTGTTTATTCTGCTGCTTTTTCTTCTTCTACTGCTTTTTCTTCTTTCGTTTTTTCTTTCTTTACTGCTTTTGTTTCCTTTGATACCTTTTCAACTTTTTCTACTTTTTTAGCTTTTTCAGCTTTATCTTGTATTTCTACTTTTTCCTCTTTTTTCACCGCCATTTCCTCTTCTTCCAGGGCTTTGGCCTGGATAGACTCACGACCTTCCAGAATGGCGTCGGCCACGATTTTGGAAATGATGGTCACAGATTTGGTTGAATCATCATTGCCGGGAATGGGATAGTCGATCAGATCCGGATCGCAATTGGTATCCACCAGGGCAAATATGGGGATATTCAATTTCCGGGCTTCCTTAACCGCAATTTCCTCTTTCTTAATATCCACGATAAAAATGGCTGAAGGAATTTTCTTCATATCCTGAATGCCAATAAATACCTTTTTCATCTTTTCGATTTCACGGTCAATATGCAATCGCTCTTTTTTGGTCAATTTTTCAATAGTACCATCAAGGTTCATCTTTTCCAGATTTTCCAGGTGACGAATACTCTTTTTTATGGTGGAAAAATTAGTGAGCGTTCCACCCAGCCAGCGTTCCACGATGTAAGGCATTTCGCAGCGTATCGCCTCAGATTGCAGGATCTCTTTGGCCTGATTCTTGGTACCGACAAACAGGATCGGATCGCCGGTGGCGGCAATTTCCTTCAGCGCATTATATGCTTTTTCCAGATTCTGCATGGTTTTCTGCAGATCGATAATATGGATCCCGTTCCGCTCCATAAAAATATAGGGTTTCATTTTAGGATTCCAGCGGCGGGTGAGATGTCCGAAGTGGACACCGGATTTAAGTAAATCTTCGAGTGAGGTTTTTAACATGATAACTCCTTTCTTGGGTTTTACCTCCACCACCTTCGGCCTTTTAGTTACCCTGCCGCGGCAGGACACCCGCTAAAAGATTGGGTGGTGTGCGATTTAAATATGAAAAACCCTTCCAAACGTAAAAGGAAGGGCAATGTTAAATTTCTCCTGTTAACGTTTTGAAAACTGAAAACGTTTACGTGCTTTGGGCCGTCCATATTTTTTGCGTTCCACCTCGCGGGGATCCCGGGTCATGAAGCCGCCTGCCCGGAGCTCGGGGCGTAATTCCGCATTCCATTTCACCAGGGCGCGGGCAATTCCCAGGCGCAGGGCTTCAGCCTGACCGGTAAGACCACCACCGTGAATATTGGCAGTCAGGTCGAACTTACCCATGGTATCGGTCGCCTGGAAAGGCTGCTCAATAACCATTTTCAGAACTTCTCTCTTAAAATAGTCAATCACTTCCCGTCCGTTAATTTTATATTCGCCCTTTCCGGGGATCAGGCGAACACGCGCAGTAGAACTTTTTCTTCGGCCGGTTGCGTCATAAAATTCCATCTATTTTCCCTTTATTTAAAGCTTATTGTTTTTGGATTTTGCGCCTGATGCGGATGATCAGGTCCGGCATACACCTTTAATTTCTTAAAGGTTTTACGGCCCAGAGCATTCTTGGGCAGCATCAAGCGGACTGCATTTTCTATAATTCGTTCCGGATGTTTTTCCATCATGCGTTTGTATGGGATCAACTGTCCGCCACCGGGATAACCGGAATGACGGAAATATTCTTTTTTCTCTTCCTTCTTGCCAGTCACTCTGATTTTTTCCGCATTGACCACCACCACAAAATCCCCGGTATCCTGATGCGGGGCAAAATAGGGTTTATTCTTACCACGCAAAATGCTGGCAATCTGAGTCGCCAGTCGACCCAGGGTATAGCCTTCGGCATCCACCAGATACCACTGCTGGTTTTTGGCAAGCTCATCAGTTTTTAAATAATCACTTCTCAAAATTTCATCCTCCAATAGAAACTCAATAGATTCGTGTCAAAAAGCCCGAAAATTTAAACTTTTAAGCTTATGCTGTCAAGCGAAAATTTAATTTTAAACACAGTTTAAGTGCACTTTATCAGTCAATTTTAATAATAAAATGGTGTGATTATCCAAACCTCCCCAAAAGCAATTAGAAAGAGTGATTGCATTAAATTTTGAAGATGATTATTATTATTGAGCGAGTCGAGTGGCAAATGTTTAACTGCCACAGGTAAAAACATACTTTTTATCATCATAAATAAGTTGAGATTGAAAATGTGAGGAGGATATATCGTGAATATTGCCGTTTGTATTAAACATGTTCCGGACAGCGAAACCCGGCCCAAAATTGCCGAAAACAAAAAGGAAATTCAGAAAGAGGGAGTAAAGTGGATCGTCAGTCCATATGATGAATATGCGATTGAAGAAGCCTTGAAACTTACCGAGAAGAATGGCGGAGAAGTAACCATCGTTTCACTGGGGCCGGCAGATATTGAGCCGACTATCCGGGGTGGTCTGGCCATGGGTGCGCAGAAAGCCCTCCGGATCCATGTGGATAAAAATCCGGACGATCCCCTGGTTACTGCCAAGGCACTGGCATCGGTACTCAAGGATAAAAATTTTGATCTGATCTTCTTTGGCAAACAGGCCATTGATGACGATTACGCCCAGATCCCCCAGCTGGTGGCGACGGCGCTGGATCTGCCCTGCGCTTCGGTGGTGGTTAAGCTGGAGATCAACGGGGATTCTGCTGTGGCGGAAAGGGAAATTGAGGGAGGAAAAGAAAAATTGCAATTCAAACTACCGGCGATTGTTTCTGCCCAGAAAGGTTTAAATGAACCGCGCTACCGTTCACTTAAAGGGATTATGATGGCCAAGAAGGTACCGATTGAAGAAGTAAAAGTAGAGCTGGAAGCGGGAAAATACGAAGTGAAGGAACTGAAGTATCCGCCCCAGAAACAGCCCGGAAAAATTGTCGGGAAAGGGGTCGAGGCAGTACCGGAACTGGTAAGATTACTGCGGGAAGAGGCCAAAGTTATCTAAATGAAGCAGGAAGAATTTTAAGGAAATGTAAAGTCCAAAATTGTTAATCCAGGAGGAAATGATACATGTCTAACATACTTGTGATTTATGAGATC
>CAYVKM010000127.1:0-7818 GCA_964452045.1 uncultured Calditrichaceae bacterium
GACGCAGACGGTTTTTCCAATCTCGAGAAATGGAATTTTCTGAGCGGTGGAATTCAGACCCAAAGCCTGGATAACATGGATATTTCCATGCTCATCGGGGAAGGCCCTTTTAATATACCGGCGGGCGGATTTGTTACCGTTGCTTTTGCCCTGGCTGGTGGAAACAGTTTGACCGAACTGGAAGCCAACGCCGATGCCGCCCAGAATCTTTGGAACAATCCATCGGTACGCATCAATCCAATCAGCGAAATCACCCCGGATAAATTTAATCTGGAGCAGAACTATCCCAATCCGTTCAATCCCAGTACCACCATTCCTTTTACCTTAGGCAAGAGTGTTGATGTCTCTTTAAAGATTTATAATATTGTCGGGCAGGAAGTCCGTACCCTGGTGAATGGGCGGAAAGACGCCGGGCAGTACAAGCTGCAATGGGATGGCAAGGATAATTTCGGCCGCTCTGTTGCCAGTGGAATTTACTTTTACAAGCTGTCCGTTTCCGGTACAGAAAATCTGACCCTTACCCGGAAAATGATCCTGATGAAATAATAATATAACCTCCCGAAGGTTTTAAACCTTCGGGAGGTTATCCTTGTTCAGATAACTTTATCCAACCGGTGCAGACCGGCATCCCGGGCCATTTGTACTGCCTGCAGAAATTCCGCATAATTGAGGGATCGGCCGATTTCCGGGTAATTGCCTGCTTCGCCGGCTGGGCGGTACTGGGGCATCACATTCAGATAAGTATCGGGAGAAATCTCCCGGGAGATAAAATCGAAGATTTTCCGGCTATCTTCCAGCATTCCCGGCATCACCAGATGGCGGATCAGCAAACCCCTGTGGGCAATTCCTCCATCAATCTGCAGATCACCTACCTGCCGGTGCATTTCAGTGATAGCCGCTTTGGCCACAGTTCCATAATTGGCAACGGCAGTGTAACGCTGTCCCAGGGCATCGCTAAAAAATTTGAAATCCGGCATATAAATATCAATTACCCCATCAAGTAATTTTAAACTGGACAGACTGTCATAACCGCTGGAGTTATAGACAATGGGCAAATGCAAACCATCATCTATAGCAATAAAGATTGCCTCAATCAGCTGCGGTACAATATGGCTGGGTGTCACAATGTTAATGTTGTGGCAGCCGATATCCTGCAATTCCAGCATCATTCCGGCAAACCTCTCGATGGAGGTGCTTTTCCCCAGCACCTGATGACTGATATCATAATTCTGGCAAAACAGGCAGCGCAGATTACAACCGCAGATAAAAATGGTCCCTGAACCATGGGAACCCACCAGAGGAGCTTCTTCACCAAAATGGGAGAAATAACTGGAAACGTTCGGATTACTCCCGGTCTGGCACTCACCCAGTTCTCCCTGCAAACGGTTCACCCGGCAGTTTCTGGGACAGACCCGACAATCGGTCAAGATCTTTTTGGCGGTGGCTACTCTTTTGCGGAGAGATCCATTTTCAAACAATTTCAGATATGATGGATAAGCACTATCCATAAGGTAAAAATTTTTGTCCGGTAGATATATTTATTTCAGATTATCTGCTTCTACCGCTTCTATCAGCATTTCAAAAAAGCGGGGCTCGGCGTCAATCACCCGGTTCCAGTTGGGAATAAAGGTTGTTTCGAACGGATTTTCCAGCAATACCTGTCCTGCTTTGATAATGCTCTGGACAAAACTTTCCACCGCTCTGGCCTCCTCATGGCGGTCGTAGGTGAGGCCGTTTAATGAGGCATCCATGGCATAACGTGCGATAAAATCCCGGGCGGTGCGGAGATAAGTGGACTTCAGGGTGATGAAGAACTCATTGGTAAAGACGATACCATGTGCCGCCAGGGTGCGGAAAAGTGATTTGGAAATATCAGTAGCCATCTTTAACAGACCGGCATCCAGGTCATTCCAGACAATCGCCTGGTGTTTGTGTTCATAGATCTTAGCGATATCCACCTGGGCTACCCGGTGCAAAACGGTATTCCGGTGCACTTCGGCCAGAACACCCATTTCCAATCCCCAATCTCCCGGAATTCTCAACCGTTGGGCCAGATCCACACTCATGGCAAACTCACCCGCCAGGATATAGCGGAAACTGTCCAGGTATTCCAGAAAATCATTTTTTCCCAGCATTTTCTGCAGCGCCCGGATAAGCGGGGTCACGAATAGGCGGGTCACCCGGCCATGTAACCGGCCGGACAAGCGGGAATAGTATCCTTTGCAAAATTCAAACGGGTGGGTGGGATGCATCATGGGGTATACCAGGCGAGCAAGCAATTCCCTGGTATAATTTCGTATATCACAATCGTGAAGGGCAATCACATCTGAGGCACCGGTAGCGATGATGTAACCGTTGGCCATCCAGCTTTGGCTTCCTTTTCCCTGAACACCGACACTGATCCCGATCTTTTCCAGATGACTATACAGCTTTTTCATCCGCGGACCATCGTTCCAGATAATCCGCCAGTGTTGTGGCAGGACGGAGAAGAACTCTTTGGCCTTTTTGAACTGCGGAGCGGTCATCCGGAACATGGTGATGACAATCTCATTGACGTAGCGAACTTCTTTCAGTTCTTCTATAATATTCGGGAGTGCAGGTGTCTCTAATTCGGAATAGAGGGAAGGTAAAACCAGGGCAAGTTGGCGTTTCTTGGCATTATCAATTAATTCCGATTCCAATTCTTCCAGAGAGCGGTCGGTTAATCGATGCAAGGTTACTATTTGTCCGTTCTGAAAGAAATCTGACATTTGCAACTCCTCCTGTATTAAATTCCTGAATATAGCTTTTTAATGTAACACAATAATGAAAATCCTCCAAATTTTTTCCAGATCAATCAACTTCTGGCAACTGATCCGCCAAAATCTTTAATGGACGATTTCCTTCATCAGGGCTTCGGTGAGTCCGGTGGTTGTAGCCGTTCCGCCCATATCCGGGGTCAGGTGGATTTTTTCAGTCAGAACTACAATAATGGCATGTTTGATATGATTGGCCACATGATCCTCTCCCAGATAGCGCATCATCTGTTCGGCCGAGAGCATCACTGCCAGGGGATTTGCAATGTTCTTCCCGGCAATATCCGGGGCACTGCCATGCACCGCTTCAAAGACCGCTAATCCTTCCCCATAATTGGCACCGGGAACCAGACCAAGGCCACCGACCAGTCCTGCACCGAGATCGCTGATGATATCTCCGTATAGATTAGTCAGCACCATCACATCAAACTGTTCCGGATGCATCACCATCTGCATAGCACAGTTATCCACGATAATCTCCTTATAGCTGATTTCCGGATAGCCTTTGGCAATTTCCCGGCAGCTTTTCAGAAAAAGACCATCGCTTTTTTTCATAATATTGGCCTTATGGACAGAATGAACCATTTTACGACCTTCTTTACGGGCATACTCAAAAGCAAATTTAGCAATACGGTCCGATGCCACGGTGGTAATAATTTTCAAGGTCTGAGCTACACCCGGGGCAATGTCCTGCTCCAGTCCGGCATACACATCTTCGGTATTTTCCCGGACGATAACCATATCCACATCCAAAAACTTGGTACTGATGCCATACTTTGAACTAATCGGCCGGACGTTGGCATAGAGATTCAACTGTTTTCGTAAAGCAACATTCACACTGGTAAATCCTTCTCCCACCGGGGTGGTGATGGGACCTTTCAATGCCACTTTGTTACGCCGAATGGATTCAATTACTGCATCGGGCAATGGTGTGCCATGTTTCTCAAGTGCACCGGCACCGGCTTCTACCACTTCCCATTCAATTTCCGCACCTGCCGCCTCCAGCAGACGTTGAGTGGCTCCGGTTACTTCCGGACCGATACCATCCCCCGGTATTAAGGTAATTTTATGTATCATCAGAGATGCTCCTTATGCATTAGCAGCAAACCATCAAAATTGAATCTTCAATTTAATAGCAGAAGCTTCATTTCTATAACAGAAAATCAGAATTGATAAAAAGTAAAAAAACTAATTTCACTACGAATTTCTTGCTTATCACGAATATATTTTTTATACTTATCCGGTTTTGATATTATTTTCTCTTACAAACTCGAGACCGAATATTTAAGACTAATTCTCATTGATATTTATCGTTCCTTCTCCCACGACTGTTGATTAATCCTATATTATATAACGAATTATTTAGCCTTATATAAATAATTTATTAAAAACACGAAGGATTAATCATGAAAGTGAAATCTATACTTTTAGTTTTTCTCTCGATTATTCTTATCATGCAATTCTCCAACGCCAGCGTTTGGGAACGCCAGGCGGCGGACAGCACCGGCACCGATAAAGGTTGGTATTGTTCACTTGCTATCGACGGTGAGAACAATCCTCATATCGCTTATTATGATGCAGATTTTCAGGATTTACGTTATGCCCATTATCAAAATGGTGTTTGGACAGTTGAAATTGTAGACAGTATCGGACATGCCGGAGAATACTGCAGTCTGGCCTTAGATTCGCAGAATAAACCACACATTAGTTATCAGCAGATATATGAAGGATACTATCCCAGTTTAAAATATGCTACTCGAACAGATTCGGGTTGGCAAAAAATTATTATCGCTACACCCAAAGATACCTCCTATGCCGAAGCAGGTGAAAACAGCAGTATTGCTATTAATGGAAATGATTATCCTTGTATCTCCTATACACAATTCTATCCTACCAAAATTAAATTTGCATATGAAGATGAAAATGGCTGGCATATTGCGGATGTCAACGATGTTTATACTTGCTACTTCACGAAATTAGTTTTTGATAATACTGATCAACCCGTGATTGGCTTTCACTATTATGAAACAGAAGATACGGTTTACCATAATAGGCTAAAAATCGCCTATCTGAATCCAACCGACTCAAGCTGGTCGATTGTTACGGTGCCGGATAGTATTGGAAGCACAAGTTATGGCGATTTACTCGGGTTCGACATGGATAGTCAAAATAACGCCTATTTTACTTATCAGAATTATTGGTACTATCATTTACATTTAGCAGTTTACGATGGTCAAAGTTGGAGTATTGAGACGGTTACTGAGAATCCTGGTTTGTATAGTTCCCCGGGACTAAAGCTTAGAGTTAACCAGCTGGATCAACCAGTAATTGTTGAATTTTATTTCAGCGACGAAGTACGTCTTTATCAAAAAGTAAGCGGACAATGGAGCTATCAAACTGTTGATAAGGTTGAATACGGAATTAGTCCTACAGTATATTGTTCTTTGGATTTTAATAGCGATAATTATCCCCGCATTGCCATACAGGGAAGAACCACAAGTTATACACGCAGTGGTCTGTTTTATTATCGTTACTGGCCGGGCGACCCGCAAATTGCCCATCCAGAACCAGCTCACAATTTTGGAACGGTCTGGACCCAAAGTTATGCAGACTGGGGCTGTCCGGTGGAAAACCAGGGTGATGCCCCGCTGATTCTCCGTGAATTGAATCTCACCTCTGAATGGTATGATACTGCATTTCATGTGGTTAATACACCTTTACCAAAAACAATTCTGCCAAATGATACCGGTTTTATTACCATCCGTTTCAAGCCGGATGCCGAAGCTACGTTTTACGACACGCTCATTGTCTCCTCTAACGATTCGTTACAATTAGAAAGTCAGGTAACCGTTCAGGGCAGCGGGACCACCAGCGGTACAACCGGAGATCTCACATTTACAGTCAATAATGCCTATATTGATCATCCTCATCGGTTGCTTAAGAGAGATTTACCTCTGATAGATGCCACGGTTGTGCTTTACCAGAACGGACAACCAATTTACGGACCAGTTCAAACCGGATCCGATGGTCGGATATTTTTACCAAACGTCGCCGTTGGGGAATACGATTTCAGGATTACCAAACAGGTCTCAATTCCTGGTAATCAACCTAATACCACTTTGTTAGATACACTCGGATTAACAAAAACATTTCAATTGGGTCCCGGCGGAAATTCCAAATCGATTGTCTTCCCGGAATCTTTAATTGTCGAAAAGTACCAGCATATCTACAATTTAACCCATATTGACAAAACCAGCTGGGATTATACCACAACCTTCCATTATCATAACAGTGAAAATCAGGTAAGAGAACTGCTGGATCTCTGGAAAATGAATTTACCTATCGAAGTCGATGTGAGTACCGGAAGGCTTATCCTGGATGAACACATGGTTTATCGCTTATTTGATGCCGGTTATTCAATGGGGACAGAATTTGTGCATGATGTGGGAGAGTTAATCAATATGGTGTTCTATTCCGACCAATATATGCCAGGCTTCTTTAAAATTATTCTGGATTTCATTGGCAATATAATCACCGGCGATCCATTAGGAGCCTTGGTTCAATTGGTGGTAAATGCAATAATAAGTTATATGCAATCTCATATTTTTGATCTCATCGGTGAGGGTATCCAGCAAGCAGCGGCACTGCTCCCGGACGGAGGCGAACAGATTGTAATGGCAGCCTGGCATGACATCGGCAGCCAATATTCGGGATGGGGGGTACTATTAGGCGGTTTTTCAACCGGGTCGTGGTCACATATGAAGGGTTTGATTTACAACCAGTTTAAGAACACCCTTTTTCAGGATGTGTACATTGACATATTAACCGACCCCCAAATTGAAGAAGGAAAAAACTATTCCCAAAATTTTCAATATAATGGAGAATTCACTGAGGCTTATGATTACACAGGTGATTTCATCGCGGGTAAACTGAGCGATATTGAAACGGCAGAATCTGTCTGTCATGGATTAAGAATTTCCGCCGAATTATTTAATACAACTTCAGCGGTACTTGACATTCTGGGGGTATTACCCATTCCGGGACTGGGAATAGTGAATGCCCTGAATACCGCCCTAAAAATTTCGGCTTATGTGGAAGTTTTAAGCGCAATTGGAATTTCATCTTATGAATTTTTCTCATTGCCTGACGATATGGATAATGCCGTAAATAGAATCTATTTCCCCGAGGGGAAAAATCTTTTCTCCCGGGAGAGTCCACCCGAACTCCCATTGAGAAAAATGAATCCCGGCCTGCGTTCCGCCATAGAAGCAAGATTATGGAAAAGTCTTAATGATTACGACTCGACCATTACTGAAATAAAACAGCAAGTGAACAATGGTGATGTAGATCAGGCACTCATCGCTATGGATGATTTAATGAAAAGCGAAAATAACTATCAAAATAACCTAAAATCATCACTGGCGCCTATTTATGCTGTCGCCGGGGTGGCAAGGGATAGTCTGGCAAGTTTTCCCACCATGTATAATTCTATCATTACCAGTTATGCTCAAGCCGGAGAAGCAAGATATAAAAACTATCTTGCTCTTCTATTTTTTCCCAGTGACTCCAGCCAGGAGATGAAAGATACGGTTCTGGCATATCTGGACCGATCGGTAAATTTCAATCATGTTTTAACAGATCAAGTAATTGCTACTCTCGATACCGTATCCGTTTTACCCATACCGGCGATTGTGGTTGTCAAACTGGTCAATCAAAGCTTATATGAACTAAAACCGGATGAAAAGGCAACCATTAAAATCCTGATAGAAAATGTCGGCTCGATGCCTGCTAATGGTGTGAGCATTATTTTAAAGACCAATCCGGCTTTGATGGTAGAACAACCGGACAGCATTTATATTGGATCATTGTCACCCAGTCAGACATCTGATACAGTTTCCTGGACTGTTGGTCTTTTCGGAACCGGGTATACCCGGGGTACCTGGATCAGCGAAGTTAACTCTTCCAATGCCAAAACTTATTCCTCCAGTGGTGCTTTCGTCATTAATCAACGGCAGACCCCCGG
>CAYVKM010000128.1:0-7255 GCA_964452045.1 uncultured Calditrichaceae bacterium
AATATCGGCTATTTCGATGTAAGTCAGTTGATCAAATCTGTTCATTAAAAAAATGGTCTGGCATTTTTTCGGGAGCTCATTTATGGCTTGCCGGATCGATGCGGCAAGCTCTTTTTCTCTCCACCCATTTTCCGGTGTCTTTACCGGAGTGGCAATCAATTGCATATCCGCCACAGTGTCTTTCTCCATTTTTGCATGCCGCAAATGGTTTAAAGCCTGATTCCTGACCGCAGTAAAGAGGTAGGTTTTAATGTTTAATAGGGGATTTAATGTAATGCGGTTCGTCCAGATTTTGAGAAAAACATCCTGAACAATATTTTCTGCAATCTGGATATCCCGGACAAAACGGCGGGCAAAATTGATCAATGGTTGGCAATACGCTTTAAAAAGATGTTCAAAAGCCTCGGCATCACCATCCCGGATTTTCTCAACCCATTCCGATTCATTTTGATCATATTTTCGAATTTTCACTTGGTGGTCCTACTTTCCCCATTCCGTTCAAATTCGTAACTTTTGTTTGCCTTCGAAAATGAATGTTTACGGGTTCAAGAGCAGACAAGTTTCCGATTGACAAAGCAAGCGCATTCGAGTGTATCCAATTTGACTGAATAAATTTAATGACTTTAAATAAAAGATCAAATTTTTATATCCGGAAAGTTATTAACTACGTTTCTAAATATTTTTATCAAGAGTTTATTCGCAGAAGGAGGTTGTAACAATTTGTTGCTAAGCTAACATTGTTGGTGGCCGGGAATCTGGTTTCGATGCCCGGAACATTTACCTGCGCCGGCAGACCAATAACATTAACTGGGATGCTGAACTGCCCCAGGTCCATGGTATAAAGTCTGGGAATGTTTAGGATTTTGAATTTTTACTAGAATGAAGCTGAGTTAAACAGCCTGGCTTTGTCGTTTTAACGACTATGTATTTAAGCCGCAGCCCAAAACAAGAAATTTGGTTACTTATTTCTGCCAAAGATTAAGTAAAGTGTGCTTAATGCTGTCCGCCGAAATTCTATGTAGGCGGATTTTTATTCATAAGCACAGTTTGCAAGAAATTAATTTAAAAAGACTCAGTTGAACAAGATACTTTAATAGGATCATCTACTTTAAAAATATCAAAAAACCCGAGTGCGGGATCGCTGCCGGCTTAAAATGCTTTGCTATATCCTTTTTTATCATTCTTGTTTAATAACCTTTTATTTAACCATGGAATATTGGTAAGAATATTAATTTATATTAGGTTGAAAAAAGCACTTATTTTTCATTTAACCATCCATTATATGAGAGCTTACCATCATTAAAATTGCCCTTTACATTTAACTCTCCATCAATCCCTTGTCGGAACACAATAGTCCCTTCAACATCGCCTCCAGCTTTTACATTGGCAGTATAACTAAATTTTCCTGTTCTAGATATCCCATCAATTATTCCAATGAATGAGCCGTAAGCAATCCATTCTTCATCATATGTCCCTGGTGGTTTGCCGCATGGTCCATTAACTAAAATACGATAATCTATTTCAAGCATTCCAAATAAAGTACCGTTAATCTTATATGGCTGCTTCATTTCTACAATACAGCCTGTACCAATATCTTTCTTTTCGGGACCTTCAATAGGTGAACCTGATGGCATAAATGTACCGTTGGCTTTAATTTTAATTGCATTATTGCCATATGCAATAATTAAAGGAATTAAAAAAACGGTTAAGAACAAATATTTATACATATCGAAGACTCCTTTCGACTGATTTGATACACATCAATTGTTATATAACTCTTCATAAAGTCTTTTTTATATTTTCAACAAAGATATAACTTTTATTTTTGTCTTAAAATTTTACAGCTTTTTTGTATCAACATTTTCAGCACAAATTTTATCTGGCGATTTTCATCTTAAAGGTAGAACGACCTGTTTCAGCCGTGGCCTCAATGTAACCTTCAAGATTTGATTAACTGCGTTTTGAGCACTTAAAATTTTACAACCACCGCGCCTCGTGCGGTCGGATATAAATGCTTTGTCATACTATATCCGAATGAGCTCTTCATTCATTTCCCGGCCGGACGAGTTGTTGCTGCATACTGAATATATCCGGCAAGAGCCATTGTTCGGCAATTCTGCCATCTTCAATTCGCAAGATTGACATCTCGTTGATCCGAATCCTTCTCCCCGTAGGAGGGTTGCCGAGCCAGCTACCCTCGTTGGTTCCGGTAGATACAAAGTGAATTACCACAAAATCTTCTTCTGCAACAATGTGCTTGATATCTTCTTGCCAATCTGGAAAAGCTTCACGGTGCTTTCTTTCGTGTTCTCGCAAACTGTCGATTCCTCTCACTTCGGAACCATCAGGGAGGAAATGGAGAACGAAGTCAGGCGAATAAAACTCGTCCATTCTATCGAGGTTACCTTTGTTCCAAAATTCGTCGTTCATGTTGAGAACAAGGCGTTTATTCTGCTCCAAAACGCTCTCACGGGTAGATGTGTTGCAACCTGTGATTACAAGCGAGGCTGCAAAGAAAAATGTGAGGAATATCATCACGAAGCTGTATGAAGTTACTTTTCCTATCATTGTTTTCTCCTCAAGTATCTATCTCGCATCTAATGTCTATAGCAGCAATTTACACCTACTGCAAGGTCGTGGTGTACATAACTTTCCCGATTTAGACTAACTAAATACGGATATCCAACATCTCTGATTGAAACATAGCCCTTGCAGTCAGGTGGAAAATTTTGTTATAGGCATTTTTAATTTCTACGTAATTTTATTAAATACTTTCTTAGCTTCTAAATACCCTTTTTCTATTAAATCCGCCGTCTGATTCGTATCCACCATATTAAATGAAGATAAATCGGGTTTAATCAAAACATCTGCTTCTTCTGTTTGCAGTTTTGTTGCAGTCATTATGGTAAAATCAAGAATGTTTAATAAAACTTCAACAATACCTTCAGGTTTTTTATGAGAATACTCAGCATTCAAATCCACAGCAATAATAAAATCAGCTCCCATTTCTTTTAATGGAGTGATTGGAACATTTTCAACAATACCTCCATCAACCAATAATTTATTTCCAATTTCAAGCGGTATAAAAATACCTGGAATACAGGTGCTTGCCATGACCGCATCGGCAACCTTTCCTTCTTTTAAGATAATTTTTTCTCCATTAGAAATATCCGTGGAAATCATTGCAATCGGAATATCGGCTTGGGCAAAATTCACATCTCCAATATGTTCAGTTATGAGTTTACCTAATTTTTCATTTGATAGTAGACCCATTTTTGAAAGCGATATTGCTGAAATATCCAGCCAATTCAGATCTAAAGTAATTTCTTTGATCTCTGTCCAATGTTTATTAAAAGCAAAAAAGGCTGAAACAAATGCTCCTATACTTGTACCAGCCACACAATTGATAGAAATATCAAATTCTTCCAACGCTCTCAAAACACCAACATGAGCAGCGCCAAGCACAGCACCGCCACCTAACGCTAATCCTATTTTTCTGTTTTTTTTCAATTTTTTCATAGTTTATTTTGTATCCTGTTGTATTACAACTAGCTGTTTCATTTGTTGTTTGATTATTTCATTTAAAAATTATTGTAACCTAAGAAGTCAAATTTTAATAAATATAACATATTCATTAGATACCCAAAAGGTTGCCTAAAAAATAACAATATTTGGGCATTTGAATCACAAATCACCCCAGCGTTTAGTAGGATATATTCCAATATAATGGTTATTTATTTTTAAGGGTAATATCTGCAAAGAGGAAAATTTTAAACGGCATTGCATAAAACTCCCCCCGGTTATCACCGGTTTGTAAAAGAAATTACATTTTCAAAATATTTTTGTCAAGAGTTTATTCGGAGAAGGCGGTTAAAACAACTTGCCGGGAAACTAACACCGGCGGCGGCCGGGCGGTTACAATGCCTGGAAGGTTTACCTGCGCAGCCAGACCAATCCCATTAACCGAGGGGATGAATTACCCCTGGCCCGGGGAATTAAGTTTGGGAATATATAATAAAGTTTCAGTTTCTATAGGTTTTTAGAATACCGAAAGCTGAGGTTTAAATTGAATTCCTGTTAAGCCTATATTTTTTATTTGCACATGAATCTTTTAATTATTACATTTGTTTAAATTTTACAACCCCTTCGGTTTCGACCAAGGGCGCAGGGTCACTTCGGTGACCCTTGCTTTTTTTGATAAAATGAAAACAATTATCTATATAGACGGTTTCAACTTTTATTATCGAGCCGTAAAAAATACACCCTTTAAATGGCTTGATTTTAAATCACTCTTTCAAAAGCTCCTCAGCAGACAAAATAAGATAATCTCTATCAAGTATTTTACAGCTTTAGTTTCCGGAAAGTATGATCATTATAAACCTATCAGACAAGAAACGTATCTCAGAGCTTTAAAGGCATATATTCCTGAAATTGAAATATTTTATGGACATTTTCTGACTCATGAAATATCCGCGCCTCTGGTTAAACCGATAAAGAAGCAAAAATACGTTAAAATCATAAAAACCGAGGAAAAAGGTTCGGATGTTAACCTGGCAGTCCAGTTATTGAATGATGCGTGGCTTAATTATTTTAATTGTGCAGTAATTGTATCAAATGACAGTGATTTAGCGGAAGCATTACATTTGGTTAAAAAATACCACCCTGGAAAGATAATTGGGCTAATGATGCCTGGAAAGGGGCACCCTTCGAAGGAATTAATGAAGTATTCCGATTTTGTTAAAAGGATAAGGTCAGGGGTATTAAGGTCATCATTATTACCAGATCCAATACCTGGGACAAATTTATTCAAACCTAAATCCTGGTAATTTCCAATCAAGCCTTATTGTGCATTACGACTTACATACTGCTACAATTCTAAATTAGAAGACTATTTAATAAATTTTTGCTTACCGTGAGGCGGAGATCGGGGGGGCCTTTGGCGGGGAGAAGGACACCGGCGGTGGCCGGGAATCCGGTTCCGATTTCTGGAAGGCATACCTGCGCCGGCAGACCAATACCATTAATTGGACCGATGAATTACCCCTAGCCCAGGGCATAAAGTTTGGGAATGTTTAGAATTTTGATTTTTTGCTAAAATGAAGCCGGGTGAAGCAGCCTGGTTTTATTATTTTAACGGTTGGCGCTTAACCGGCCCGCCTTGGCGGGTCTGAGTTGAACCGCTTGTTAATTGTCATTCTTTGTTGATAATCCGCTTGCCAGAAGTCGAGTTACTTCACTTGGACAGCACGTCGAGAATGAAATATCTCGGACAATTCCTACCTTTCTCTTAAGCGCAATCACTAGCCGGGGATGCTCGAGAAAGTTAAAGGAAGCACGATATCTCCCTCGAATAAACATGAAGTGTATCCCTGCACCTCCATACTTCATTAGTAGTGGAAGCTCATCAAGGCAACATTCTTCAATATTGTCCAATTGAACCTTTAATAAGAAGATGCCGAACTTTAGATTCAGTGATTGTGAGTTAATGCGAATAATCAGAGTTCGGTAATTAATTGAGTAGAAAAAGAATAGAACAAATAGAAAGAGGAAGGTAGCACTAAGAAAGCCTAGACCATTTGCGCTTATCCGCCAGATCGACAGCAGCGAGAAGACAATGGTTAAGCCTATGAAAAGCACCTCTGTCCACTTGGAAGAAACTCTTTCTACATAAGTATGGCTGTCTATCATCAGTGTCTCTCTATCTCTCTGATTGTGCCACCTAACGCTAGAAATAAGTTGCCGGAACGTGCGGCGGACTGTACGTTATTATCCATTGAAACTTCTTCGTAACTCCGCGTATTCAGATTCACACATCATTGTTCCAGTCAGTTTATTTTTTTTCAAGCCATCTTACGTTATCAAAACGTTGCTATTATCAATTAATCTTTTAACATATTAATTGCAA
Organism: uncultured Calditrichaceae bacterium; assembly: GCA_964452045.1. Lineage (GTDB taxonomy): Bacteria > Calditrichota > Calditrichia > RBG-13-44-9 > RBG-13-44-9 > CAYVKM01. The sequence goes on from CAYVKM010000128.1 coordinate 5,906, forward strand.
ATTCCAACTGTTTATCTTTTCCGTTGGCAAGGTCTTCTTTTGTTTGTTCGATCCGGATATCTGGTGCAACACCAATCCATTCCCAGGGTAATCCATCATAACGGCGCAGATCTGTTGTACCGACAAATATTTTTTTCCCGCTTGGAAGATTATATTTAGCTGGAAAATCGAGAGTAGCACCTGCAGATGCTCCGGCTGTTGTATCGCCTACGACTGTAACCGTTGATATCTGTTTCATTACTTCAGGGAGATACTCCCCGGCGCTGGCACATACACCATTGATTAATACAACGACTGGTTTAGTATAAGGGAAAGGACCTTGTGGTGTAAAAGGCGGTGATTGAGTCAGCTCGCCAAGTAAATAACTTTCAGGTTTTTCAAGGGTGGAAGTAATAAACCGGTTAACGATTGTTTCAACATGATCAGAGGATCCGCCATTGTTATGCCGTATATCTAATATCAAGGCTTTTGTATTTTTAATATGATTCAGAGCCTGGTAGAAAGGGTTTTTCACGTTATCAACATTAAAGCTTCCAATATAAATATATCCGATATTCCCGGAGAGTATTTCATATTCGATATTGCCTTCCCCGGTGATTTTTAACTCCCTGTCAAAGTAATTTCTGACTATAATTGGATTGAAAGAATATTTATCTTTCAACCATCTCGGACCCTGGTAAGTCTCTACCAGTCTACCGCCATCGGTTCCCACTTCAATGTGCATATCTTTTAATTCACCAAGCAAATCAATCAGAACCGGGTAAATTTCATCTCCTTTGGCTTGCTCTGCTCTCGGTTTATAAACGATATATAAACTATCCCAGTTAATCTTCTTTAGCTCGAGATAGGGATATATAGCATTTACTCTTGCCCATGTTGCATTAAAGTCTTCCATATTAAAGTTTGAATTTTCTGGCTTAACGATTTTATCCTCGCAGCCAGCTAATAAAATGACTGTGAATAAAATTAGTAGAAGTTTGGTTTTAAGCATGATTAAAACTCGTAATTTAATGAAGTTAAAAAATTATTGCTGGCAGCGATATATGGATCCCATTTGTCAATGCGTGAAAAATCAAATCGATATCCCAGGGAAATTGAAACGTGGTTAACCAAATAATAGCGCACAGAAAGGGTATAATCAAATTTTGTTGCGGTAAATACGGAAGTTAAAGTTGCACCGGATTCATCCCCATATTTATGCTCATCATTATCTTTAAGGCACAACGAGAGTAGATTAATGCGTAAAAGGCTTTCCACTAATAGTTTATTATTCAACGGGTAAATGAATTCTGAATTAATTCCTAAGGAGCCCAGCAAACCAAATGTTTTTGGAGAGATAAATGTCCCGGG
>CAYVKM010000129.1:0-7135 GCA_964452045.1 uncultured Calditrichaceae bacterium
TGTTGTTAAAGAATGGAGTCATATTTACTTGGGCGCCATAAACCTAATGGATCTCATCATAACCAAGATGTTTCGAGGGACAAGTGTGGATATTGCTGATTGTATAGCGGTTTTCATGACAGGAGAAATAGACGCCGAGCAACTGCTGGCAAGGTATAGAAAGGCCGCCCAATATGATCTTAACCCAGACAAAGTTATGAAGAATTTTATTTATTTCATTGAAAAACTGTTCGAAAAACAAATGGTCGGTGATGAATTTTTTAAAAAGGTGAGATCATGTCTATGAAAAAGGAAGATTTAATTGTTTCCTTAAGAAATCTTGGGTATCCGATCCTATCCAAAGACAAAAATATAATAAATAAAAGCAAAATTATTGATGTTCTGGATGCATTGGTTGATTTGGACGAACCTAGGTTAATAGAAGGATTCCCAGTAATTCTGGCACACTGTGCTCACAGACGTTCCAATTTGGACCTTGAAACATTGCTTTTAAAATATCCAAAGAATAGCAAAAAAAGACGCGATCTTGAAATACTGCTATTGTTGAGCGCTGAGATGCTTAATTTGGAGAACCTACAACTTCCATCAGGATTGGAACATATAGCCAACTCTTTGAAAACAAAATATGGGAATTTGATTTCATCCGAAGCAGTAGACTTGGAAAAGGGATTTTCTCTATCAATAGAGCGTCTTCGCAATACCTTGAAGCGCTATGCGTCAAATCTTGAAACGCAAAAATCCGCTAAAGAAAAGGCGGCCGACAGGCAGAAGAAGTCATTCCAGCTTAATTTGCATCTCAGCACTCTTTTTTCACCAAAGCAAAAAGAACTTGTTCTTAAAAAGTATCATGGAGAATCATTAAACAAAACTGAACAAGAATATTATTCAAGGGTAGTGAAGAAAAAAATCGAGGCCTTGGCCAATAGTGAATTAAGGAGAATAGCCACGGCACTTGCTAAAAAATAGAGGTTGCCGAAAAATAGCTAACTCCTTGTATTTATTGGCGTCCCAACCAAACATGGCGGGATGTCCTGGAACATGCAAACAAAAAAAGCTCAGCGTGGATTTGCTGAGCTTAGTATAATCGGTGGCGTCCCCAAGGGGATTTGAACCCCTGCTGCCGGCGTGAAAGGCCGTAACTTAAAATCGAGCAAGAACAGGAAAATATTACATATTTTAATAATATCAAAAATTTAGCTAATTTTACCCTTATACCTAAGTATACCTGAAAACCCCTCAAAATACCTATCTGAGGAAGCTGTCTACTTCCTATGTACTTCCATCTTTTTATTGATTTAAGGGCTGTATAAGCTCTCTTGTATTGGTATACCCGGAACGATGCAAACGTGCAACCTATGGATTCGTAGGCAGGACCTCTGATCTTCCTAACCTACTCAAATAACTTAACTTGTTGAAATCATTACATGTGAATTTTCCACATTTTTGCTAATTTTGGAAAGTTTTTCTCACACAGATTCTCACACAGAATTACGATCTATAATTTCTATCTGACTCTCTATCCATCCCATCACCATGCCCACAACAAATTCAATCTCGTCATCATTTAGCACCCTACCCTTTCTTTATCCCATGCCATTTCTGAATACAACTCCGACAACAAGTGGCGGTGGCATGCTGAGCAATAAATACCGGATGCCCTCTCATTGGCGTCTGTTTACCATCATTTTTTGGATACTGGGGCGAAATTCTTGGTATGATTGGAAATATTGACAATTCATAAGTAATATGTAAAAAATTATTTGTATTTTTTTATTCTTTGCTGGAAATTAACATTTTTACTTCTACTATTTGGCCATCTGTTTATATTAGGAGCTCAATGCACTCAGCCGACTATTTCAATAAATATGCTTCCGAATACTTGCCTGGCCACTTAGGCATTGTCGTCACTCATGTAAGCGGTTCAGAAGTAAGATCGGAATTACCCTTGAGGAAACCGCTGATTGCCCCGAATGGGTACTTGCACGCAGGACCGTTGTCACTTTAGCCGAGACATGCGCAGGTTATGGTTGTATTACTTAATACTATCGAATATGAATGAAATCCAATACGAATTAAATGTAGAGAAAAATGCGGTTTAAAACATTCGTTCTATATACAAGTCTTACGGTTGCGGTTTTATGTATTAGTTTTTCCCTCTTCATCTATCTGAATCTACCGGATGTAACGTACCTGAAAAATATTAATCCAAAAATCACAGCACTCATGCAGTTGCGCAAAGAACAAACCGAAGCTCAAGATGAGAAATATTATATCAGGCAAAATTGGGTCAGCTTTCAAACCATACCCGATTTATTAAAAAAAGCGGTCCGAATTTCGGAAGATGCTTCATTTTATGAACATAAAGGTATTGATTATGACGAATTTAAAGAATCCATCAAAAAGAATTTTGAGGAGGGCGCGCTGGTTCGTGGAGGCAGTACAATCACGCAGCAATTAGCCAAAAATCTCTTTCTTTCTCCTGAAAAAAGTTTTTTAAGAAAAATAATTGAATATTTTATTGCCAAACGTCTGGAAAACGAGTTGTCGAAAGACCGAATTTTCAATTTGTACTTAAATGTGATTGAACTCGGCCCAGGAATATTCGGAGTCGAAGCGGCTTCGCAACATTATTTTAATAAAAGTGTCCAAAACTTAAATTTAGAAGAGATTGTCCGCCTGGCAGCGATTATTCCCCGACCGCTTACGGTGAATCCAACAAAGGATAGCAAGTGGTTAAAATGGAAGGTCGAATGGATATTTCACAAAATGAAACTTTACAAGTATATTGATTAGAGAAATCAAAGATCATTTTGCTTTATCTGCATCCATTTTATTGTTTTTTTTCTGCACGCTTAGCTTTCAGTGATTATTTAATTTGATCCGTTGTCTCTTTATTGTGGTTTTTATTTTTGTTGCCCCCATTTTGATTTCAACCGCAAATATTTCTTGGTAAGTTCAGGATCACCCCATATATTCAGTTTCTCTTTTCGAGCTGCCTGTCTGTTGCTTCTTATTTATCTGTTATTACAACAGAGAGCTTTGCTTCCATGCCATACTTAATTTTTTTTGCTTCTCTGTTGTTTACTTTAATTGTAGCATAGGACTCTGACGTTTGCTGAACCCTGCCACAAGTTATTTCTTCACCTGAAGCGGAATAAAAGCATACTTTAGCTCCCATTATAAATCCGTCATTCTTATTTCCATCAATAACGATCAATCCTTTCTTCTCATTAATTCTCGTAACCTGTGCCGCTATGGCAATACCTTTATAAAATGTTGCTGCTATCATCATAACCGAAAGTACCAAGAGAAAAATTTTGATCTTTTTCATATAATCCTCCAATCAATAGAATAAATCGTTACCTGTTATTTCTCCGGATTTTTGAAGTGACTTTAATTGCCAATTAAATCAAAAATATAAAAGATTATAGAAAGAATGTCAATTCGTTCAAAATGTTTCAACAGTTTCAAAATCTCAAATATTCATGGACGATCTTCTTTTATCTGGAAAATAATTCTATGGTGGGTGTTGCCGGCAATTTCCCTGAATTCATTTGTTATGATTTCAATAGGAATCCCAACGGTTTCTTCCAGCAACCTATATGGCAGCGTATCTATTTCGATTTTATTTATTATTCACCCGTTCCTTTAATTCCTGCCCACACTTGAAAAACGGTAATTTCTTAGCTGCCACCTGGACTGTTTTCCCGGTTTTAGGGTTTCTTCCATCATATGCTTTGTATTTCTTGACACAAAAAGAACACAATCCCCTGATTTCAACCCGGTCACCTTTTGCAAGTGTTTTGGTCATTTCGTTAAAGAAAAGTTTTACTACCGCTTCTGCCTCTGATTTTGTTAGGTCGGTTTCATTTTGCAGAGCCTGTATGAGTTGTAGTTTGTTCATGGGGAGCCTCCACGATGTTGTTTTAATTGGGATAATAAACGGCGGGTTAAAAAAGGTCAAGAAATTCTGAAGGGTTGGAGATGTATTTTGGGGTAAAACTTATCTAATGGTGCATTCTTCGAGAAAACGATCCAATTGAGATATCTGGTTTGGTATCATTCCTTCAAATTTAACACCTTGTTGTTTAATTTTTAGTTGGTTAAATGAGGTCTTGCTGTCTATATGGGAAACCCAAACACTTTTAAACGGTACATATTTTAAGTAGGTACCTTCGTTTATTCTCCAGTAAATGAGCACACAAATCTTGGATTTTTGCAGACAATTGCAGTACACATTATTGCTCAATTTTCTCAATAAATGAAGGTGTTATAGGAACTGATCGATACTGAATTTTACAGAATATAGAGCAAATTAAAGCATCACTTGATAAGCACAATTTCTATAAAAGCATTCGGAAATACTTTGTTGAGCTTCATTAAAAGTTTTTGAATTTTTATTGGTAGTGAAAAAAAAATGAGAAAAAGTTTTGACAACACACATACGATGCATTAATTTAGTGCTAAATAAACAATGTAGCTGTCTTTTACACCGTAATATTTCACCAGGGAGGAACTAAAAATGAAAACTGAAGAATTAACGATGGACCTCACAATTCAAATTTCTGAAAGTGATTTTATGACACTTCGTTATCTCGCGGACAAACTGGACATGAGCATTTCTGAAATAATCAGATCTTTCATTCCAAAAATACCGGATATAAAATCACCCGTTATTCATGATCAAAAAACAGGTCCTTTGAAAATACTTGAAAATTTTGACCAAAATCGTCTTGCGGAAATAATAGACGAAATGATCTCCCAAAAAACCGCTAAAACGTTAGCGTTGGAAATTCAAGCTCAACTAATTCTTAGCTCTCACAAACGAGACAATCTTACAGGGACAACTGAGAAGCGACTGTTAAGGTGGACTCATCCTGCTAGAATTGATGATCGAACCAGATTTGCAAGTCCAAGAGCCAAAGAAATTTGTGAAATACTGTACGGGTTTGTTCCTGAAAGAAAGGAGTAGGTATCGGGGATGAGGTATATTTGCCATGCAGGGAAATGATAAAAACAATCCTTATAATAAGCCCGCCTCTAAAATTTGAAATTTTAAATATGCTCAAAAAAATTTTCGGAAAATTAAGACAAAATTAATAATTGTTTTAGCATTATCCGAGAATGATAAGTGTATGAAAAATTTTAACTTGAAAACTCAATAACATTGATTATATACTAAATATAATTCATTGCCCCATAAATAAATAATTAAATTCTGTTAAGAGTTTGGCAAAGTTGTTAAACATAACTATAATAAAATAATTACATTTTCGTAGCTAAAAGCTATGGCAGAACAGAGACATTTGATAAATGCTCCAATATCCGAGGCTATAATTGATTTCCGCACAAAACTGCCCGCTAAATTCGATGCTAAGGAATTAAAGTCATTAAAAAGGGAATTTTTTGATCGTTTTCCGAAGATCCAAGAACGCAGATTTATAAAAAGCGAGATTAGAGTAAAATCTGGCAAACATCCACCAACCATAGAAAAAGATGAAGGGATCCACGGATATTTTTTTAGGCCAGAAGACGAAAAGAAAGTTATTCAGTTTAGAATTGATGGATTTACATTTAGTTTTTTAAAACCGTATACTGAGTGGGAGACCTTTCGTAATGAAGCTAAGGAACTCTGGAAACTTTATATAGATATATCTCACCCTGAAAGTCTGACAAGAATAGCCGTAAGATATATCAATCACATTGAAATTCCATTGCCAATAACAGATTTCTCGGAATATTTAACTGCTCCCCCCAATGTACCCGAGAGACTTCCAGGAAATATCAGCGGTTTTTTATCAAAGGTAGTAATTCATGATCCTACATTGCAGATTTCATCAAATATCGTTCAAGCATTTGAAAAAAGCACTAAACCGAATTATGTTAATATAATATTAGATATTGACGTTTATAAATTAATGGAATTTGATGTTGATAATGGAGAAATCTGGTCAATTTTTGAGAAGATTCATGATATTAAAAATCAAATTTTTTTTAATAGTATAACAGAAAAAACAGCGAGGTTATTTGAATGAGTGCTACCTGTATCCCAATGTACTACCAAAATCCTTTTTTTCTCCCTATGGACAGAGGGGTAAGTGAAACTGCAGAGAAGTTGCAAAAAACCATTGAAAACATGTTGAGTGATTGTTCCTATAGCGTAACTCTCGATGAAAAAGCTATAATTCAAGACCTAAATGAGGTTCTGGATGAATGTTCATTTGATAATTGGGACGGGTATGGTGCAAAAGCGATTGATATTGATTCATACAGAATGGCATTCAGATTTCTACAATCCTTACCCACGACTATACCTCATCCTGAAATAACAATTGACCCAGACGGTGAGGTTTCATTTGAGTGGTATGAAGGGCCAAGGCGAGTATTTACTATAAGTATAGGAGGCCGAAATGAGATAACCTATGCTGGCCTTTTTGGATTTAACAAGGTGAATGGAACAGAGTGTTTTTATGATGAAATTCCTAAAGCGATTTTGGACAATTTTGATAGACTATTTGCCTCTTAAATATAGAAGTTTAATAATAAAAAAGGTGAGAAATGATGAACCCGTAGCTCGTTATTTAACAAGCACAAGATGGTTTAGTCCTAAAAATAAAAGGGTAAAACACAATGCCTTTTTACCACCCTCGAATATGAAACTGTCTGTATTTCTAATAAAAGATCTAACTGAATCCCGTATCTGGGAAATTGGGCAGAAAAAAGTTGTAAACAAAATCATACCGCGAAAAAACCTATATGGGAGAGCCAATATTAAGGCTCTTGATGTTTTTGAGACGGGCCTTGAGATACAACCTGATAATATCCCACCTCGGCATGCAGAGATTGTTGATTGGCCTGATGAAAAATCTAAACGGAAAGAAATTGCCCTCGAACTTGCTGAAAAAGCTTTATTAATTCTTCGTCCTGATTAAATTTCTTAATTTCACATTTTAAAGTCTGGTTTCTGCTGATGGATGCGGAGTTTTTTTTATTTCTCAATGTGGGGAATATAGTGGGGCATTACATTGATAGCCAAATAAAAAGGGCTTAGTTATTCATTCTAAACCCTTGAATTTATTATGGCGTCCCCAAGGGGATTTGAACCCCTGCTGCCGGCGTGAAAGGCCGGTGTCCT
>CAYVKM010000130.1:0-6959 GCA_964452045.1 uncultured Calditrichaceae bacterium
CCAAGGCTGAAATCGAAAAGGCCGAGGCAAAATCGGAGCAGCTTTCCCGGGAAAATGCCGAGGCGGTGGACAATTATTTGAGGAACAGTAAATACTGGGGAAAAGTCGGAGCATTTGAAGGCGCCGGTTATTCTTCGGAGGGTTTGTACCGCTCCATGCTCGACTGCCTGATGTTTACCAAAGGGAAAAAACCATTCTGCAAAGTCTGTGAGCAGGCAGTTTACAACATGATCATGTTCTATTCCGAATAGAACGGTGGATACTAACAGGAACGTTCCAGATATTATTAACTGAAATAAAAAAAGCATCTCCGGACAGATTATAAGGGCTCTGTCCGGAGTAAACTGTGTTTGACTGTCTGACTGCAGCCCCATTTTTCCAGCAGCTTTTTTAGAACTCTAATAATTCGCCAACACCATCAGAAAAAGGAGTCAGATGCCGATATTAAATAAACAATTTTATCTATCTGCCCTGGCGATGCTGCTGGCATGTTCCTGCCAAAATCAACCAGAATTTTTACCGGAGAACCTGTTGGGTTATCAGCTTACCCGGAAATTAACCGGGGATGAAGCCAAGGCATTCGTCGACAAAATCCATTTGCGGGAAGTGACCCCGGAAAATAACATCATCGGATTTTACCAAATGGGGAATATGCCGCTCACCATCTACATCACCGAATACAACTCCACGGGAGAGGCTGAAAAGAATTTTGAACAAATGACCGGAAAAATTTCCCCCAGGAATTCGGTTTTTATCAATGGTGAGTATTTGGAGATTGAGGGACGAAAGCTCTATCGCTGCTTTGGTCTGGGACAAACCCACTTTGTCTTTCATATTGATCACAGACTTTTCTGGGTTTCGGTGAATACCATTCAGGCCGGAAAATTCATCCGGGATTATCTTAAAATGATTTCCTGATACTGGAATTTTTACCTTTGTAATCCCTCCTGTTCTCCTGTATCTTTAAAAAAATAAAGGTAAACAAAAAAACTAAAAAAGATGTTCTCCTCATGAAAAAATTTATTCCATTCTTCATTATTTTATTTTCCCAGCTCACCTTTGGCCAACTGATCGTGATTAACTCTCCGTATTTAATGGACCCCTCCAAGGCGATTGGCTATGTGGATAGTTGCGCTACCTTCTGGAAAGGCGCATTCGACAGTACTCTCGGCGGCTTTTATACCAATATCGATAAATATGGTAATGTGATTGGCACCAATAAGAATATGATCAGCCAATCCCGGGATGCCTATGGGTATGTGCGCGCTTTTATGCTCACCGGTAATGAAACCTACCTGCAGTTTGCCCGAGCCGGACTGGATTTTATGTATCAGCATGCCTGGGATCCAAACAATGGCGGATGGTATGATGAACTGGGACCCAATGGGAATGTTATAAGCCCCTCGGCAAACAAAAGTGCCTTCAACCAGCATTATGCGTTGCTCGGGATTGCGGCTTATTATGAGGCAACCAGCGATACCTCGGACTGGAACTGGTTGATGCGGGGTTACCAGCACATGGAGAATAACCTGTGGGATGACCGGCCAGCCTATTTTGGTTATTACGATTATGGCAATTTTAACTGGACATATCTCTCCGGTAAAAGCTTTAATGCTACCGTGGATGCCATTACCACCCATCTGTTATATCTCTATCTTCTTACTGAAGATCAGAGCTATAAGGACCGGCTGCTGGAGATGGCGGATAACATTCGGAACCATTTGGTGGCCAGTATGCCCGGCCAGGTGATTGGCTTTGCCGAATTGTATGATTCGGATTGGAATATCGATAACAATGAAACGATGACCATCATGGGACACGTGTTGAAATCCGCCTGGTGTCTGGGCCGGATCTACCAGCTGGAACAAGATCCAAATTATACCCAGGATGCGGCCTACCTGATTGAAGATGTTTTAAGCAAAGGATATGATCATGAATTCAGTGGACCTTACAAGGATTACAACCGGCTGACCGGACAGATGCTGATGTGGGGAAATCCGGATACCGCCAAAGCCTGGTGGCAGATGGAGCAGGCGGTGACCGCCGGATTAGAAATGTACCGAATCACCGGGGATGAACAATATTTCAACATGGCTGATGAAACCCTGGATTTCTTTATGAAATATTTTGTTGATCACCAGTATGGCGAAGTCTACGAAAACCGGACCCGTTATGGCAGCCTGGCCTGGAATGAAAATAAGGGCGGTGGCGGTAAGGCTGCCTATCATTCCATCGAACTCGGATATTATACCTATCTCTATGGTAACCTGTTTGTGCAAAATCAGCCGGCTACCCTGCATTATTTGTTTGCTCCACTAGATTCTGCCCGGACAATTCACCTTACCCCATTAGCAATCCGGGATAACCAATTAACCATCAGCGCGGTAACCCTGGATAATATGCCTTTCACCGATTTCGATCCCATTGCCCGGGAATTATACCTGGATCCCAATGTGGGTGGGCATTTTACCGTGATATACCAGGCGATGCCGGTATCCATTGCGGACCAGGGAAATCCGGAAAACCCGGGAACCTTTATCTTGCATCAAAACTATCCCAACCCGTTTAACCCAAGCACCACCATTCCATTTACTCTGGCTCGGAGCGCCGAGATCTCTTTAAAGATTTATAATACCCTCGGACAGGAAGTCCGTGCCCTGTTCAATGGTCGAAAAGACAACGGACAATACACCCTGCCCTGGGATGGCCGGGATAATTTAGGCCGGTTGGTTGCCAGTGGAATTTATTTCTGCAAGCTGTCTGCATCCGGTGCGGAAAATCTAACCCTCACCCGGAAAATGATCCTGATAAAATAGATACTAAAACCTCCCGAAGGTTTAGAACCTTCGGGAGGTTTTGCTGTTTGGTTTTAATCCTTCGGGAGGTTTTGTTGTTTGTTCTAAGAACAATTCCACATTCTTCATCAAAAATATCCTATTTTTGATATTCCAACACTTTTTAGTTGACTTTTCCCCAATTTTATTTAAATTGAATCGTCAGGCGAGTGTTTACTCCCTTTATCGCTGGAGAACTTTCCATGAAAAAGATTGAGCATATTATCCAAAACCCGGAACAACTAAGTGGCCTGAAAATCTGGCCACTTCCCTTTTTTCGCCCGGAAATTAACCTGAAAATAGAATCTGAAGCTATTCCTGAGGAACAAAAAACAAAATGGGAGAAACGGCTGAAAGAACGAATGGAGGATTGCGGATGTGAACTGGCCGGGATGGGATTTACCTTCGGCGCTTTCAGCTATGTTATCTGGATCTTTGCCGGCCCGATAAAACTGGCCGAATTAAACCTGAACCACATCTGGCAGGGTATCATCGCTGCCATAGTTCTGCTTACTGTTGGCAAACTCTTCGGTTTACGAAGAGCAGGCAGAAGATTGGACAAAGCCGTCCGGGAAATACAGGACATGTGGGAAGAGTTGTCAAACATTAGACCGGATGTAAATCCGGCTTCATAAAGTTTAAAATTATCTTTTATAAAAAGAAAACCTTATTTCCAAACATAAATTAACCAATACCCAATAAGATTTAGGGGATTCCATATCACCTTAAAAACTCATCAGGAGATTATATATGAGAATAAATATTCTGTTTTTACTTATGGTTAGCATAATTCTCTTGGCAGGATGCGATAACGAAAAAAGTGATAAATCTATGGGCCAAAGCTCGGCTGCCTCGCAAAGCAATGGGCAGGAATTAGCCGCGTGCGATCTCCTCACACCAGCGGATATCGAAGCAGTAACCGGCGAAGCCATGGAAGCCGGGGAACACCGCGGATATGAGTGCAAATTTAAAAGTATTGCCAGAAATGAGTATGATGTACCCAGGATTTCGATCCGGGTGAGACTGGAATTTTCCCGGCAAACACCACAGGAGCAATTGAAACTGTACAATGCCAATATGACTAAAGGAATGGGTGAAGAATTCAAACCGGCCCCCATTAAGGGTGTTGGGGATGATGCCTACTGGGATGATAAATACGGAGTGATCATGGCCAGCAAATCCGTGGTTAATTCCAGGTCCGCCTTTATCCTGATCCAACCAATTGATGTGGCCAAAGAAAAATCTTTTGAGATTGCCAAATCGCTGGCCATCAAAGCTTTTGAAAAATTATAGCCAATATTCCCGAGCGTGGCTTTACGAAACCATTTTTATTTTCTATCGTTTCTATGAAAACTGGTTGACCAAAAAAGTGATAGCAATAAAAACATGAACAGCGGAGGCCATAAATATGCAAACAATTCTCGGCGCCGGAGGCGTAATTGCCAACGGTCTGGCAAAATACCTTCCCCAGTATACTGACAAAATTCGACTGGTCAGCCGCAATCCCAAAGTGGTTAACCCTACAGATGAATTGATATCGGCAGATTTAACCGATTATGCCCAGACAGAAAAAGCAGTTGCCAATTCCGAACTGGTCTATCTCACCGTGGGATTGCCCTATAAAATAGCCATCTGGCAGGAAAGCTGGCCCAAAATTATGACCAATGTAATAAATGCCTGCCAGAAGCATGGAAGCAAACTGGTATTTTTCGATAATGTTTATATGTACGGCAAGGTGAGTGGCTGGATGACGGAAAACACCCCGGTCAATCCCTGCAGCAAAAAAGGGGAAGTGCGCGTATTGATTGCCGAACAGTTGACCAATGAATATAAAAAAGGCAATCTGACTGCACTCATCGCCCGGGCTGCCGATTTCTACGGCCCGAATACCCAGGCCTCTTTTGTTTGGGGGATGGTATTCGACCGGCTGAAAAAAGGCAAAAAGGCCCAATGGATGGTTAATGCTGAGGTTAAACATTCATTCACCTATACCCCGGATGCTGCCAGGGCGACTGCCCTTCTGGGAAACACCCCGGAGGCATTCAACCGGGTCTGGCATCTGCCCAGTGATAAAAACGCTCTGACCGGCAAGGAATTTATCGAAACCGCGGCAAAGGCATATAATACAAAACCGGGTTATTCCGTCCTGAGCAAATGGATGGTGCGGATGGCCGGGTTGTTTAATTCTCTGGCCAAAGAATCGGTTGAAATGCTATACCAGTATGAAGATGATTACCTCTTCGACAGCAGCGAATATGAGAAACGTTTTTTTAGAGCCACTGAGTATCATACCGGGATTAAGGAATCTGCATTATCTGAAAAAATGATTAACGATGAATAATGAATAGCAATTTGACTATCACAAAGTAAAACATACCCAGCTAGTGAAGTGTAAATTTGCCAAAAGATTATCATCGAATTCCAATCGTACAGCAACATTACCGACATCCGAAACGTATAGACTTCTGCTACAATAGACAATTTTGTTTGAGTGGGAAATCTATAAACCTTAAATTGGGTCAGAAAACATAGGTGATTGAACAAATCCTATGAACCGAAACAATCGGAACAAAGAAACTGACCAAACAGGTCTGGAGTACTGGGAAAAAATCCGCCAGGGCGACAGCACATCTTTTTCTTACATTTTTCAAAAATATTATCAAGCCCTATATCAATTTGCCGGCCGCTTTATAAAAGATGCCCAGACAGCAGAAAACATTGTTCAAGATGTCTTCGTCAAATTGTGGATGAATCGTGAAAATTGTCTGATTACTTCCAGTTTAAAATCATATCTATATGCGGCTACCCGGAATACAGCTTTGAATTATCTTAGAAGTGAAAAAAAACAAATATCCACGAACGATCTAATGAATGACCGGCAGGATACGGCTGCCAACCCGGAAGAACGGATCATTGAAAATGAAATGATAGACAGGGTTCATAAGGCGATAGAAAAACTACCGGAAAAATGCCGTTATATTTATTTGATGAAAAGATATGATGATTTGAAATACCATGAAATCGCTGAAATTCTCGATGTTTCAATTAATACAGTCAAAACACAGATGAAACGCGCTGTCAAATCCCTCATGATGAATTTGTCTTATCTGAAAGCAAACATCATAGAATGAGTTAGATTTATTTTTTTCCTGGATAACTTTTCCTACCGCATTTTCTTTTAAACAAGACCACCTTTCATAATTTCTATTTTTCAGAAAAATTGCGACCCGGATAGTAACCGGTAGGTTTTTGATACATGGCTTTATGATAGAGTACTGCGTGGCATTCCAAAATTTTCTACTTCACCTGTCACCCAAAACAAAAATACGATTGTCTTATTAATGTAAACGCAAAAAAAGTTACTGACAGTTTTAAGATTGAAGGATTTTTATGAAACAGGATATTGATTGGGAGTTGATCCTAAAGTATTTAACCGGAATGGCTAATCAGACAGATCAGGAGTTATTAAACCAGTGGCTAAATGTGAGTGTTGAGAACGAACATGCTTTTAATCAGATCAAGCAAATCTGGAATACAGCTGACGCACCCCTGCCCCCTCCGAATTTGAATGATGCCTGGATGAAAATCAAACAAAGAGCGAACATTCAGGAGCCAAATTTAACTACCCTTCATTCTGTTCGACGGGAAAATAAAAAATCCACCCTGGTTAAATATGTACTGGAGTCCAGACTTTTGCGGGTAGCTGCAGTACTGATTCTTTTTATAATTACTTATTATTTTTTATTCAAAATCCCAACTAATACAGAAATGAATAATTTCAATGTCTCCACTGGGGACATACAATCCATCAACCTGATGGACGGATCAAAGGTTACTCTCGATGCCGGGAGTACTTTGAGATTCCCCAAACATTTTGCAGATAAAAATCGTCAGGTATATTTGAATGGGGAGGGATTTTTCGAGATATTCCCCAATCCGGATAAGCCCTTTATCGTCCGCACAAATAATGCAGTTATTACAGTCCGTGGAACGGCATTCAATATTCGGGCATGGGGGCAATACAAACAAACCACTGTGGCAGTCGAACATGGTAGAGTCTCTCTGAAAATGGCAAACAACACAAAACCCGGTAATGAAATTACTCTGACCAAAAATCAATTGAGT
>CAYVKM010000131.1:0-6926 GCA_964452045.1 uncultured Calditrichaceae bacterium
TGATGGGGTGATGAATTATCGTTTCGCCCGGGCGGTGAAAAAATTTGTGATCGATAAAAAAGAAAAAATCAGTGTTCAGGCCTTTGTGGACAGTCTGCAAAACATTGCGCGGGATTATCCCGATGAAAATTTGTATGCCCTGCAGAATCTGATGGATAGCCATGATATGGAACGGCTGGCATCCCAGATTGTCAATCCGGATCGCTGGATCGATCATGGAGGCAATCCGGCGCAGAATCGGCAATTTGATGTACGAAAGACCAATGGAATAGAAATCGATAAACAGAAATTAGTTGTTGGTTTGCAGATGACTTTGCCGGGCGCCCCGATGATCTATTACGGTGACGAAGCCGGTATGTGGGGCGGCGATGATCCGGATTGCCGGAAACCAACGGTCTGGCCGGAACTCAACTACGATCCGGAAGTTTCACATCCTTTTCAAATAGCCAGACCGAGCGATGAGGTTGTTTTTGATCAGGAATTGTTTAATTGGTACAAACATCTCATTGAAATTCGGAAATCAAATAATGCATTGAGAACGGGAAAGACAGAATATTTCATGATCGCGAATGAGAAACAGATATTGGGCTTCACCCGAGAGATGGCAAATCAGCAGTTATTTATATTGCTAAACAATAAAAACAATAGAGACGAAATTGGATTAAGTAGAGAGATACTCTCTGCTAAAAGATATAAGGATCTGGTGACAAATCGGGAGATATATATTCCTGACGAAAATATTCAGATCAGGCTGGAACCGTACCAATTTCTGATACTTGAAGAAAAAGATTGATATTTAAGAATGAGTCCACTCTAAAAAGTTATTTATGCTTATTTTGTCATTCTGAACTTGTGTCAGAATCCCTTGTTATTATTGAGCTTGGAGATTCCGATCCCGCAAGGGCGGGACGGAATGACAGAATTTGGACTTTTTAGAGTGAACTCAAGAATACTTACTTTTTAGAGTATGAATATACTGGGAATATCCGCTTTTTATCATGATAGCGCTGCCGCATTAATCCGGGACGGTGAAATTATTGCTGCTGCCCAGGAGGAACGGTTCACCCGCATCAAACATGACTATCGCTTTCCGGAGAATGCGATCAAATTCTGTCTGGACTATGCCTCACTTAAGCCGGAAGAATTGGATTATGTGGCTTTCTACGACAAGCCTTTTTTGAAATTCGAGCGAATTCTGGAAACCTATTTACAATATGCTCCCATAGGTATTCAGTCTTTCATCAAGGCAATGCCATTGTGGATCAAGAAAAAGGTGTGGATGAAATCCCTCATCCAGGATGCCCTGGGTAATTATAATGGTCCGATTTTATTTCCTCAACACCACCTCTCCCATGCGGCGTCTGCTTTTTTCCCCTCTCCCTTTCAGGAAGCGGCCATCATCACCACCGACGGGGTGGGAGAGTGGACCACCACCAGCATTGGCGTCGGGGCAGAAAACGACGTTCAGTTACTAAAAGAAATTAAATTTCCCCATTCACTGGGTATGCTCTATTCGGCCTTTACCTATTATACCGGTTTTAAGGTAAACTCGGGCGAATACAAAGTAATGGGTCTTGCTCCTTATGGCGAACCAAAATTTGTCCGGTTAATTCTGGATAACATTTTGGATTTGAAAGATGATGGTTCATTTCAGTTGAATATGAAATATTTTAATTTTGCTGCCGGTTTAACCATGACCAATAATCGTTTTAATAAATTGTTTGGCGGGCCACCGCGTCAAAGGGAATCTCTTCTCACCCAAAAGGAAATGGATCTGGCCCGTTCGGTGCAGGAAGTGACGGAATTGGCCATGCTCAATATGGCCAGGTATGTCAAGAAAGAGACCGGGAAGAAGGATCTCTGTCTGGCCGGGGGTGTTGCCTTAAATTGTGTAGCCAATGGAAAAATATTGCGCGATGGTCTGTTTGACAATATCTGGATCCAACCGGCTGCTGGGGATGCGGGTGGCGCATTGGGAGCTGCCCTGTCTGTGTGGTATCAGTACCTGGGATTTTCACGTACCTTGAACGGCAATCTGGATTTTCAAAAAGGATCGTATCTTGGGCCGGAATACGGGGATGTTGAAATCAGGAAGTTTCTTGATAGCCAACAGATTCCATTTCGGAAATTAGAAAAAAATGAAATCATAAATCACACTGCGAAATTACTGGCTCAGGAGAATGTAATCGGTTGGTTCCGGGGACGAATGGAATTTGGACCACGGGCACTGGGCACCAGAAGTATCTTGGGCGATGCCAGATCACCCAAAATGCAAAAAAAGCTGAATCTCAAAATAAAGTTCAGAGAATCCTTCCGGCCCTTTGCACCATCGGTTTTGGCGGAAGATGTGTCGGATTATTTTGAATTAGACCGGCCAAGCCCCTATATGTTGTTAGTGGCAGAAGTAAAAAAAGATTTACAGCGGCAGATGAGCGAGGAAGAGCTCAAATTGTTCGGAATCGATAAATTGAATATAGCACGTTCGACAATTCCGGCGGTTACCCATGTGGATTATTCTGCCCGTATTCAGACAGTTCATAAAGAAACCAATCCTGATTACTGGGAGCTGATTAAAAAATTCCAGGAGTTAACCGGCTATCCGGTAATCGTGAATACCTCCTTTAATGTGCGGGGAGAACCGATTGTCTGCTCACCGGAGGATGCCTACCGGTGTTTCATGAGAACCGAAATGGATTATCTGGTGCTGGGTAATTTCCTGCTTGATAAAACAGGTCAACCGGAATTCGTAGACAAAAAAGAGTGGCAAAAAGAATACGAGCTCGATTAAGGGTAGATATGGATAAATCAAAATTCAATGATAAAAAGGAATGGCGAAAATTCGGAATTGCCCTGGCAATTCTATTATTCATCATTACCACCGTGCAATATTTTAAACAAATAGAGATCTATCCCTATTTTCTCGCTGCCGGAATAATTTTAATACTGGTCTCTCTTATTTTACCGATTCTCATCAAACCGGTATTTATTTTATTTTCTTATATCGGATTTGCTATGGGCTGGCTGGTGACCAGAGTAATTCTATTCATTTTGTTTTATCTTTTCATAACCCCTATTAGTATATTGGCGAGGAAATTTGGGAACCGGTTTTTGGATATCAGTTTTAACCAGAAAAAAGATAGCTACTGGTTGCCGGTAAAAGAGACCAGAAATAATCGGGAGAACTTTGAGAAACAGTTTTAGTTAGATGGGTAATAGAAAGATATAGGGGAAATAAATTGGGTAAACTTGGAATTATTAAAGAATTTTGGGACTTTATCAAAGTCAGGAAAAAATGGTGGTTGGCACCTATTGTGATCATTCTGATACTGCTTGGAGCTCTTATTGTATTAACCGAAGGCTCGGCTATCGCCCCGTTTATTTATACCTTGTTTTAAATTGTATTATCTGATTTACAATTAGAAATATTACCCAGAATTGTAATACATTAAATATAGTATTTTTCGAAATGTTTGAGAAATGTCTACAGCAAGCAAAATTAAAAAAATTATATTCTATTTAGCATTAATAATCTTACCAGTTGTTTTACTAGCAGTATTAGAATTTAGTCTTCGTGTTTTGTCCCCGTCGTTAAAGACTCCCATCGTTACTCAAGTTCGCTATGATGGCATTAAATGGTATCAAGTTAATCGTGCATATCTTAAGAAATTTTTTCCTTACAATAGTCCATTAGTGCCGGAATTTAAAACAGGTCTATTTAAAAAGGAGAAGGATTCAAATCTCTTCAGAATTATATGTCTCGGTGGTTCAAGTATGTTTGGTACTCCCTATCAGATGACGGCTAATATTCCTGGGATATTAAGGAAACAATTACGTTCTTTGTATCCTGACCGGGAATTCGAGGTAATCAATTTTGCGGCAAGTGCAATTAATAGTAATGTGATTTCAAAATTTTCTAAGGAATTAATACAATTTAAGCCAGATCTGGTTCTTATTTATATGGGTCATAATGAATTTTATGGTCCCGATGGCGTAGGTGCAACAAAGCTTGAAAAGAAAATCTCATTCCTCACCGATATTAAATATGCTATCAGAGAATTAAGGATTGTAAAGCTTCTGCGCTCCGTATTGAGCACTGAAACAAAAGAACGAGTTGGTTCAGAAGAAAAAAATTTAATGAGGGAAGTTTCTGAAGAAAACAAAGTGAGGTTAGAGTCAGACGATTCAAAAAGAGTTTTCAGACGTTTCGAACATAATCTTGAGGATATTGTTGATCTTTTTAGAAAAAATAATATTCCAATAATTATCAGCAATGTGGTTTCTAATTATACTTTTCCTCCATTTTCTTTTGAGCCTAGTATTAAGGAAATGAGAGTTTCAGATGCAATAACAAAAGTGAAAATTGCTTTTAATGGTAGAGATTATAAAGAAGCTATTGATATTTTAAATAAAATTCAGTTATCAGATTCTACAAATGCAATGGTTAATTATTGGCTGGGAAAATGTCAACTTGCTCTCGGTGATTCTTTTACCGCAAAAAAACGTTTAATTGCAGCAAAAGATTATGATTTATTGAAATTTCGTGCACCATCTCAAATCAACAGTATAATTCGGAATATTTGCGAAAGGCAGAATATTCCCTATGTATCAGCTTTAAATTTATTTGAGTCGAAATGTGCTAACAATATAACCGATTATAAATTGTTTTGGGAACATTTACATCCGAATGTACAAGGTTATTATTTGCTATCGGATCTGTTTCTGAAAAAAATTATTGAACTAAATTTGGTGGAATCTTCAAACATTAAAGAAAAATTTCAGGATAAGATATCCTACGATTTTGATGGTCTGAGTATTTGTTGGCTGGATTTGGCCTATGGAGATGTATCCATTAAATATTTAACAGGTAAATGGCCATTTAAAGATTTTACGACCAAGAGTCTTTTTTATGATAGTGCAGATGAAAAATTAAAAGAGATTGTTTGGGATGTTTATTCCAGGAAAATAGCATGGGATGATGGCTGTTATCGCACTGCCAAATATTTTGAGAGGGTTGGAAATATCAGGCAGGCACAAACCACTTATCAAGCTATTTTGGAGGAATATCCAAAAAATTTCTATGCACACTATCAACTTGCAAGGCTATATAAAGATTCCGGAAATTTGACAGAGGCATATCAACACTATTTAGAATCAATAAAATCGAATGCAGAGTTTGTTTATTCTCCTTTAGAATTGGGAATGGTAGAGATAAATCTCGGAAAATTTGATGATGCAATTTTTCATTTGAATGCAGTCAATAAAATGCTTATGAATAAGAATAATTCGATTTTAAAAGCAAACGCCTACTATGGACTATCTGCTGCTTATGCGAATAAAAAGGATTTTACCGAAGCTCTCAAGTACATAAATAAAGCCCTTGATTTGCAGACCAATTATCAAGCTGCAAGAATCCTGAAAGAAGATATATTGAGATATTTGAATAATTAAAAATTATTTTGTGAATCGATAGTGAAAAAAGCGAGTTAACAAAAAACACCTGACGAGAGGAATTAAATCCCGATGTACAAAAAAATCCTCATTTTATCTGGTATGTTGCTAATCTTGATCTCTTGTTCAAAAAAAGAGGACAATAAATCAACAGTTGCCAAAGTTGGAAAAGAAAAAATCACATTCAAAGAGTTTGAACAGAGCTTTGCCTTAGAACCAAAATATGCCATCAGAACGTCGATGAAAAAAGCCCGACTGAGCCAGATAAATTATCTGATTGAACAAAAATATTATTATTTATCGGCTGCCAAAGTTGGATTGGAAAGCGATTCTCTCATTCAACGCAGAATTAATTACATAAAAGAGAATGAAATTATTAAGGCTTACATAAATAAAGAGTTTTTAGATCGAGTCAAGGTTTCGAATGAAGAACTGATTTCTGCACTGTCTAAAATGGATAAAAAAATACAGGTCCAACATTTATTCGCAACTTCGAAGGATGAAATCAGGAAAATTGATTCGAGACTAAAAGCGGGTGACAGTTTCACAAAAATCGCCAAAGAAATATTTATTGATGAAAATCTAAAAAATAACAGTGGGGATTTAGGCTTTATTAACTTTGGAGATCTTGATCCGGCTGTGGAGAGTAAAATTTTTTCCATGAAAATAGGGGAGATTTCCGATCCAATTGAATCTGCATATGGATTTCATATTCTCCGGGTAACCGACATTCAACCCAATGAAAATTTTATTAATTTAGGCAATCCCGAAAAAGTAAAACTTTGCACAGAAATACTTAAAAATCGTAAAGTAGATGCTATTTTTAAGGAGCATTTATCAGAACTGGCAGGGAAGAAGAAAATAAAAATTAATAATAAAGTCTTAAATGTATTGATAAATGCAACTCAGAAAACCATAGGTAACAGGGTCGAACAACCAGGATTGTTTAAACCACCAATAAAAACGAGTGATTTGAATACAATAGAAATTGATCTGCAGGATGTTAGAAATAATGTCTTGGTAAATTTCGGAGACCAGGAAATTAAAGTATCTGATTTTTTAGATCATTTAAAAGATATGCCTCCATTCTATCGTCCGGATTTAAAGACACGAAATAGAATGATTCAGGCAATTATTGATATGATTCGGAGTGATCTTGTCCTGAAAGAAGCCTTCAAGAATGAAATCGCTCAAGATAATGAGGTGAAAAGAAATTATCAAAAGATAGTTGATGAATATCTGGCGAGTGAATTTCAGAAACGACTATATTCGCCTGCATTCAAAGAAGAAAATCCGACCACTTGGGCAAAATATCAGAAAACTTATACAGAAATAAAAAGTAAGGTTTCCTCTAAAATCTTTGATGACAATTTGTTTGTAGATGTTGTAGATCCTGACAGCCTTATGGCACCTGATCCAATTCCTGTATTTCTTAAAAATAAGTATGTCTGGTAAAATTGATACGGGCCGGTTTCTGA
>CAYVKM010000132.1:0-4309 GCA_964452045.1 uncultured Calditrichaceae bacterium
ATGGCCGGGATGAAACCGGGCGAGAGGTTGTCAGTGGGGTTTACCTTTATCAGCTTATTGCAGGGAAATACCGGGAGTCCCGGAAGATGCTCCTATTGCGTTAAATTCAAAATTTTTGTTTGGGGGATAAAATGTCTGCTTTAAAATATTTAGCAATTTACCTGGTTTTGGCAGGAAGCTTTGCCGGATTTCTGAAAGCCCAGGTGCCGGTGGAACATTTGGGTCTGGCAAACCAGAGTATCACCTGTCTGGGGATGTATAATAACATCATTGCCGTAGGTACTCTGGATCGTGGTGTATTTTATCAGGATAGCCTGGTCGGCACCACCTGGATTCATCTGGGACTGGATTCGGCCGAGGTTCATTCCGTCTATCCCCACAAAAGCGGACCGCTGGGCTGGGCCATTGGTGCCGGATTGAAGCCGGATAGCAGTTATCCCCATTTTGTTTATTGCAGTTTTGTGGGCGGGCCGTTTGAACCAAAGGACTCCGGTATCAGCGATTCCCTGGCAGTGCTGATAGAGCAACTGGATGGTTTTCCCGATCCCAGCATCTGCGGGGAGACCTATGCTGCTGCCGGTGGCGCTTTGTACCGGCGCTATTTTACCGACACTGTCTGGACGCCGGTTTATACTGCCACGGTGGAAGGGTATGTACAAACGGTTAAGGTGCACGAAGATTTCCCTGGTCTGGTTTTAGCTGGTGGGGCGGAGGGTTTTGCCGGGACGCTGCTGATGAAATCCTTCGATTATGGTGATACCTGGGAATGGATTTCTCCCCCGGATTTTGTGCGGGATGTGGATTTCTGGGGGGACAGCGCCCAGACCATTTTTTCGGTGGGTTATCCGGTGGTCCGCCGCTCCCTGGATGGCGGCAGCACCTGGACAGAGGTGTACAGCGGGTCATTCATCATCAACAAAGAAGTACTTTACGATCCGGTTCTCTCTCTGGTATTTCTGGCGGGACAGGATCTGTTTGTTTCCGGTGATCCGGTTCTACTTTACAGTGCCGATCTGGGCGATACCTGGCTGCCGATAAATCTGCCAGTAACCGACAATGCGATTGTCGATCTGGCAAAAGGCGCCGACGGCTGGATCTATTTTGCCATGCCGGACAGCGGAGTATTCCGCTTCAACCCCATTTACGTGGGGTGGAAAGATGAACCACAATCTGCCGAGATAGGGGATTTCCAACTTTTCCAAAATTATCCCAATCCCTTTAATTCGGAGACGCAGATACGGATAGATTTATCGGGTAAAAATTATCTTCGACTAGAGATATATAATCTTATAGGTCAGAAGGTGCGAACGCTCTTTCAGGGGAATAAAGCGGCAGGTACTTATCAATTTCGTTGGGATGGCCGGAATAATCTGGATCAGCAAATGGCCAGCGGTTTATATTTCTATCGGTTAACTGGAAAAAATTTCTCTCAGCAAAAACGTATGATGCTATTGCGATAGTTATCTATACTTCTTTATAAAGGAGAATAAATAATGATATCAACTCACCTGCAAATTTTACTTGTCCTGAGTTTTAACTGGCTCGTTGTAACATCAAACAGTTGGGGACAGGCACCTCAAATTGTGGTAGAACCTGATACCCTGGATTTCGGTACCACTATAGTCTGTACTCCTGTTTCCCGGGAACTTACCATTAGCAATACCGGAAATGACACTTTGGAACTCTTCGAAATTTACAGTAACAGTCCTTATTTTCCATTTAGCTATACACAAATGTCAATCCCTCCGGGTGATCAAACTCTTCTTAATTTAGTATTTGATGGACTAATAAATACACAAGGTATTTATGAAGGCTATTTAATTATTATCAGCAACGATCCGGTCAATGATACTTTAATGATACCAATGAAAGTGGTCGTCGTGGAAGCTCCGCAAATAGCAATTTACCAGGAAGTTAATGTTAGCGTTGTTGAAGGTGATTCGCTTAATCTTCAGATTCCCTTTGTTTTTTATAAGCCTTTTGCCTTTAGTTGGTACACTGATATTGAATACCAGGACAATGTTCTTTATTCTACCAGTGATTTAGGCGATACCCTTTTTGCGGTTGATGTTACTGCTAGAATCCCAAATTTAGATAATAATTTGAGAGGTATTTGTTATGATAGAGATATTTTCTGGATTGCCGGGGCTAATGCTTCTGCCGGAATCCCGATGCTTTATAAATTTGATCGTCAATGGAACCTGATCAATTCATTCCCGCAACCGACAGCAGCCGGTAACCCATTTGGATTTAGTGAAATTGCCTCTGATGGTGTTTTTCTTTATGGAGATCTAAACAACGACATTTATGTATTTGATGTTAATTCCGGAGTATTAATTACAGTAACGGATTTATCACTCTTACCCAGGATTGATGCTTTTACCATCGATCGACATTCTCTGGATATTTGGGTCACTGCCTGGTCTCAACCTGTATACCGTTTCGATTTTCAGGGTACGCTTCTGTCCAGCATTCCATATTCCGGACCGCTAATTACCGGATTAGGTTTGGACAGGTTTTCCGGAAGCATTCCTTATCTATGGGCCTGGACAGCGGATGGTCCTGCACAAGGACCGAATTGTACAGCCGTACAGTTGCAAGGTTCAACGCTTCAATTTATCGGTGTGGAGATGAATAGCGATCCCTTGGAGAATGATCAGCCGGCAGGAATGGATATTGCCCGTTATGATAATCGTCTTGCGCTTCTGGCGATTCAGCAGAGCAACAATCTTCCCGGCGATGGTCACGATTTTCTGGTAGGGTATTCCCTGGGTCATGAATGGAGGGAATGGCTTGTTGTTAGTCCGGATTCTGGGACAATTCCAGCGTGTGCAAATCAAGATCTCGATCTTAAATTTTATGGAATTCGTAGTCAGGCAGGTGATACAACACGCCATGCTATTATTACTTTCTATAACAATGATCCAGCGAATCCGGAAATTATCTGGGATGTTACTATGAGGGTAGAATCGATAACCGGTTTGGTAAATACACCCAATAACTCTCCGATGTCGTTTGTTCTTTATCAGAACTATCCCAATCCCTTTAATTCGGAGACAATGATTACTTTTGTTCTTCCGGAAGCAGGTGAAGTCACACTGGACATTTATAACATATTAGGTCAAAAAATACTTACAATCTTTCATGATCATTTTACTGGGGGCCGACAATATTTTCGCTGGAATGGCAGAGACAAATCGGGGCAGGAAGTGCCGAGCGGTATTTATTTTTATCAATTGAAAACAGGCAGGTATGAAATGATGAAAAAAATGATGATACTCCGTTGAAAAAACGAACGAGTAGCGATTTGATTCGTTAAAATAGAGGTCAAAAAAAATATAAGGAGTAATATGAAATGGCTTGTTACAAAATCCCCAGGGAGGATTTTGAACTATTTTATCTTACTGAACTCACCCGTCGTAAAGTTAAACCACTTAGCCGCTGGGAAAAGTCACTGGATTTATCTGTTATTGAATGGCTAAAAAAGCAAAGCCTCATCGTTGAATCCATACCGCGATACACCCTACTGGGCAGAAAAATTCATGAAACAGTTTTTAGTGCTTCTTCACATTATGTGGATTATTATCGGAAAGCCTTTTCCGGTAAACCGCTCAACAAATCCCCCCATACCCAAAAACTAGAAGGATTTTTGTTCGGCTATCCTTCCTGTTGTGTTAATGCGTTTTTAAAGAACCCCTATCAAAAAAATAATCTCAAGATTTCCGAGCAGCGTCTACTTTTTCACTGGGCCTGCCCAGGGTGCCGGATAACCCCTTCATTACTTGACGATTACCGTTCTGTTCATCGTGAGACTAAAGAGTGGTATCAAAATTATTTTGGTGTTGCAGAGAAGCAACACATGAATATTGTCAGAAAATTATCCATCGCCGCTTCGCTGGCATTATGGCTGGGTATTTCCCCGGTGAAAAGTCAGGTAATCCCGGACAGCCTGCATTTTATCCCTGTTCCGAATGACCAGGATCAGGATGGCCTGGCTTACACGGAAGAGATTTTTTTGGGTACAAATTCTATGACTGATTTTACTCTTCCGGGAATTAATGATAATATTTATTGGACTCAATATTTTGATTGGTTGATTTCGAATCTGCCCACCACCCAGCAGCCGGATCGACCTTATCGCCTGGATTTTCCGGTCTGGGGATCGGAAACGTGTTCCAGGTGTGGTGCAATAGTGAATATGGGTTATGTTAAAATTGTCAATCCATTACGAAATTTGGAAATGGATATACCCTATATGGGATTGCATTATTTGACGAACCACTGCTTTTCCTACGATGGCAGTATTCAT
>CAYVKM010000132.1:4409-6919 GCA_964452045.1 uncultured Calditrichaceae bacterium
TTTATGACGGAATGGAATTAGCCTTGAGCATGGTTAGTATTCTGGATAACTTGCCTACCACGCCACAACAGTTTGATCCTTATGTGATTCACCACCCCACCTTTGGACATTGGAATTGTTTGTTATGTGGAGAACCAGTAAATATGGGTTACCTAGAGTTGGTTAATCCCATCATAAACTGCCCGCCGATGGAAATTAGTTATTATGCCCATCATTTTTTAAGTAAAGGTAGTTTTGCTTATGAAGGTCGACTTCAGACCGGTGAATGGATGCAGGGAAGATTGAATCCAATTTTGCTAGCCGATCACCTGAATTTTGTGAGTGATATTAAACCTGGACCAAACAATATCTCTGATGGATTTGTGTTAAAGCAGAATTACCCAAATCCATTTAATGGACAAACTATAATTGAGTACCAGTTACCGGAAAAAACTAATTTGGAAATAACTGTATTAAATCTCCTAGGTCAAAAGGTGCGGACCTTATTCAGTGGGGAGCAGACCTCCGGACTACACCGGGTACGCTGGGATGGAAAAGATGAACACGGTCAGGAGGTCGCCGGCGGCATCTATATTTCTCGGCTTAAATCGTCAAAATTTTCCAATTCCGGTAAAATGCTTTATTTGAAATAGCAGGGAAATTTTAGTGGAATAAATATTTTATTGGATTTTTATAATTTGCTAATCCATTTTAGTAAAAAACTGGAGGGTATGGGATGAAATATTTACCGCTACTAATCATCGGTCTGCTGCTTTTCTTTTACCTGGGCCTTGCTGATTTTTCTGCTGAAAAACAGGTAGGCTCCACCAAAATCATTGGGGATGTGGTTCGGATGGATGTGAATAACTTCAACCTGCCCCTCCGGAATGATGGTAAAACCGGTGAAGATGGACAAAGCTGGTATCCCAGTGGACAAACCTCGGCAAGCGTGCTCTTTTCCGGTGGATTTGGATTCACCGGTTATGTAAATGGCGAATTGCGTGCTTCCTGGATGGCCAGCGCTTCCCTCATCGAGGAATGGCAGGCGGGAAAATGGGGAACAGTTCCCACCGATCCCCTGGCCAGATTTTACCTGGTGACCCGGGATGATGGACCGGGAAGCCCCGCTTATATCGATTGGGCGGACGCGATCTCCCTGGGAGCGGATTTCATCGATGAAGACGGGAACGGGATATACGACCCCAATATTGACCGTCCGGCCCTTTTGGGAGAGAAAACCATCTGGACGGTTTTTAATGACGGAACGTCCATCACCCAGCGAACCCCACGATTAGGAACCAAACCGATGGGACTGGAAATTCTCCAGACTGTCTGGGCCTTTGACAGGGGTGAGGAATTAAGAGATATTGTATTTTTTCGCTTTCAGATCATCAATGTCTCTGACACCACTATCCAGGATCTGATTTTTTCAGTCTGGGATGATCCGGATATCGGGGATGCCTCGGATGATCTGATAGCCTGCGATACCCTGCTAAATGTTAGTTATTGTTACAATGATCAGGCAGATCCCGTATATGGACCAAATCCCCCGGCTTTTGGAGTGAAATTACTGCAGGGTTGTCTGGTCGATTCCCCGGGAGATACGGCCTATGTTTTCCGGGGTGCCTCAGCCGGTGTCGATACCCTTATCGGAAAGAGAAATCTCCCCTGGACTTCATTTATGACATATATTGGAGCTAGTGCATATA
Organism: uncultured Calditrichaceae bacterium; assembly: GCA_964452045.1. Classification (GTDB taxonomy): domain Bacteria; phylum Calditrichota; class Calditrichia; order RBG-13-44-9; family RBG-13-44-9; genus CAYVKM01. Next base: position 6,098 of record CAYVKM010000132.1, read on the forward strand.
TCCCAGAGCCTTTTAACGCAAACATTGCACGGTATTATCAGGAAGGGGGTCTGGATGGAAATGGTAATCCCATTGATCCTACCCAGTGGGGAACCGGTGGAACTGCGAGCACCAATCCCAAATATTTTTACAGTGGTGATCCGGTTCTGGGTACCGGTTGGATCGATACCACACCGGGTGACAAGAAATTTTTAATAAATAGCGGTACTTTTACCATGGCGCCTGGGGATACCCAGGACATCGTTTTTGCCTATGTGGACGGACGGGGGGATAATGCTCTGACCAGTATCTTGAAAATGAAAGAGAGAGCAGAATATGTTGAAGGATTTTTCCCCTATGGCCATTTGCTGAAAATTATGACTTCTGATACCCTCATTTCGGTCGATTCCACATTTGCCTTTAATTTAAATCTTTACAACCTGGCTGGAAACGATTCAATTACGAACACAAACTGGCAGCTGCTGGAATCTCCCACCGGTAGTCAGGCACAGATAATCAGCAACCCGGATTATACTTCTACGCTGGATCCGGACCTGCCCGGCAGCTATTTTGTTTCCTGTTCGGCTACGCTCAGCGATGGTGCCGTTGTGATGGATTCTCTGCGGATAAAAGCTGTTGTTAACAATCCCCCCGCTGCGGTTCTGAGTATAACCCCTGCGACCTTTACCTTCGGTCAATCTGCCCTGGCAGATGCCAGTTCCTCTTCCGATCCGGATGGTGATCCTCTCGCATATTTTTGGGAATTTCCGGACTGGACCAGTGCCGTATTTACCGATTCATCCGAATCCGTGAATTTTATGCCAATGCATGCCGGCAACGGTC
>CAYVKM010000133.1:0-2786 GCA_964452045.1 uncultured Calditrichaceae bacterium
AAAGAATGGTTCTCCATCGGTGGCGGCCTCAAAAACTATCTGGCATACGGGGATTTACCAACTAATGGTTATGGTGATCCTTCGAATTTCAAATTCCAACGGGGTGCCATCCTCGATCGAAATCTGAGCGAGGTTTACGAAGTGAATGGAAGCGATCCCGACCAGGTTCGGGAGTACGTAACCCATTCCTGGTATAAATATCAGGAAGGCAACGACAAATCGCTTCATCCCTGGGAAGGTGAAACCGAGTTTAATTTCACTGGTCCGAAACCTCCTTACGAACAGCTGGAAGTGGATAACAAGTATAGCTGGTTAAAAACACCGAGGTGGAAAGATAACCCAATGGAGGTCGGACCGCTGGCAAGACTGTTGGTAGCCTATGCTTCCGGAAATACAGATGTTAAAGAGGTGATTACCGAAACCCTGACAAAATTAAATGCCCCTGTAACCGCTCTATTCTCAACCCTGGGCAGGACTGCTGCCCGCGGTTTGGAAACCAAACTTGTTGCCCATTGGATGAAGGAATTCTACGGCACTTTGCTTACCAATATCAAGAATGGTGATATCCGTACGTTTAACAGCGAAAAATGGGAACCGGATACCTGGCCAAAAGAAGCAAAAGGCGTTGGATTGTCAGAGGCACCGCGCGGAGCACTGGCTCATTGGATTGTGATAAAAAACAAAGTTATCGACAATTACCAATTGGTTGTTCCAAGCACCTGGAATGCTTCTCCAAGAGATGTAAAAGGTAATCGATCCGCCTATGAAGCCTCTCTTCTGGATACTCCAATGGCCAATGCCGAACAGCCTCTGGAAATTCTCCGAACCGTTCATTCTTTCGATCCTTGCATTGCCTGTGCAGTTCATCTCTACGACCCGGATGGTAAACATCTAAACCAAATCAGTGTTTTATAGGAGGGTCTTGTATGGAACAGGTAAAAACGAGATATGCGGAATACAACCAGATCTATGTATGGGAATTACCGGTCCGGTTTTACCACTGGATTAATGCCCTTTGTATTGTTGTTCTGGCTATCACCGGTTTTCTGATCGGGAAACCCGTCGCGATACAGAGTTCTGCTGAAGCTTCCTTTCAATACTGGTTTGGTACCATCAGATTCCTACATTTCCTCTTTGCCTTTATATTCTTTTTCAACTTCCTTTTCCGGATATACTGGGGATTTGTGGGAAACCGATTTGCCAACTGGAAAAATTTTATCCCCTATACCCCTACACAATGGAAGGAAATTTTTCAGGTTCTCTGTCTGGATATTCTGCAAATATGCAAAAAACCACTCAAATCAATCGGTCATAATTCGCTGGCCGGGTTCACCTATTTCCTTACCTTTCTGGCATTTCTGTTTCAGGCATTCACCGGCTTTGCCCTTTTTGCGCCCATGAGCAACAGTTGGTTCCCGAAACTATTTGCTTGGATGACTCCATTAATGGGCGGTGAATTTGCGGTCCGGCAGTGGCATCACATGATGATGTGGTTCTTTATCATTTTTGCGATGATCCATGTGTATCTGGTGTTTTATCACGATTATGTGGAGGAACGTGGTACCACCTCCTCCATCGTGGGCGGTTGGAAATTTATCGAAAAACCGCACAAAGAAGAATAAACAGAAAGCCCCGGAATACCGGGGCTTTTTTTATATCAGGTTTTCTAACAAATCCGCGGAAGTTGTTCTCCAGAAAGCATATCGACGATTCGATGGCTCCCAATGGAAGTTTTCATAATTAGTTTACCAGGATTGTCAGTAGTGACCTCCCCTATAATCCTGGAATCCTTGCCGTATTGATGGTTTTGCATCATTTTCAGAACAATCGATTCTTTATTTTCAGGAATGATTGCCAGTAATTTTCCTTCGTTCGCAATATACAATGGATCCAATCCCAGAATCTCACAGATGGCTTTAATCGGATCAGCTATAGGAATATTATCTTCCTCAATATAAATCCCCAGATTAGCAGACTCGGCAATCTCATTCAGGGCGCTGGAAACACCTCCACGGGTGGGATCCCTCATTACGTGAATTTCCGGGCAGACATTAATTATCGATTCCACCAATCCATTCAACGGCGCTGTATCACTTTTCACGTCGGTTTCGAAATCAAACTCTTCCCTAGCTGACAAAATCGCGATCCCATGTTCGGCGATTTTCCCGCTTAGTATAATTTTATCCCCGGGCTGTATACGTTGTGGTGAAACATTAATCCCATCATAAACTACACCGACACCCGAGGTATTTATAAATATCTTATCCCCCTTCCCCCGGTCTACCACTTTAGTATCTCCGGTAACCACTTCCACCCCAGCTTCTTTTGCGCTTTCACTTATGGATTGAACGATCTTCCATAAATCTTCCATGGGTAATCCTTCCTCGATGATAAAACTCAAGGAAAGATAGAGCGGTTTTGCTCCACACATGGCCAGATCATTCACTGTACCGTTTATTGCAAGTTCTCCGATATCTCCACCCGGAAAAAAAATCGGTCTCACCACATAAGAATCCGTACTGAAAGCCATCCTTGAACCGGTGATTTTGAAGATAGCCCCATCGTGCCCAGTATTTAACAACGGATTATCCAGCTGGGAAAAAAACATTTTCTGTATCAATTGATGGGAAAGCGTCCCGCCACCACCATGGGCCAATAAGATTTTTTCATATTCGGAAATTGGGATGGGACAGGCCAATCCTCCTGCAATTGCATCAAGATTCTTCTTATTCATTTCACTCCAATAGAAATCTTTCTTGGTTAGGAATCGTGCTGAAGTATCTTTT
>CAYVKM010000133.1:2796-6672 GCA_964452045.1 uncultured Calditrichaceae bacterium
ACCCACCGGGTGTTCCGGGGAGCAGGTTTTTCCAAACAATTTGCAGTCATAAGGTTTCTTAAGTCCTTGCAGCACTTCACCGGCAATACAATCTGGCGATTCCATAAGGTTAAGTCCAGCAACATCAAATAGCTTCTCGGCATCGTAATCAGCATACTTCGTGTTTAATCCATACCCACTTTGGGGAATTAATCCAATACCTCGCCATTTTCGGTCTATGGTTACAAAGACATCTTTCAGTAATTTTTGGGCCTGAATATTTCCTTCCTTCCGGACAACCCGGCTGTACTGGTTTTCCACCTCGAACCGACCTTCCTCCAGTTGTTTGACCGCCAGGTAGATCCCTTCCAGAATATCCACCGGTTCAAAGCCGGTCACCACGATCGGGACCTGAAATATTTCTGCCAGCGGGATATATTCTTCATAGCCCATGACCGTACAGACATGTCCGGCAGCCAGAAATCCCTGCACCAGGGTGTTTCTTGAGGACAAAATAGCCTCGATCGCCGGCGGCACCAAGACATGGGAAGATAAGATAGAAAAATTTGATAATCCCCGTCTTTTGGCTTCCTTTACCGCCATAGCATTAGCCGGGGCAGTGGTCTCGAAACCAATAGCAAAAAAGACCACTTTTTTGTCAGGATTCTTCTCGGCAATACCTAGAGCATCCATAGGCGAATAAACCATTCTCACATCTGCGCCATCTGCCTTCACCGAGAGTAAGTCTTCTTTTGAACCGGGGACTCTCAGCATATCACCAAAAGAAGTAAGGATTACATTTTCCCGGCGGGAAATCTGAATAGCTTTATCGATCATTTCCAGGGAAGTAACACAGACCGGACACCCCGGGCCGTGGACAATGGTTAATTCCGCGGGAAGTATTTCCTCCAATCCGTATTTCATGATGGTATGGGTTTGCCCACCACAAATTTCCATAATAACCCAGTTCCGGGTGGTAATCTCCCTTATTTTCTTTGCCAGATTTTTTACCAGTCCGGCATCTCTATATTCATTAAGATATTTCATAATTATTTTTAAATATTTGATTAGTGAATATTATCTGACAACTGAACCCTTACTCAGGTAAATCCCCCATTTCCCGTAACAAGCGGAGAGTTTCCTCGGCATCCTCTTCATCAATTTTATTCAGGGCGAATCCGACATGCACCATCACATATTCACCCACTTTTATTTCAGGAAGCCAGTCTATGCAAATATTTTTTGCTACACCGGCGAAATCACACTTGGCCATTTTCGGGCCTGCTTGATCTCCGGTATCGATGGAAATTACTTTTCCCGGGACTGCCAAACACATATATATTTACCTCATTTTTATTTCAATTCTTTTTCAAAACTCATTTTAGGTTCTGCTAAAGTACTTGTATGATTGTTTTTCCCAACAGATTTTAAATATGCAATCTGTCCCAGCGAAATACCACCATCGTTCGTTGGAATTCTCTGGTGCCAGTAAGGAATAAAATCATGTTCCCGTAGCAGGTTAACGGTACGCTCGAGTAACACAGCATTCTGAAAACAGCCTCCGGTCAGTGCAACTTTTTTCAAAGGAAATTTCTGGCAAACACTGAGGATCATCGCGGCGAGGGTCTGATGAAATTTCATAGCAATTCTGTTCTTGGGCATCCCCTCACCGATATCATGCAAAATCTCTTCTATCATTGGTTGCCAGTCAGTGACCAGGAGATCTTTTCCCGAAATGTTAAAAGGATAATTCTCCGTCTCCAAGGAAACCGCTGAAAATTCCAGCATCATTGCCGCCTGTCCTTCGTAATTAATTTTCTGCCGGATATCAAGCAGGGAAGCCACTGCATCAAATAATCTGCCGGCACTGGAAGTTTGTGGACAGTTAATGTTTTTGGATAACATTTGCTGAAATAATTTTAATTCTTCCCCTGAAAAATTTCTGGTAATTATTTTAAAATCCCGAAAGATTGAGTCGCCAAATATCTCGTAGAAAATACCCAGAGCGGATCTGCGGGGTTCTTTAATTGCTAAATCCCCCCCCGGTAAGGGGAATTTTCGTAACCGGGCAACATGTTTATATTTTCCATTTTGATAACGAAAAAATTCTCCTCCCCAGATTGTGCCATCCTCGCCAAAACCGGTCCCATCCCAGGAAACGCCAATCACTTCATCATCCAATTGATTTTCGGCCATACAAGCAGCAAAATGAGCCAGATGATGCTGAACCCTTTCCACATCAGCAAAATGATTTTCCCCATATTTGGTGGAGAGGTAATCCGGATGGAGATCTGACACAACTACCGGATGGTTGATTTGATACATATCCCGAAAATCCCGGATCACCTTTTCAAAAGCGTTATTGGCCTCCGCTGTGGCTAAATCACCGATATGCTGACTTACAAAAATATTTTGGCCCTTTCCGATTGCCACGGTATTTTTTAAATGCCCACCCAGGGCGAGAGAGTTTTGCTCATTTTCTGATGATTCAGATACTTTACTTATCTGTATCGGCAACGGTGCATACCCCCGGGCCCGACGCAATACCATTTCCCTGCCCAGGATAACCCGGACAATTGAGTCATCCACCTGGCGTACAATCGGACGATTATGAACCAGAAAAAAATCAGCAATCTGTCCTAATTTTTGTACAGCTTCAAATTCATCGATACAGATGGGTTCATCGGATATGTTTCCGCTGGTGGCAATAACCGGGAGCTGCAGAGATGCTAACAATAAATGGTGAAGCGGTGAATAGGGCAACATAATCCCAAGATTGGGATTTTGCGGTGCGATCTCTGATAACGCCAGTTTTTCTTCGTTCCTATCTTTGAGTTTCAAGAGAACAATCGGGGATTCCGGAGAATGCAGGAGTCTTTCCTCAATCGCTGAAACCAGGCAGACATTTTTAATCATATCTAAGTTTGGGAACATCAGGGCAAAAGGTTTTTCTTCCCGGCGCTTGCGAAATCGCAGGCGGGTGATGGCTTCCACATCCAGAGCGTTTACCAGGAGCTGGAAACCACCAATGCCTTTTAATCCGACGATCAAACCGTCTCGGATCAACTCTGCTGTCTGTAGAAGTGCCTCGTGTCCAGTCTGAAGTATCTTACCCGAATTATCCCAAAGTTCAATCTGGGGACCACAATCCGGACAGGCAATCGGCTGGGCGTGAAATCGCCGGTTAAGCGGATCTTCATACTCCGCGCAACAGGCTTCGCACATGGTAAATATTTTCATGGAGGTATTGGGACGATCGTAAGGCAATTTTTCGATAATGGAAAATCGCGGACCACAGTTGGTGCAATTTATAAAGGGATAAAAATAGCGGCGGTCTTTAGGATCATTCATCTCCCGCAGGCAATCCGGACAGACAGCAATATCCGGCAAAATAAAGGTTGATATATCCTGATCGGTGGCACTTTCCCTGATGGTAAAATCCTGATACCAAACGCAATCTAAAAATGAATATTCCAGACTCTGGATATAGGCACTGCGAGGTTTTTCTTTTTCCAGACATAAAACAAACCGGTTCAGGATATCCGGATGACTCTCAGCTTCAATAACTACGCCATTGGTCGAATTCAGCACATATCCTTTTAGCCCCATCTCGCTGGCAAGCCGATAGACAAATGGCCTAAATCCAACACCCTGAACCGCACCGCGAATAATTATTTTAACTCGTGATATCATTATTTTCGTAATTGTGAATTGAGCCAGTTACACCATGGTTCCATTCCCTCACCTGTGGTACAGGAAGTACGAAAAAATATTAACTGCGGATTAATGGATAATGCGTTTTTCTCCAATTCTTCCACTGAGCAATTCAGGTAAGGTAAAAGATCGATTTTATTTATGATCAAGACCGAGGCATTCCGAAACATAGCCGGATATTTC
>CAYVKM010000134.1:0-6670 GCA_964452045.1 uncultured Calditrichaceae bacterium
TATTTCCCGGTTGATGCAACGGTGCAAGAAACGGTTGAACATGAAGAGATCGAGCGCCAGGAAGCAAGCAATATTAAGATTATGATTGTTGATGACGAGGAGTATGTTTTGAGCATTTTGGCTGACATTCTGGAATTTCTCGGATACCAGATCGAAAAATTCAGCAGCGGCGAAGCAGCACTGGAGCATTTCAAAAATAACAATAATATTGATTTTGCTATCATCGATTTGAAAATGCCGCAGATGGATGGCCGTAAGACTTCCGCTGCTTTAAGAAAAATAAATCCGGATTTAAAAATTATTTTTACCAGTGGTTTTGACGATCAGCCGATCACAGAAGAAAATCTGGCAGGTGTAGTGGGATTTTTAAAAAAGCCCTACAGCATCAACCAGGTTTCCAAATCGCTCAAGGAAATGCTTGCTCAGTAATAAAACTGATTCAGGATAATTCATGAAATCACTTTCTGCCGTATATACCTTAAAGCAAAATACAGTATTATCGCAAGTCCAGAATTTAAGATACATTCGTTATTATTATAGATATTGTTATGTGGATGTTTATCAAATTATGAAGTGTCCGGGAGAAAAAGTACCTGGACCTCTGACTTTCTGGTTTAAGGAGAACTTGTGCAGAAAAACTTTTTTAAATTCTTCTTCCTGATATTTTTCTTCCAGCTGTTAGCTGAAAAAACAGTCCATAGTCAGGCAGAAGACTCTTTGTTAAATATCAAAGCGAAAACGCTGCTAAAATTATTATCAGTCGTTTCCGGGGAAAAAATTGTAAAATCCGATACAATTCATATTGCTATCCTGGGAGATTTTTCGGATTCGGCTAAATATCAGGAAGCTAAAACAGTTTTCGATGCACTCAAATACGCCCGTAATCATTTAAACATTAAGACTTTTCGTTTCATATTCCATTTAGACGATTACCATAGTTATCACCAGAAGGAAAAACCGAATTGGGATGCGGTGGTCGTAACATGGATGGATTCTATTTCCACAGATGAAATTCTTACCTACTGTGGGTTAGAAAAAATTATCAGTATTACTCTGGATCCGGCAACGATGTCTGAGGGTTTTGCCATTGGAATTTCTCTGGATAAGGATTTCCGGCCGATAATTCTTTTAAACGTTTACGCCTTAAATAGGGCAGGATATTCGTTTGATACTGAAGTGTTACAGATGACCCGGGTTAAGAAAATAGAACTTTGAGGTGACCATTTGCTGGCAAGATTGAAAATATCACAGAAAATTGGTTTGTTTATCCTCGCCATCGTCATCCTCTTTGTGGGGAGCTTCTATTTTTATTTCAAGACTACCATAAGGCAACAGTTCGAAGAGGGATTTACCAAGAAAGGGATGGGATTATTACAAACTGCGTCGATTAACCTCGGACCGGGTTTGTATTTTGATGATGCCAAATTTTTAAGCAGTGTCTTAAAGGGCATTGAAAATGATCCCGACATTGCGTTTATCGAAATCAAAAATAAACAGGATGAAATTGAATACAGTTATAAAGCCTCAAATTATACTTCTTTTGTTGAAGCGTTTTTATCTTCCGATCAAATTTATTCCTACAGTCATGATTTACTGTTTGTAAAACAGAGCATTTTTTTTTATGACGAGTACATGGGTACGGTTATCGCCGGCTTTCGGCTGGACTGGATTAGTAAAAAAGTGGCGGAACAAACCCGTAATCTCCTGATCATCAGCGTCATTCTTACCTTAGTCATCCTTCTTCTCTCGATCTTCCTGGGACAGACGATATCCAAACCTCTCAAAGAAGCAGCAAATACCATAAAGGATTATTCGGATAAAGATGGTGCGCTCGATTTGAGGTTGCCGGTACGTGGCCGTGACGAAATCGCCCAGCTGGCAACGGCATTGAATCTGCTTGCGGATAATCTGGATTCAAATATCCTGGAATTGAATCGATCGAAAAAATATCTGGAAACACTTTTTCAATTGAGCCCGGTGGCAATTATAATAACGGACACGCTTGGTCAGATTGAAGAGGTAAATGAAAGCGCCTCCAGTTTTTTTGGGATCGAGCATAAAGCATTAACCAAAATGAATCTGGACAGTTTCTTTCAATCGGAAGATCTGAATACCATTTTTAACCGCATCATCCAGAATATGGATGAGATCCGTGGATATGTAACCACTTTAAAGATGACCGATGGATCCAAAAAAGTGGTTGAATTAAATATTGCCAGCAATCTGGATCAGTTCAATTACGTCAAAAATCTGATCATCGCGGTAATCGATATTACCGAAAAAATACAGATTCAACGGGAGATATTGCATAATCAGACTAAATTGCAGCGCATCAATGAGGAATTGGTTCAAAAGACCAGTGAGCTCGAGAAGGTGAGTGGCCTGAATGAGAAGAATGCAAAAAACCTTGGACAACTTATCGAGATCAGTCAAAAAATGATGCGTTCCTCCAGTCGGAGGGATATTCTCGACTATCTTACCGAGAAGGGGCGGGGACTGCTTGAAGCAACGGAGTGTATTATCTATTTGAAGGAAAATGAGGATAACACTCTGATACCGATCCATTCAAGTCCTGATGAGGCTCACAATCGGTGTTTGCCAATTTCAAGCGAAAATGGGGACTTTATTTGGAAAACTTACCAAAGCAATAAGACAGGTATTTTCAATTCAGCCGATTTTTCCGGGGCAGAGAGAAAATTATTAGGTTTAAGATCAAAAGATACGTTTTCGGTTGCCTGTATCCCGATCAGTGAAAAAGAATATGTTTTCGGATTGATAGTGATGCTCAGGAATGGGGAAAAGGCTTTTCGAACAGAAGAAGTCCATCTGCTGAATACCCTGGCAAATCAGGCGGCCATTCTACTGGAAAATATCCAGCTGGTAAATGCACTGCGGGAAAAAGCAAAAAGCCTGGAAAGCGCCTACGAAGAATTGCAGAAATCCCAGCAGCAGGTCATCCAGTTGCAGAAAATGGAAAGTCTGGGTACATTGGTTGGCGGCATAGCCCATGACTTTAACAATATTTTGGGAATTATCATCCCGAATACGGATCTCATTAAGAAAGATGCCAACGGAGATCCGAAAATTGAGCGGCGGGTGAGCATCATCGCCGATGCGGCACACCGGGCAGCGGATCTTACCAGACAATTACTGATGTTCTCCCGCAATCAGGATATTCAGGTTAAAGTTCTTTCGCCCAATCAACTGGTTACCCGGGTCTCCGGAATGTTCAAAAGAACATTGGGTAAAGAGTATGAAATTCTCTTGGATTTGGATCCCGAAGTGGTGGATATCGAGGCCGATGAAACCCGTTTAACCCAGGTGATGATCAATCTGGCAGTAAATGCCAGAGATTCCATGCCGGATGGGGGAGAGATTGTTATCCGGACTGCTATGGCCCGATATAAACCTAAATCCCGGATCCTCGGTGAAGAGAGCGATTATGTCTGTATCAGCATTACCGATTCCGGATGTGGCATCAAAGCCCGGGATCTGGATAAAATTTTCGATCCCTTTTTCACCACCAAATCCGTGGGCAAGGGCACCGGTCTGGGACTTTCGGTGGTTTATGGAATCATGCAAAGTCATAAAGGCTATATTGAAGTAGAGAGTGAAGAGGATGAGGGCACCACTTTCTACCTGTATTTACCGCCGGCTGAAAAACATGCATTTGAGGTTAAAGAGGATAATGGTAAAAAAATGCCGGAAGGGGATGAAAATATTTTAGTAGTAGACGACGAAAGCATGATCCGGGAATCAGTAAAAGAAATTTTGGAATCTCTGGGATATTTCGTAAAAGCGGTGGAAAGTGGCGTTGAAGCAATCAGTACCCTCAAAGAAAATAAAAGGCAATATCAACTGGCCATTGTGGACATGTCCATGCCTAAAATGAACGGGGTGGAAACCATCCGCAAACTTAAAGAAATAGATTCTTCTATAAAAATCCTGCTGTCCAGCGGTCATCTTGAGCGAGAGAAGGTTATTCCGAAAGATATTACCCTGGATGGTACGTTGCCAAAACCATTTCGGCTGCGGGAACTTGCCCTGAAAGTCCGCCAGGTCCTGAGTGCCAAATCAAAATCTTGATCATCTCTTAACAAGAATCCCATAATTCCCTTGCCTTAATTTCCTGACGCATCTATATTTTTCAATCTTTTTTGAGAAGATTCATTACTTATTAACCGAGTTTATATTTAAAGCAGTATTTTTAGATTGCCATCATTTGATGGGATTGGAAAATTATAGAAAGTCATTATGAAGACATCGAAAGAAATACGCCAGGATTTTATCCGGTTTTTTGAGGAGAAAGGACATACCTTTGTTCCCAGCGCACCGGTTGTGCCACAAAATGATCCCACGCTTTTGTTTACCAATGCCGGGATGAATCAGTTCAAGGATGTTTTTCTGGAGATTGGCACCCGGCCTTATAAAAGAGCGGTTAATTCTCAAAAGTGTATCCGGGTAAGTGGAAAGCATAACGATCTTGAAGAAGTCGGGCACGATACCTATCATCATACCTTTTTTGAAATGCTGGGTAATTGGTCTTTTGGGGATTACTATAAAAAAGAAGCCATAATGTGGGCATGGGAATTATTCACCAAAATTTGGGGATTACCCAAGGACAAACTCTGGGCCACGGTCTATAAGGAGGATGACGAGGCAGAGGAAATCTGGAAAAATTTTACCGAAGTATCGAAAGGACAAGTACTCCGGTTTGGTGAGAAAGATAATTTCTGGGAAATGGGGGACACCGGACCCTGCGGTCCCTGTTCGGAAATTCATATCGACCTTGGTCCTAATTTCTGCGACAAATCCCATCTAAAGAATCATAAGTGTCAGGTAAACGGTAATTGCGGTCGCTATATTGAACTTTGGAATCTGGTTTTTATTCAGTACAACCGGGATGAATCCGGGAACCTCCATCCCTTGCCGGCAAAGCATGTAGATACCGGGATGGGTTTTGAGCGGGTGGTGGCGGTACTTCAGAAGGTTCGCTCTAATTATGACTCCGACCTGTTTATGCCCATCATAAAGCGCATTGAAGAGATTAGTGGGTTAGATTATCAGGCCATCCCGGAAGAGCAAAAAGTGGTTTTCCGAGTGATTTCCGATCATATCCGCATGTTAACCTTTGCTATCACCGATGGTGCTCTGCCCTCGAACGAAGGCCGGGGATATGTTCTTCGGCGGATTCTGCGCCGGGCCGCCCGCTATGCCCGGAAATTGAATATGACCGAACCCTTCATTTATAATTTAGTCCCGGTGGTGGTAAAGGTGATGTCCGATGCGTTTCCCGAAATTAAACAGCGTGAACAACATGTTATGGATGTTATTCAGTCGGAGGAGGAAAATTTTAACAAAACCCTGGATCGTGGTCTGGATATTTTCGGGAATATCGTTGAGCGCCTGAAAGCGAGAGATGAAAAATTAATTCCCGGCAAGGATGCTTTCCGGTTGTACGATACTTATGGTTTCCCGCTGGACCTGACCCGGATCATGGCAGAAGAGTTGAATATGGCGGTAGACGAAGAGGGATTTGACCGGGAGATGGAAAAACAGCGGGAGCGGGCCCGGCAGTCCGGGAAATTTACCGCCCAGTTCGATCATATCGATAATTGGAATGTTTTGGAGCACTGTCCGGTGGCATCAAATTTTGTGGGTTACGATAAATTTGAGGTTAAAACTAAAATCTGTAAATTTGCCCGGAAAAGAGGAAATTATCAGATCGTCCTGGTGGAAACGCCCTTTTATGCGGAAGGTGGCGGCCAGGTGGCCGACAAAGGAGAATTGATACTGGAGGATGAAAACTTAGCAGTGGTCGATGTACGAAAAGAGGGGAATGATATTGTCCATATTTGTGAAGGTCCTGGCGACTTGAAGATTGTTCATTCGGAAGTGCTGGCCCAGGTCGATCAGAAACTGCGCTTACCTACCATGTACAATCATACCAGCACTCATCTGCTGCATCAGGCATTGCGACAAGTTCTGGGAAAACATGTTCAACAGGCAGGCTCCCTGGTAACACCGGACAGGCTGCGGTTCGATTTTACCCATTTTAAGAAAATTGAACCGGAGGAGCTTCGGGAGATTGAGCGAATTGTGAATGAGCAGATACGCAGAGACACCCCCCTGGAAATTTTTTATACCTCCTTCGACAAAGCCCGGGAGTTGGGCGCTATGGCCCTGTTCGGAGAGAAATATGGCGAGCAGGTGCGGGTGGTTTCCATAAAGGATTTTAGTATTGAATTATGCGGTGGAACACATGTCCGGCATACCGGCCAGATCGGTTCTTTTCTGATTCTGCAGGAGATGAGTATTGCCAGTGGAGTGCGCAGAATTGAGGCCGTCACCGGCCCCAGAGCAACCGAATTCTCACAGAAAGCCCGCGATGTGCTATTCGATGCAGAACAGTTACTCAACGCCAGTGCCGATGATTTATCTGAAAAAATAAGGAAGATGCAGGAGCAGGTGCGGGAATATGAAAAACAGATCCAGAAAATTCAGGCAGATAAATCAGTTCACCAGATTGATCAACTTATCCGGGATGGCGAGAAAATTGGCGGGATAATATTCGTTCAAAAAGAATTTGATAATCTAAGCAGTGATATTCTGAAACAAATCGCCGATAAATTCCGGGAGAAGACAAAAAAAGGTGTAATCCTGTTAATCA
>CAYVKM010000135.1:0-6414 GCA_964452045.1 uncultured Calditrichaceae bacterium
TCTGATGACCGCGAATGGAGGGAATGACATTGGCATAAGTGGGCGTCTCGATCGCAATCCGGGCCCCCGGTTTTGAAAAAAGGTTCAATACCAGATCAATTGCCTGCTGGGCACCATTGGTAATCAGAATTTCATCCGGGTAGATTGAAATGCCATGAATCTTCATTCTCCCGGCAATGTATTCCCGTAAGGGTAGATAACCGCTATTATCGCCATAAGACAATAGTTGTGCGCCCTCGTTAACCAAAACCTGATTGAGACATCTCCGGAAATCCTCTACCGGATAGACCCGCGGATCCAGATTTAGCGGGGACAGATTTATTGTGCCGGGTGGAATGGGCATAGATCGCTCCATCGCGAAATCCTCAAAATATCGAAAGAGTGCATTACCCGAATCACTTGATTTCTCCGACCAGTCAATCAGGCTCTGATCCGATTTTCGTTCCGGCGTGACCACAGCCGGTCGAACCCGCACCCGGGAATACGATCCGGGAGTGCTGTCAATAAAACCCATGGCAATCAGCTCCTGATAGGCACGGTAGACCGTAGAACGGTCCAGTCCTAATTTTTCAGCCATTTCGCGGCTGGGGGGCAACACCGCATCTTTTTTCAATACATCCTGATCGATTAGATCGACCATCTGGTTAATGATCTGACGAAAGATGGGAGTAGAGCTTTCCCGGTTAATGTTTAAGAGAACCATAACGCATCACTTTTAAATTTTTCAAATCCTTTTTTGCCAAAATATTTAATATTATATCCGATTCTGCCCAGTAAACCCAAATCGGACCGGTACTGGCGCAATTGATAGTACTCAGTAAAACCTAATTTTTTATAGATGGATAGACCCTGTTGGGAGGAGCGTAATACCGCCACCCGGAATCCAAGATCGCGGGCAACACCCATGGTATAAAAGGTTATAGCGGTTCCATATCCTTTTCCTTGCAAATCCGGAGGCGTGCCAATATGGTAAATCCCGGCTGCGCCGGCGTTTAAGAACAGGGTTGAGCAAGCCACAGGTTTGTTTTGATCATATCCGATGTAATTCATACAACAGGCGTTCTCCTCCAGCGGCATAATGGAAAAAAGCGTTAACACCGCATCTTCCATCAACTTTGGTAATTGATAACTCTCCTTCAGAAAATTCAGAAAAATGGAAAGCTCTTTCTGATTGGAGACCATCCTAAAGTCCAGATCAGGTTTATCCTTAGTCATGGAAAGATCATCATTAAGCTCACAGGCCATGGCCGGTGATGAATCCACCAGGTTAAAACCATGCTTTTTTAAATAATTATCCAGATCAGGAGGTTTTGTACCGGCACCGACCCACCAGCTCATGGGTGTCTTTTTTGAATAGAAATATTCTTTTATTTCCTTTATCGTCTTACCCACTTTTTCCTGGTCCAGATTACTTATCAGCACTCCGTTCAATTTGGCAAATGGGACACCGGTATTCAAATAGGTAATGTGGTCTTCTTGAAATAATTGGGCCTTGGGTAACTTGGCGAACAGAATTCTGAAAGCGGTCAAAATACTCTCGATAGCATCAATGATTATATCCGACCTGATTTCAGTCAGAATTTTTTCGTCGTTAAAAAATCCAGCTTGGTTCATTGCCATTTTTATATCCTGAATTTTCAATAATAATTTGTAAAATAAATTGGCTGGTGTAAACAACCAATACTAATAAAATATGAACCAGCCAATTTATTCTGATAATAAGATTTTTCTGAAATATCCGCTGGAGATTAACGAAGGATTAGGAGACAGGCAGTTTTAGAGTTGAACAAACGAAACATTTGCCCGATTAGATCAATATATCCTTTTCCCAGCCCAGTTTTATTAACTCCATTTTTGCAGGATCTGCTGTACCGAGGTGATGACGGGTATCGGCCAGTAAAATATGTTTGGGCGGCGGATTAATAGGTCGTTCTTCTCCAAAATAGGCCAGTCGTTTGGCCTGGATGATCCGGACGCCGGTGGCATCCACTGCAACCGGATCGAAACCCAGCAGCATGCCACTGTAATTCCACACGTATTGCGGACTGAAATTATGCGGCCCAACGCTGTGGAATAGCGGGGTAAACAAAAGCAGAATGTTGAGCCGGGTTTTGCCCTTCACAGGCGGCAGATACCAGATGGAAGCCAGATCTGCGCAGGAATCGGGGTGATAATCTGATGGCCTTTCCACAAACATGATGTAATTCTTCAGGAGGGTTCCCACCCCGGACCAGTGATGGGTTCGCATCGGCCGGATATTAATCAGCGCATTGGCTTTCCGAAATACCGGATCCGACCGTATTCCCCGGTCATTAACACTGATATTTTGATCCTGCACACCTGCGCTGACCAATTTTTGCCGGATAATTTTTTCCAGGCTTTCCGGTGTGCGCAGATAGTGCCAGACATTTGTTTTAATCCCTACCACATCACCGCGGTGAAACAGCTGACCCCAGGCCTCCGAAGCGGTATCGACATTGAGCAGGGTTGTCATGGCCTGGTCCAGCATCCGTACCAGGATTTCCGGCTTTGGCTTTCCGCCACTATCCAATAAATTTTCATCTCTGATCAGAACAACCTTGCTTTTCTTTTCGGCTTGACTATAGACCGGTCCGGGAAGATTTAAATACAGTGCACCGGCCAGAGCTGCCGCACTGCTGTTTTTAATAAAATCCCGGCGGGTAATCAATTTGTCTTTCATGTTCAACCTCGGTTTAATACGATTTCAGAGAAACTTTTGCTATCAAATCCTTTACCACTTCTTCCGAATTCCCATTAAAAACAGCAATGATCAGATTCTTCTTCAAAACACTTCCAGTCCAGCTGCCATCCTCCAACTGCACTGCAGATGGATCAGAAACACCCAGGAAGTAATTCTTGACAAAATCCCGATAAGCAATTTTTGCCGATTCAGCATCCGGGTATTGTACCAGTAATAACAGTGATTTCCCCTTGTTTTCCCGGTATTTTGCCAGAACAGCCTCGGTATGTTCATCAATATGCAAAATATTCTGATCGGCAATAAAGTAAAATGAATTTAACCAGATATAATGTCTAAAAAACCTTACACTTTCCTCAATCAATGAATCCCGGGGTAACAAACCAAGAAGTTCCGGCAATGATCCCTCTTTCTCGATATGAGATTCAATTATCCCGGCAAGTTCCTTTACGGTCTGTTTGGATTTTGGCGTCTCCGGACTGGCCAGTAGCGAGACAAAATACCGGTCTTTCCAGAAAAGCAGCGAACCGGCAGTGTACTGGGAACCTTGCCCGAATTCTTGCTCCACCTTCTCCCGGGAATGGGAAAAAACACCGAAGGCATTTTGGGAACTGCCCATATCAAAAATATCCAGGATAATGTCCGGCTGATCCGGCTGCTGGAAAGTTCGATTCAGCAGGGACTGAAATCCATAGGAAAGATAGAGCTCCGCCCCACCATCGATGTAATCATAAAAATTTTCCCGATTGAAGACCTGATCCGTTTCCATCTTTGACCAGCCATTGATCGTCTCCGGCAAATACTTCGCAAAATCATCCATGGATTCTCCCCAGATTTTAGGATTCCAGAGAAATATCATCAGAAATATCAAAGTTGTTACAAACTTCAATTTCTTCATATCATTTTAACTTTAATTTTAAAAAACGCCAGCCATGCTCCCTGAGCTTACCGCGGGAACAATATAATTGGCGACAATCGCCAGGACTTCCCGTTCATGTAAATCTGCGGTATCCGGATAAAAGTCTGAATTGGAGGTGGCAACCACAATCATATCATACTCCGGAAAAATGAGAATAAACTGACCGCCATAACCAAGTGCCATATAGACCTGCTTTTGCCGGATCTTTCCCAGCCACCATTGATAGCCATAGCCGATCTGATCCAGATCCCCCCAGGGATTGCTGAGGGTGGACCAGTAAGTATGAGACGCCCGCACCCAGGCTTCCGGAATAATCTGCTGGCCATCAACCTGGCCCAATTGCAGATAAAGTTCTCCGAAGCGGGCCAGATTGTGGGGGGTGATGTACATATTCATCCCACCGGTGTAATATCCCTTTGGATCTTTTTCCCACTTACTAATTGAAATCTGCAACGGTTCAAAAAGATAACTCCGGGCAAAAGCCAGGGCATTCATTCCGGTCGATTTGGCAAGAATAACGGCAAGCAGATGACTTTCCGCAGTAATATAGGAAAAGTGGGTACCCGGATTGTAACTGAGCGGCCATTCGATAATGTATTTTACCCAATCCTGGCTGTTGACCCAATTGAACCAGTTGACATCATAATCCTCAATGGCGCTGTCGAAACCGGCGCGCATTTGCAACAAATGCCGTACGGTGATGTTCTGTTTTCTCGGGTCAAGGCCGGGACTATTATATTCCGGAAAAAAGTCCAGCATCTTTTGCTCCAGACTGTCGATAAATCCTTCCCGCAGGGCGATCCCGACCAGGGCGGAAATAAAACTTTTGGAGACGGACATAATGTTGCTGGTGGATTTGGGATTGTGCCCATGGAAATATTCTTCCCGCACCAGGTAACCATTTCTGATAATCAGCAAGCTGTAAGAAAATGTTTTATTCCGGGCGGCAGTAAAGGCCTGATCCAGGATGAGAGTATCAAAGCCCTGTGATTGCGGGTCGGAGCGGGGCCAGTTATAATCTTCTGTCCCCTGAATGGCTGTTAAATCTTTTTCACAGGAAAGGATCGAAATAATAAGGAGGGTCAAGAACAGAGAAATTATTTTTGAGGTCATGGCAGAATTCCCAATAATAATCTATCACTTTTTAAATTAAGCAAAGCAGCGTTATTTTCCAATGCTTAAGGCACAAGTTGTTAAAACGAAGACAAATGGCATTTACGTTAAATTTAGCAGAATGGTTGCTTGCTACACTTATTACCACTGCCGGTGCCGCCCTGCAGGGTGCGGTTGGTTTTGGCATGGGATTGCTGGCGGTACCCCTGCTTATTCTGATTGAACCGGATTTTGTGCCTGGTCCGTTGCTCCTGGCCGCTTTTTTTCTCAATATACTGGTATCCTTTCGGGAACATGAATCAATCGATTTTTCCAGTATTAAGTGGGTGATCGGAGGGAGAGCTCTGGGAACAATCGTCGCCGCGGCTATACTTACTGTTCTGCCTAAATCAATCCTATCCCTTTTATTCGGCGGATTGATTTTAATAGCCGTTCTGTTCAGTATCAGTGGTCTGCATATTTCCCTGAAACCAGGCAATCTGGTGGGAATCGGAGCAATTTCCGGATTTATGGCCACAACCACCGCGGTTGGCGGGCCACCTCTGGCGTTGTTATATCAGCGGGAAAAAGGTCCGCGATTGCGTGGCAATTTAGCAGGCATATTTTTTGTGGGCACCAGCATGGCCATCATTTCGTTGATGATTATTGGAAGATTTGGTCTGAAGGAACTCGTTCTGGCCCTCAGTCTGTTTCCGGCAATAATCATCGGTTTTCTGCTATCGGGAAAGCCGGCCAGGTTCCTGGATGTGGGCCGGATCCGGATCGCCGTGCTGGCAATTTCTTCGCTTTCCGCGCTGGTGGTTATTCTGAAAACAGTTCTCTGATTGTAGACCAATCAAATGAATTCAAATTAACTTTCGAATTTCAAAAACTAATTTTTCGGCCAATCCTCCGGATAGAGCACTACCCGCACATAGTTTTCCGGGTTCAGATATTTCCCGGCCGCTTCCTGAATATCGGATAAGGTGAGCTGATCAATTTTTTCATCACCCCGGATAATGCCGGTGGGATCCAGGTTGTTCTGATATCGAAGTCGCAGGGCGCTCAACCAGTAGCCATTTTCTTTCAGATTGGTTTCATATTCCCGGCGATGCATTTCCTTGACTTTCTGTAAATTGGTCTCGCTCGTCCCGAAACTTCGCAGGCTATCGATCTGGGTGAAAATCTCCTGAGTTAGCTCCTCTACCCGTTCCGGATTTGCCCCAAAGGAAATGCTTATTTTATACTGCTGCCGGGGATAGCGGTCGAAATCCCCTCTTATCCGCACCCCGTAAGTGCCGCCCATATCTTCCCGGATGCGTTCGCGCAATTTAATCCGCAGTACATCCAGCATTGCTTCTGCTTTATACCGGTTTTCCAGCGTCCATTCAAACGGACCGGTGAAATCTATGGTGTTCAGGCTTTTAGGTTCCTGCCCGCGGTAGAGAGTTTTTTCAATAATCCCAGTTGGATAATCGTAGCTTACATCCCGCCAGTTTTCCATCCGGCTTCCCCCGGGCAAACTTGCCAGATAGGTTTCAACCAATTCCCGAACCCGGGGAAGTTCAAAATTCCCGACAATTATAAAAACAAAATCTCCGGCATCGGCAAATCGGTTCCGGTAAAAGCGGGAAGATTTTTGTAAATCCATTTCCCCAAGCATCTCCAGAGACCATGGTTTATA
>CAYVKM010000136.1:0-6375 GCA_964452045.1 uncultured Calditrichaceae bacterium
TACTGTCGAAATTTTCGACAATATAGATAATATCGACACTTTTTTCAAAATCTTTTGCAATTTGTTCAAAATGGAGGGACAAAAATTAGTTCGGGAATATCGGGTATCCGGAGGATGCCTTAAACTGCCAAAAGCGCTGATAAATATGGTATCTCAGGTTTCTCCTGCTCAAAAACCATTGAGCAGAATTTAAAGCACAGTCTTCTGTTTTGCCGCTTTTTGTTTGGCAAAGCTGGATTTTAGTAGCCATCCCAACATAATTCCAAGTATAAAAGAAATTAAGATGACTAAAAGGAGGGAAATACCAAATTGCCAGAAGAATACGTGAATAGCAATTGCATTGAGATTCTGAAATAAAAGGACTAGCACGATGATGATTATCGCCAGAATTATAATGTTTTTTGCCTGCATATGTATCTCCTTTATTGAACAAAAGATAATATGGATATTTCTGTTTTGCAACCATCTTCCTTTGTCTGGTATGCAGATATCTCTCTTGATGTCCAAAAGTTTATACTCGGTTACTTTTTCCGGTGCTTGCTTTTGCTTTTGGTTTTAACCTATCTTTTAAAAATTATTGGATTTTACATGAAAAGATTTATCTATTTGTTTTTAACTATCTTTATCCTGGCATTTCTTTTAGTGAATTGTAATCGAAGAAACTCAACCGCACCGGATGAAGAAATACCTGATTCGGTCCGGATTGACATTCCGGCATTTGGATCGGATAACAGCCTGGAGATTGTTACCTGGAATGTAGAAAACTTCCCCAAATTATCGTCACAAACAGTTGAGGATATGACGGCTATCATAACCGAGTTAGATGCGGACCTTTATGGAATGGAGGAGATTTCCGACACGACCAGCTTCCGGCAACTGATTAATAGTCTGGACGGTTATGCCGGTACTTACTCTACCGATCAGTACGGGCCGGGAAATTATCAAAAAACCGCAGTACTGTTCAAAAAAAATATCATTTCTATTTCAAATAAGGAAATGTTATTTACCAATGATGATTACATTTTTCCCCGTCCCCCGCTTAAGGTGTATGTAACCGCCCAAAAAGGGGCCGAGGTATTCGATTTTACTTTTATCGTCCTTCACCTTAAAGCTTATGGTGATCCGGAAAGCGAAGCCCGCCGAAGATCGGCCTGTGTGAAACTAAAGAATTATCTGGATGGAGAACAGATTACCTCGGCGGATAAGGACTATATTGTGGTGGGAGACTGGAATGATGAACTTACCGATCCACCAGCAGACAATGTTTTCCAGGTATTCCTGGACGATCCGGCTGATTATCGCTTTCTGACCCTGGATTTACCCTCGGGAGACTATACTTACATCGGGGGGTCTTTCCGCAGCAATATCGATCAGATTCTGATCACCTCAGATGCCGAGATTGAGTACGACAGCGGCGTGACCAACGTCATTAAAATCGATCAATATTTTAATGCATATGTCAATGAAGTATCAGATCATCGACCGGTGGGATCCGTTTTTCCGGTATTTCAGTAAGAAAGATTGAGCAGAAATAAACGAAAAGAAAAGGAGTGATTGAGATGGCCGATTTACAAAAAAGTCTTGAGGCGCTAAAGCTGGCGATAAAAACAGAAGAAGAGGGTTATAATCTATACAAATCCGGAGCAGCAGGGACGAAGAATGAATTGGTAAAATCCATTTTCGAGCAGCTTTTTAAAGATGAACTGATGCACATGGATCTGATCAAACGGTTTTATGCTCAACTGAATGATTCCGGAAGCTGGGCACAACTGACAGCTGAAGAGCGGGACTATAAAGGACTAAGAGGCGAATATAAAACCATTTTCAGCAAAACCCTGGAAAAAGTGAAATCCGGGGAGGAGAAATTTACTGATTCCGATGCCACGGTTTATCAACAGGCAATCGATTTTGAGAACCGGGGAGTAAAAATGTACGCCAGCCTGTACGATGAAACCACAGATGAGAAGGCCAAAAAATTCTACGCATTTTTACGGGAGATGGAGCAGGATCACGCTGACGTGTTGGACAACACCTTCCAGTTTATGAAGGATCCGAAAAACTGGTATATGCAGAACGAAGGCTGGACCCTGGACGATTAGTGTTTGAGATTCAAAAGAAGTAAGTTTCTTTAGAACCATTTGGGCAGGAAATATATCTGCCCTTTTTTATTTCATATTATTAGTGTTTTACTTCCGAAAATATT
Source organism: uncultured Calditrichaceae bacterium (assembly GCA_964452045.1). Lineage (GTDB taxonomy): Bacteria > Calditrichota > Calditrichia > RBG-13-44-9 > RBG-13-44-9 > CAYVKM01. The sequence goes on from CAYVKM010000136.1 coordinate 2,204, forward strand.
ATAGTAAAGTGTAATTTGTTTTGTGCTAAGCAAGATTGTCATTTCGGCGATGTCCATCATCTAAAGGACGAAGCCGAGAAATCTTCATTAGTTAAATAGATTCCTCCCCGTCTGGCTGGCGCAGCCGGACAGGCACTTCGCTCACTTCATTCGCTTCGGTCGCAATGACTTTTAAATCATTTTTTGCGGAGCAAAGTAAACAAGCCCATTATTTTATATCGTCCTTATGTTTTTCAACCCAAAGGATCATGCCGGTCTCAAGGAGTGCTGCGATAACCAGCAGGGTAAAAACATATTTGAAATAGAGCGGCATCAGTTGCTTAAAAACCTCCATTCCGTTCTTCAGGCTGCTGGTGGTCATAATAACTGTTGCGACCCGGATGCCCATTCCAAAACTAATCCAGGAGGCGGGAAATTCCAGCCAGGCCACCGGATTGATCAGAAGATGCCAGATACCCTGCCAGCCCATTAGATCGTACCCGATAACTGCGACGTGGAATCCGGTAAAGAAAGCGGCCAGAAATGGTAGGATCAGGATAAAGCCGGAGAGAAAACCGGTAAACAGTGAGAAATTATTGAGCACCAGAATAAGAAGAAAGACCGCCAGAAATCCCCAGCGTGCGGAAAAATATTTCTCCATTAATTTTGCCACCCAGCGGGGATAGACCAGCATCCAGTGGATATTCTTATCGACGATGCTGGGCGCAAAATAGATCCCTGCTATAAATAACAGGGCCGCGACAAATATATTGACAAATTGAATTTTTTCAAAAATATCTACATACATACTTTTACCCGTACTTTAAAAACTTCGAATAATAAGGATAGCCTCATCCAATTGCAAATTGCTATTTAATTAAAAAGAATTCTGAGTATCCGGATGCAATTGGATATTATTCATATTATTTTTCCTAAGGTTCGGGTAGACGGTTAATTTTATTATCTGCGGGACTATTTGATTATGTTCAGAAGATTCAGCAGTCAATTTTTGGGAATGAATTCCGGTGTGGTCTATCAGGAAAAAGCCGCCTATGTCGTTGACCCGGGAGTTTTTCCCCAGGAAATCAAAAAAATCCAGGATTTTTTAAGGAAAGAGAATCTGGAGCAAATTACGGTTCTACTTACTCATACCCATGGCGATCATATTTCCGGCTGGTTTGCTTTCAAAGACTACCCCACCTATGGCCATAAATGCATATCAAAGAAATCCCGGGAGGTAAGGGATAATGATGTTCGTTATTTGAAAGGAATGTACCGTAAGCAGGGCATCGATGAAACGGAAAATCTGGTATTTCCTGGTCCGATTATCCTTCTTGAGGAAGGAATTGAAGAAAGAATTCCTCCCTTCTCATTTATTTTTTATCATGTTCCCGGTCATTCTCCTGATATGAGTGCCATTGTAATTCCGAAGGAAAAAATGTTGTTTTCCGGTGATATGCTCATTCAGGGGCCAACACCGTTTATATTGCATAGCACCCGTCTTTACTGGAAAAGTCTGCAGCGTTTTCAGGAATTGGTTGAACATTACGATTTACGTTGCATGATTCCCGGACACGGAAAGCCGGCCAGATCCCGCAATGAGATTATGGAGAGAATCGAAGAGGAAAAAAAATATCTGAAGAATTTAGTTTGGGAAGGACTTAAATTGGCCCAGGCGGGACTGGATAAAGGTGAGATCAAATCGCAGTTGACAGATTTAAATAATCATTTTGCCCGGACCCATGCCCATCAGGCCAATGTTCAGACCTTTATGAGAGAACTTGAAGAATGGCTGGACGAAGAAATGATGGTGCTTTAGGTTTTATAGAACTTTATAAATTTATTTATAGTTTATTCAAGTATTAACTAGTAAGAGGTATTTGAAAAATGAAAAAGAGAATGCTACTCGTGGTAATTTTATTAGCGGTATCAGTTGTATATGCGCAACAGGACGTTGTAAAACGGGCTACAGAGCTGGCCGAAACCAGCAAAAAAATAATGGAATTGGAGCGGGAAAGTTTCGCCCGGAAATTTAATACTGTCAATGAAACGATGTTTCCAGATTCCGCGGATTATGATCAATTGTATTATGATCTCAATTTTACCATCACAACTTCACCCCAGAATCTGGCCGGTGTGGTGCATGGGATATTCAAAAGCAATATCAACAACCTCAATGAGATTAAGCTGAATTTCGACTCCCGCGAAGGTCTGACACCCTGGGCTAATTTTACCGTTACCGGAAATGTGGCCTCATATACCCATTCGGACTGGGTTTTACGGGTTACGCTGGATCAGACCTATAACATGGGCGATACATTTGCTATTGATGTCACCTATTCCGGACTGCCTCGCGGTGGCGGATTTCAGGCATTCAGCTTTGATGTGAATAACTACGGTGCTCCGGTTATCTCCACCTTAAGCGAACCTTATTTTGCCCAAACCTGGTGGCCGTGCAAGGATGATCCTTCCGATAAGCTGGATTCGGTGCGCATTACCGTAACTGTGCCGGATCAGTTTGTGGTAGCCTCCAACGGGTTATTGGAAAGTGAAGTGACCAATCCTGGCAATACCAAAACTTTTATCTGGAATGAAAGATATCCCATTACTACTTATCTGGTATCTCTGGCTGTCTCCAACTATACCGTCTTTGCCGATTCCTTCGAATATGCACCCGGACAATTTATGCCCATCGAATATTATGTTTATCCGCAGAATTACAACACTGCCCAGACTGCTTTTCAGTTGTTACCGGATATGCTGGCAGTGTACAGTAACCTGTATGGTATGTATCCCTTTATCAACGAAAAATACGGGCAGGCGGAGTTCGAATGGGGCGGTGCCATGGAACATCAGACCTGCACCAGTATTGGCGGGGTGAGCACCGGCTGGGAAACCATATATGCCCATGAATTATCCCACCAGTGGTTTGGGGATCTGGTAACCTGTCATGACTGGGGTCATATCTGGCTCAACGAGGGATTTGCCGAATACAGCGAGGCGTTATGGATGGAAGCCTTCTATGGAAACGCAGCATTTCACACCTATATGAATAATTCGCTTTCCTCCGGTAACTTCACTTCCTCCACCTTTCAAGATCCGGTTTACCGATATGATACCAGCAATACTTATTACATCTTTGCCTGGACAGTTTATATTAAAGGCGCCTGGGTCCTGCATACACTCCGGCATGTGGTGGGGGACTCTACTTTCTTCGAAATTATGCATGACTATCCTAACGATCCCCAGTTCGCATTTAAGGATGCCACCACCGAGCAATTCCGGGACTACTGTGAGATGAAAAGTGGAATGGACCTGGACTTCTTCTTCCAGCAATGGATCTATGAAGCCTATTATCCGGTTTATGAGTGGGGTTATTCCCATTACCTACAGGGGTCTCAGGATTTCCTGCATGTGCAGATTGATCAGAAACAGAATCTGTCCGGATATAACCATTTGTATAAAATGCCCATCGATCTGGTGGTTAGTTATAGCAACGGACAAAAAGATACGCTGGTAGTGTGGGACTCTCTGCAAACGCAGACCTTCGAAATTCCAATTAACGGTACACCAACTGTAGTGACTTTCGATCCGGATAAATGGATTCTGAAACAAGCTTCTCAGATCCAGGTGACCGGAATTGGGGATGACATTGATCTGACTTCTACTTTTGAATTGTACCAGAATTTCCCCAATCCGTTTAATGCCACCACCTGGATTCCCTTTGGTCTGGATACCAGCGGACAGGTAAAGCTGGAAATCTATGACATTACCGGACGGAAGGTGCGCACTCTGATTGATGGATTCTATCAGCAGGGTGACGTGGTAAAATGGGATGGACGGGATGATCAGAATCGGGTGGTCGCCAGCGGGGTCTATGTTTACCAGATTCGTTTTCAGGACAGGATGCTGTCTAAAAAAATGCTTATGGTTCGTTGATCAAGAATCGATGTTCTATTTTATTATTCTGACAGAGCAATTTTTCAAAGGGGAAAGAATTTGCCGTTTTGCTAGGCAAAAACTTTCCCCTTGATTATTAAAAATAAATTCCTATCTTTAACTAACCGGATAAATTTCAATAGAATAAGTGGGGACGGTAAAATTCTGGCAGAAATTTTGTAATGTTTTTATTTAATCTATAAAGTGCTCTGTCTTGACTTGGTGTTGCATAAAATTAATTAAGTATAACCATG
>CAYVKM010000137.1:0-6299 GCA_964452045.1 uncultured Calditrichaceae bacterium
CATTCAAATCCCGCATTTCCAGGATATCCTGATGCCGGAATAAGGCGCTGTCGTCAAAATTCATTTTAGCATCCAGGGCCAGGACCTTGCCATCCGAGGTCACCACCAGTGGATTTATTTCTGCGAGGGAAGCATCACTTTCGGAAAAGGCTTTGTATAGACTGGTAATAAACTTTACCGCGTTTTTTACCTGATCGCCCTCCAGGCCCAGGCCAAAGGCAATTTTTCGTGCCTGAAACGCTTGAAGGCTAATTTTAGGATCGACGTATTCTTTCAGGATGGCTTCCGGTTTTTCTGCAGCAATTTTTTCGATCTCAACCCCGCCCTCGGTCGAAGCCATAAATACCAGTCTGGAAACTGCCCGGTCCAGAACAATTCCCAGATAGAGTTCCCGGGCAATATCAATACCCTCTTCGATCAGGACACGATGCACTTCTTTTCCTTCCGGTCCGGTCTGATGAGTAACCAGGTTCATCCCGATCATCTTCGAGGCCATTTCCTTGACTTCATTCACACTTTTAGCAATTTTTACCCCACCGGCCTTACCCCGCCCTCCGGTATGAATCTGAGCTTTGACCACAAAAATTTTTCCACCAAGTTCCTGTGCCGCAGCAAATGCCTCATCCGGGGTATAAGCAACTTTTCCCCTGGGAACGGCAACATTATAACTTCGTAAATTTTCCTTTGCCTGATACTCATGAATGTTCATGAAGAGACCTCTTTTTGTTTATTCTGAAAGTTTTAATGGCTTCAATTCTTTAGCATTCCATCCGATTGAATTTTCTTTTAAGAGGGCAGAATGGTAGTCCCTGCTTTTCCTTGAACCGCCTCCACTGATTTTTCTATAGAGGTTATAATTACCTTTTTACCCCCGCTTTCCAGAAAATGAATGGCTGCTTTGATTTTTGGTCCCATACTGCCTGCCGGAAAATGCCCCTCATCCAGATATCTTTTTGTTTCCTGAAGAGAAATGGTATCCAGGTTTTTCTGATTTGGTTTCTTAAAATTGAGGGCGACTTTTTCCACCGCGGTTAAAATCATCAATTCATCTGCATTTACATCCCTGGCCAGAATTGCTGAAGCAAGATCTTTGTCGATCACCGCATCAATTCCCTCATACCAGCCATTCTTTTTATCAATGTATACCGGAATTCCGCCGCCTCCCGCAGCAATCACCACAATATCATTTTCCACGAGTAGTTTAATAATTTTTTTGGCAACAATTTCTATTGGAATAGGGGAAGGGACAACCCGGCGCCAGCCTCTTCCCGGATCTTCCTTTAACACCCAGCCGGGCCGATTTCTCATTTCATCTACTTTTTCATTATCATAAAAAGGACCGACAAATTTTGATGGGTCAAAGATGGAGGGATCATCCGGATTAACCAGAATCTGGGTGACTATAGTGGCAACTTCTCTGAAGATTCCCCGATCTCTCATCTTGTTCTGCAGACATTGTTCAATCATGTAGCCCATGCCGCCCTCTGTATCGGCAACGATGACCCCTAAAGGCAAGACGGGAACAAGATTTCTGGATTCTTCAACCCGAATCAGGGCATTTCCCACCTGCGGGCCATTTCCGTGGGTAACCAGCACCCGATAGCCCTGGGCGATGAGCTCAACCACGCCTTTTAGGCTCTGCCGGGTATGGGCAAACTGCTGATGAATGTTTCCTTCTTCAAATTGTTGGCTAATCGCATTTCCCCCCAGAGCCACCACAATTATCTTTTTATGATCCATTTTCGTAGCCTGAAAAAATCCAGTTTAAGTTCAAAAAAATGCAGTAAGTTATAATACATATTTTAAATTCATATATCAATAATCAACCAAAAATAAAATGCTGGAATCCTGTACCGAGGATCACAGCATTAATTGCTACTAATTTTGAAGACTAGATAAATTTCTTCAAAGCATCCATCAAGTCGGGTTTGCCAATTTCCTGCAAATCATAAGTAACCCGAACTGCAGGTTTGTTTATTTTGATGATTTTTCGCAGGTCAATCGGAGTACCAATAATCACCACATCGCAGTCCGTTTTGTTTATCGTGGTTTCCAGATCTTTAACCTGTTTATCACCATAACCCATGGCCGGAAGCAGTGTACCGATTTCCGGATATTTCTCATAGGTTTCAGTAATTGTTCCCACCGTGTAGGGTCGGGGATCTACCAGTTCTGCTGCCCCAAATTTTTCCGCCGCAACAACTGCGGCTCCATAGGTCATTTCGCCATGAGTAAGGGTTGGTCCGTCCTCCACCGCGAGAACGCGTTTTCCCATGATTAAATGGTAATCCTCAACAAATATCGGGGAAGCTGCTTCTATTACCATAGCATCCGGATTAACCTCAAAAATTGATTCGCGGACGGCTCTTACACCTTCATTATCTGCAGTATCGATTTTGTTTATCACAATAACATCGGCCATGCGCAGATTTGCTTCACCGGGATAATAAAAAAGCTCATCGCCTGGCCGGTGTGGATCTGCCACGGTAATATGAAGATCAGGTTTATAGAATGGCATATCGTTGTTACCACCATCCCACACGATTATATCCGCCTCTTTTTCGGCTTCGCGAAGTATTGCCTCATAGTCCACTCCAGCGTAAATAACGTTTCCCCGAGCAACGTGTGGTTCATATTCTTCCCGTTCTTCGATGGTGCATTTATGTTTGTTTAAATCTTCCATTTTAGCGAATCTCTGTACCTTTTGCTCTACCAGATTTCCGTAAGGCATGGGGTGTCTGATAGCGACCACTTTTTTACCGGCCTGATGCAATATTTCGATGATTTTTCTGGTGGTCTGGCTTTTTCCGCTTCCGGTTCGCACTGCGCAGACGGCAATTACCGGTTTGGTAGATTTGATCATGGTCCGATTCGGGCCCATAAATTTAAAATCAGCTCCGGCAGCATTAACTGCAGCGGAGCGACTCATCACATAATCGTACGGCACATCGCTGTAAGAGAAAACAACTTCTTCCACCTTCAGTTTTTTAATAAGTTGTTGAAGTTCACTCTCCGGATAAATGTTTATACCCTTTGGGTAAAGTTTTCCCGCCAATTCGGCCGGATATTTCCGGCCTTCAATATTCGGAATCTGGGTGGCGGTAAAGGCAACCACTTCATACTGATCATTGTTGCGGAAGAAAGTGTTAAAATTGTGAAAATCTCGTCCGGCAGCACCCATGATTAAAACTCTGGTCTTGGTCATTTTATGCTCCTATCATGTATTTTTTTATGAAATCATCTCAGCAAGTAAAACTGATTTATTTTAAAAACCGCTCAATTAAAAGCGATACTGAATGAACAAATATTTATAAAATGTAGATTATGAAATGGGAGGGATTTAACTAAAGCCATACCATTGCCGACAGCCGACGAGATAGCTTTCAAAAATGAGTAACATACCGAGGTTCTTTTATTTTTGTATAATAAAACATCAAAATTTAAGAATCCTCCTTGATAAAGAAAATTGAAAAATAAACATTTTTTCTGAATTGGACTTTTGGAATTTTGTAACTCCTGTTATCAAAATGTTTTTTCCAAACTAATCTTAACCAGATTATTGCAAATCAAAAATACCTTGCTATCCTAAAATTCCAATAAAATGCCTTTGAATTTATCTGGAACGCAAAGCATCCAGAAAAGCACGCATTCCTTTGATTAAAGCAGTTACATTTGCAACAGTTTCAATCAGCGGGGAACCAACTTCATCTCGGATTGTCCGCTCAAACTGAACCACATCATCGGCTACATCCTGGATCTTATCCACCACATTATGAAAACCTTCCACCTGCGACTGGATTGATTGGGTGACATGGGTCAGATTTGTGGTTATTTCATCAATATTGGTCAGAATCCCTGGTAAATTCTGATTCAGGGCTTTACTGTTCTGCTCCATGCTTTTTGCAGTCCGCCGAAGTTGCAACAAAGTCGGAATTGAAAATATCGCAAATAATAGCAAAGCGATTCCGATGATGAGAACACCAATTTCCCACAGCATATAATTCTCCTCCACTAGTCATGAATCACGCTTTTTTCTTCTTGGTCGTCTTCTCTTCCTTAAAGGCATCTACACCTGCATCAAGTGCTTTTTTAAGCCGGGATTTACTTTCCTCGACGGTCTCTTTTCCTTTTTCGGCGATTTCCTGTACCTGCTCCTCAAACTCATCCACTTTTTTCTTAGCTAAAGATTCTAATTCCTTTAACCTCTCCAATGCACTGGTATAACTCTTTTTGCTCTTTTCCAAAGCTGCATCATATTCTTCTTTTGCCTTAGTAATAAGTTCATCTGCTTTCTTGTTGATCTCTTCTCTTGTCTCCTTGCCGCTCTTTGGCGCGTACAATAAAGCGACCACTGAACCGATAAGACTGCCAATCAATAAACCTTTGAAAAAATCTCCACTTCCACCATTTTCCATAGTTACATCCTCCTTCAGTCAATTTTAATTATTTTAGGTTAAAACTTAAAAGCTTAGTAATTTATTCATTTATAAATTACCACTTTTGAACCATGCTGTCAAGTATTCTACGGATCAATAATTTTAAAGTTCTTTTGTATTTACAGGGATTTTAGGGTTGCGAGTAGGTTGTAACGAATGTGGTTAAGCATGACGATGATTAATATTTCTTTGTTTTTAATTTTGAAAATACATTTTTAGCTTGTGATTTTAGATAAAGTTTTTACGATTGCCATCGTTAATATTTTGTAATTTTTTTAGATTTAAACCGAGCTTTGCCAACAAAGGAAATTTTAATGGTCGCCCCAAATATCCAGGATGCATTCGATTTTTTAAAAGAGAAAAACGCAGAAACACGAGTCCGGTCCCAGCAGAAATCAATTAATCTGCTCATGGAAAGATATCGAAAGGAAATTGATCAGGATGATATCCGAACAGGGGATAGCTTATATACCGAACTAAAGAATATCTTAAGTGAAAGCTCGGTTCTATTTCATTTAAATCTAACCCAGAAGGAAGTCTATCATGCGGATTCAGGAACCGCTTTTATTCCGTCAGGGCTTAAAAAAGTTTTATTGAATATTAACGAACGTTTTGCTGTTCGGCCCGGTTCTATTGCCGATCTGCAAAAATTTGTTCGGTTTGCCTACGAAAAGCGAATCAAATATACTATCCGCGGAGCAGGTACCTGGCCATTTGGAGGTTCCATTCCTTTAAATCAAGACATTGTTCTTGATCTCTCCAATTTGGATTTTTTTAAACTTGATACTTTAAAACATCAACTCACGGTCGGACCCGGTGTTATTTTTGCCGATATGCGTACTTATTTACGGGACCATGGATTTTGCTTGCTCCAGGATATCACCAACACCAATTCCGGTACCATTTGTGGATGGATAGTCACTGGCGGTCTGGGAATTGGCGCTTATAAGTATGGTCATGTGAAAAATTCGGTGCAGGCCATCTTTTTCGTTTTACCGAATGGAGATTCTGAAATTATTACCCCGGAAGACGATTTGTTTGATGATATTTTCGGAAGCGAAGGTCAATTAGGTATTGTGGCCGGGGTGGTGCTTCAGGTAAAACCGTTGAGTTACGTTTCAAAACCCTATGCTTTTTCTTTTAAAGAAGCGGAGTCCGTTAATAAATTTTTAGATTTATTGAAGAGCTGGGAGCTTACCCCGAGTTCCATCATTTATTTCGATCCTCACTATATCCAGACAACCCGGGAAATTGAATTGAAAAAATACCGGGGAGAGCTGGAAGAAGCGATGAGTTCCGGGGATCCGCTTCGCATCGCCCGAATCCGTCAGGATATTGATACGATTGAGAAGTATGCTGCCATCGAACATGGTCTTGTGCTGGAATTTGATAGCAAGGAAGATTATCAGATGGCGATCAAACATTCGGTTTTTATCTCGACCGGCGAACATCAGCGTTACGGCGAGATAGGGTATCAGCGATTGTCACCTCAAATCGCCCATAAACTATGGGCCCATCGCTACCAGCCGGTGGAGATGAAACCGCATGGACCCTCCATGCTGGTGAGTGAAACGGTTTTGCCGCTCAACCGGTTCGCTGAATATATAAAATTTATCCAGGCGGCAATAACCGATTGGACCGGTAATCCGGTGAAGACCGAAGGTCACATCATCAGTGACACAGAAATACTTTTACAGACCATCATTTTAGCTGATACGGAAACGCTGCGGCACAAGATGTATCTTGGTCTGGTGCCTTTCATGACCCAGTCTTCCCTGTTTTTTGGTGGTCAGGCTTATGGTGTTGGGATCTGGAACCTGCCCTTCCTGAAAGGTATGCAAAAAAACGGCAGCGCCGGAAAAA
>CAYVKM010000138.1:0-6040 GCA_964452045.1 uncultured Calditrichaceae bacterium
GCGTTAAATCTGCTACGGTCATTTTCTCTAGAAATTCTTTTTTGCGAGATCGTCAAGCTTTTACTCGTTTGACAGAATCACTTTTAGATTTATATAGTATATATATTAATAAACCTATTTATAAAAAAAAATCAACTCGCGATTACGAATTGATATATAATTTTAAATCTCATGAATTCTACCCAACTTCAGATTTTCAAAATTATTTTAGGATAAATATCTCATTACTGACCTTGAGCAGTTAAGACAACTTTCATGGTTTTAAATAAAATTTGAAAATTAAGTTTCAAAGACCGAAAGTTTTCCACATAGAGCAGGTCATGTTTTAATTTATCTTTCACGTCATCCAAATCGGAATCATACCCCGTAGTCACCTGGGCTAAGCCGGTGATTCCCGGTTTTACTTTTAACCTGTTCTTATACAAAGGTATCTCATGACTGTATTTTTCAACAAAATATGGCCTCTCCGGGCGAGGACCAATGAATGACATATCACCAATAGCAACGTTCATCAATTGCGGTATTTCATCAATTCGGGTTTTTCGCAAAAATCGGCCTACCTTTGTAATTCTCGGATCATTTTTAACCGCAAGTACAGGTCCACTGTATTTTTCCGCATCAATATACATCGTTCGGAATTTGAACACCCGAAAAACCCGTCCGGCCTTTCCAATCCTTTCCTGAGAATAAAATACCGGACCTTTGGAACCTATTTTAATGAGTACACTTACGATTAAAAATATTGGAAGCAGAAAAACCAGAAACATGATAGCAGAAAGTGAATCAATAACCTGGCGTCTACTTGGTTGCCAGGGTCTGCGGAGATCATCAAAAATTTGTTTAATCGTGTGGCCAAAAACAACATCCTGAATCTCCGGAGCAAATTCATATCTGATCTGAGACGTCTGGCAAAATTTTATGACTTGATGAATTTGAGAAATATCTTCAGGATCGATGGCTACAATGATATGATTAATATTACTGCTTTTAGCAATTTGTGGAAAATCATTTAGAACACCAAGATATTTTATATCCTTCCACTTTCCGTTTGGCTTATATTCCCGATTATGGATATCGATAATCCCAACCAAATTTTCACTTGGTTTTAATTGCTCCTTAATACGCTGATAGGCTGTAACACCAATTCGGTTTAATCCAACTACGGCTGTAGTTTTCTTAGGGAAAGAAGACACCCTAGATAAAGATAGATTTACACTCAAATTTGCATCCATTTTGCTTAGACCTAGCTCCGCCACGTCACTTACAGAAACTAATTTATCTACACCATTTAGAATAACTTTGATTAATCTCACAATAAAGGTTTGGGTGATTTTGGAAAAAGGACACGAATCCCAATCATTTCAACCTTATTAAGCGGTTGTGAAGGGATTATTGTCGACAATTATAAAAAATAGTTTAATGATACGAAAGCCCATATTTTATGATTTGAATTTTAAATCAAGTATTCCAATTTCTTTTTTGAAAAGTATTTAACTATGGTATTTTGATAATTTGTTGCTTAAAATCGAAGACATTTTTAAATTGGCTGGCACTATACTTACTATATAACTACAATTTTGGAGGTCCAATGACGAAAGATTTCAAACCGTATGTATCCCCGGACAGTAAGATGCCTGAATTCACAATCCGTGCTCTCATTCTTGGTCTCTTTATGACGGTAATATTAGGTGCAGCAAATGCCTACCTGGGTTTAAAAGCAGGCATGACCATCGCAGCGACATACCCCGCAGCAGTGATTGGTATGGCCCTGCTCCGGTTGATGAAGGGATCAATTCTGGAAGAAAACATTGCCAGAACTGTGGGCTCTATTGGTGAATCAATTGCTGCCGGCGCAATTTTTACCATCCCTGCATTTATGATCGCTGGTGTATGGAAAGGTAGTTTCTGGTCTGGCAGACATTACCTGGAAGCAACGGCCATCATGTTTGTGGGATCCGTAATCGGAATCATGTTTGTTACCATTCTCAGGAGAGTAATGGTTGAAGATAAAGAGTTACCCTTCCCGGAATCAATTGCTGCATCCGAAATTCACAAAGCAGGAAGATCCGGAGTCAGTGGGGCCAAATATCTTTTTGGAGCAATGGGATTAGGAGCATTAATTCAATTTTTAAAGGAATTCAAAGTATTTGCCAGTAAAGGTGAAGCTTTCGTTCATTTTGGAAAGAAGATGCTTGGTATCGGCGGATCCTCGGCTGAAGCCGGCGGTGGAGCGCTAATCAGTACGCCCGGTGTTAGTCCCGCTTACATGGGCGTAGGCTATATTATTGGTCCTGAATTGGCGGCACTCAATTTCACCGGTGGATTGCTGGCTTGGGGTCTCTTCGTTCCACTTCTCTTCTATTTTCTGGGCCCACAGTTATTCCCTGCAGCACCCGCTTCGGACAGTGCCTGGATTGATGGAGCAGTGAATATCTGGAAAGATATCGTCCGCCCAATTGCAATAGGTGGAATGCTCTTCAGTGCGGCATACACGCTTTATAAAATGAGAAAAAGTCTGGCAACCGGACTATCCCGAGCTGTTAAGGATGTAAAGCAAGCGGCTGAATCCAGCACAAAAGTTGAGGATAGGACAGAAAAAGACATGCCATTTAAATGGGTGTTTATCGGAATTGGTTTATCTACCATTGCCACCTTTGTCATCTATATGCATTTTGCCGGAGAATTTGGCGCTGCTTTAACTTCCACGATTGTGATGGTTTTGGCAGGATTCTTTTTCGCTGCTGTTTCCGGTTACCTGGTGGGATTGATCGGATCCAGCAATAATCCCATCTCGGGACTAACCATTTCCACCCTCATCGTCGCAGCCATTTTAATGGTTGCGTTGGGAGTAAAAGGTATGCCTGGTGTTGCTGCAGTCCTTGGGGTGGCTGCCGTAATCTGCGTCGCAGCAGCAGTTGCGGGGGAAATGTTACAGGATTTAAAGGTCGGCCACCTTCTGGGGGGTACTCCCTGGAAAATGCAAGTGGGAGATCTCGTCGGTGTATTAATTGGATCGGCAGTAATGTTTTTCCCACTTTTGATCCTGCACCAGGGAGATATCAATCAGGGCGGAACAGGTTTAGGTGGGGAAACTTATCCAGCCCCGCAGGCCAGTTTAATGGCAATTCTAGCAAAAGGAATCGTGGGCGGAGATATGGCCTGGCCATTAATTTTTGTTGGATTCGTCATGGCAATCGCTTTTATCCTCCTACGGGTAAAAAGTCCGATGTTGGTTTGCGTCGGCATGTATTTGCCCCTGGAAACATCTTTTGCCATATTTATCGGAGGCCTTATCCGCGGTATTGTTGACAAAATTGCTGCCAGAAGAAAATTAAATGCTGCACAAAATGCCCGGGTAGAAAATAACGGGGTATTATTGGCGGCTGGTTTAATTGCCGGTGAAGCACTAATTGGATTACTTTTTGCCTTCTTTGCTCTTATGGAATGGCCGGTACCCGCGGTATTTCAGCAAACAAAATCAATGGTTCAGTTTATCCCTGCATTACTGGTTTTCTTAGTTGTGGGTTGGGTTCTGGTTAAAATACCTTTAGGCAAAGCGGGTAGCCCGGATGAGCCAGCACCGCCCCAGGCCATGTAAATAATTATTTTCACTTTTTAAAACCCCCATTTCCGGATGGGGGTTTTTATTTTTTATTTTTTTTTGGAGGATGCAAAAGGTTGGCTTAATTTTACCATAATAATTTTCCAACTAATCAGGAGTCAGTCATGCAGCCAAACACCATCCTAGTCCCAATTGATTTTAGTGAATTTTCCTCTAATGCTTTAAACTATGCTATCAGCCTTGCCGAAAAATTCCAATCTAAACTCACTTTGTTGCATGCGGTTGTATTGTTTGAAGATGATGTAAATGAGGAAGAACGTCTGCAGGAGTATGAAGAACTGGTCCGCAGAAGGGAAAAAAATATAGATGCACACATGAAAACAAATTTGCAGAAAGCCCATCAAAAAGGTATAGCAGTGGAATCCATCATCTTACGCAGCGTTTCTGCAGCAGATGCTATTCTGGAATATTTAAATGAGCACTCATTCGATCTGATTGTTATGGGAACTCATGGAAGAACCGGTCTAAAACATATTTTCTTGGGGAGCGTGGCTGAAAAAGTAGTCCGGTTGGCACCGGTGCCAGTATTAAGCGTGCACCGCTCCGTACAAAAATTTGACCTTTCTAAGCTTGTCGTTCCGATAGATTTTTCTATTTACTCCAAGAATGCAGCAGAAAATGCAATATCCCTTGCTAAAAATTTTGGTGCACAAGTCAAATTCATTCACGTAGTAGAAAAAGATATTCATCCTTCTTTTTATGCCGCCGGCGTAGAGTCAATCTTTCAAATTGATACTTCTTTACAGGAACGGGTTATCCAGAACATGAAGGGGTTTCTTGAAGAACAAATCACCTCGAAGATCGATTCAGAATTTATTGTCAAAGAGGGAAGGGCTCACCGGGAAATTGTTGAATATGCCCAACAAGAAAAAGCAGACCTGATTGTTATATCAACGCATGGCCTAACTGGGCTGGAATATCTATTATTGGGAAGTACTGCAGAAAAAGTGGTTCGGTGGGCTAGTTGCCCGGTCCTCACCATCAAAAGAAAAAACTGAAATGCTAGTCAAGTTTCTTCCAGGATATTCGTAAAAGAGCTAATTCCTTATCGTCCTCTTTCCTTATCAATTGATGTAGAAAGGTATTCTTCTCACTGTTCGATTGTTGGGCTTCTGATAAAATTGTATCACCCCAATGCGCTTCGGATCTATAACTTATTTCAATTTCCGCGGGATAGCTGGAATAAATAATTTCTCGCGGTAAAGTATCCAATGCCCACTCAATATACACCACATTATTAACGTGACGGTTAATATCCAGGTCAGATGACCGAACCGAATACATGTTTTCAAAATCCGGATGAGTTAAATGCGGCAAAACCACAAAATCATCCACAATTGCACGTTTCTCGACAATAAAAGTATCTGCTAACAAATCCGCAACTCTGATCGGTTTTTTTGTTTTTAAATCAATCATCATCCAGGAAGTAGTTCCTTGGACGATGAGTGAACCATCCTGGTCAAACATTTCGTAATCCCGGAGGGCAAATCTTCCTTTACGACCCGATGGCCAGGTATGTCCAATAATTTTTTCTCCAAATTTGGGGGCCCTTAAAATTCTGACATGATTACGGGAGAGAACCCAGGTCAACCCTTTCTTGAATAGCTGCTCCACAGAAAAACCAAGTAATTGAGCATGGGTGGAAGCTAATTCCTGAAAGTAATCGAGAATACTTGAGGTTTTGGCTACACCATTAAATCCAACCTCATAAGAACGTATCTGAAATTCATGTTTGTATATCTTGATCATAAATTACTCTAGTCGACGGATAAATAAATTTAATCGGATTTAAAATAGGATGGAAAATCGAACGATTCAATCCATAATTGATAATCCAGCCATAACGTGCTGTGGTGGATTGTCTTACGATAAAAAAAATAGCCCGCTGTTGGCGAATATCGAGAAAATTATTTTCGTTGGATTAATTTGTTGAACCAAGGATTTCCTTCACTTTACTTACAATCTCTTTCACCTGAAATGGTTTTCGCAGGAAGCCTACTGCCCCCTTTTCCAGCATATCCTCAAGATCCTCCCTTTGTGAATATCCGCTAATAATAAAAATCTTTTGCTGAGGATCAATTTTCTTAATTTCAAGGAATGCCTCCCTGCCGTCCATGATAGGCATAACCATATCCATGATAATCAGGTCGATATCATCCCGGTACTTCTTGTACATCTCAACACCATCTTTACCATTTCCTGCGGTAAAGACTTTTAAACCAGACATTTCCATGATTTCCCGCATCATGCTTCGGATATTATATTCATCATCCACTACCAAAATAGTAGGTTTCTGGACGACTAATTCTCTTTTGTGATCAATTTTTTCGTAAGTAGCAGTGCGCATTTTATCTTCCTCCTTGAAGGGCAGATAAATATAAACTGCAGTATATTTATCTATTTCACTATCAATAAAAA
>CAYVKM010000139.1:0-5923 GCA_964452045.1 uncultured Calditrichaceae bacterium
TATTATTTATATTTAAACCAATGCAATTATTAAAACGAACTATATTCGTTGTACTGATTATTGCGTTTTCAGGAATTCAGTTTGCATCCTTTATTGATGACCCCCATCATTTTTTCGAGCCTGATCCCGATTGCTTCCTTTGTATGGTTTCGCAAACCTCGGTATATATTCATCATATTATCACTCTTGAATTTACCCCAGATGTGATTATTTACGTTAGCGAGAACATATTAATTGAACCATACTCCCATCAATATTTCACAAATCTATCCACCCGGGCACCACCTTTATTAATGACTCCTTAAATTTACTTTTTATTTCAATTATTCAAATTATCTGCTATGCAAATATTCTATTTTTTCAATTGAATATTGCGTTATAGCTAAAATGAAATAATTCAGCATATTCATTAGGAGCCCGTTATGAAATATTATTGTTATTGGCTAATCATATTTAGTCAAATCTTAATAATGGGGGGTGCCATTTTTGCTCAAACCGATTCCGATGCCTCAGCCACAGGAATAAGCAGAGCCTTTAATCCGGCGATCAGTGTCAATGCACTATTTAGTGGGATGGGTTCTGTAAAGGAAAAACCTTTGTGGGAAAAATTCGGAGCATCGCCCGGTTTTCACTTGCAGGCCGCTGATATTGAAATCACCTCAAATGTTGATGTTTATTTGCAGGCAAAAATTGTACTCGGCGGGGGCGAAGATGAAGCGCTCGGTGTTGAAGAAGCATATCTAACAACATTACGCATGCCTATTCCCGTTACCCTAAGAGGTGGAATGATGTTAAATACCTTTGGACGATATAATTTATATCATATTCATCACATGGCTTTTGCAGAGAATCCCCTCATCCTAAATCAGGTGTTTGGTCCCAAATTAAGAGAAGTAGGACTGGAAGCATCATATTTATTACCGCTTCCCTGGTATTCTGATTTACTCTTAGGCGTTTTCAATGGCAATAATTCACTTTTATTTAACAGCGAAAAACAGAATGATTTTGGGTATCTTGCTCACTTTGATAATTTTTGGGATTTAAGCACTGAAACCACCTGGCGTCTGGGAGGTTCAGTTGCTACCGGGAATAAAGGGAAAAGTTATGCTCAAGACATTCCGTTTGATTCCACTATAAACAAAATTTCATCTTTAACCTGGGGTATTGATTTTCATTTAAAATGGAAACCCTCGCAATATGGCCGATATCGATCATTTGTGTTTGAAGGCGAATATGTCAATTCGACCTTAAATATTGATCAGCATAGAACCGATCCATTGCATGGCTTTAATGTTCAAGGCCTCTATCAATTTGCCTTACGATGGTGGATTCAAGGCCGGTATGAACAATTTAGCCGGGCTAAAGAATTGAATTATTATTTTTATAATCCCGATGGCTTTGAGATTGATCCGCTTAAAAACTTTTCCGGTAATCGAGTGAGTTTTGCACTTGCCTATGTTCCAACAGAATTTAGCGCTTACCGTTTACAATACAATGTGATGGAATTTAACAAATCAAAGGAGCAGCAAATAATATTACAGGTTAACATAACCCTTGGAAGCCATCCGGCACATAAATATTAAGGAGAAAAACAAATGAAATTCACAATTAAAAGCTTTGTTTTAGGTTTCATCATCTTATTTCTAGGACTTGGGCATTCGAAGGCTGATAAATTGAACATCGTGAGTACCTTGCCCAGTTTGGAATCCATTACTAAAAGCATTGGCGGTGATTATGTAAATGTTTATAGTATTACCCGTGGTTCTCAAGATGCCCATTATATTGAAGCAAAACCCAGTTATATGGTCAAATTGAATAAAGCTGATTTACTTATTTATTCCGGTCTGGAACTTGAGATTGGCTGGCTGCCACTTCTTATACAGGGCGCCAGAAATAATAAGGTGACAGTGGGCTCTAAGGGAAACTTAAATGCTGCCACTGCTATATCAATACAAAGCATACTGGAAAAGCCTCATGGTGAGGTTGACCGCAGTATGGGTGATGTGCATCCCAGCGGTAATCCACATTATCTCCTAAATCCTTATAATGGTCTATTTGTAGCCGAACATATTGCCGAAAGAATTAAAACCTTGGATCCGGAACATAAAGATCAGTATGACCTGAACTTATTACAATTCAAAAAAATTCTAAATAGTAAGATAGAAGAATTGGAAAACAAAGCATCACATTTACAGAATCAGGAGATTATCTGTTATCATGTGCACTGGAGCTATTTATTGAATTGGTTGAAAATAAAACAAGTAGGTTTCATTGAACTTCGCCCGGGAATTCCCCCGACACCAAAACACAAGCAGGAAATTATAGAATTAATAAAAGAAAAAGAGATTAAAGTTGTTATTGTCTCATCATGGAAAGAACCAACTAAAGCCAGGGAAGTTGCCAATGCTGCGGGCGCTAAATTACTTATTCTGCCTGGAGAAGTAAAGGCCATGAAAGGATCCGATAACTATATTGAATGGATAGACTACATGGTCACTCAACTGTCGGAAGCATATGATTCAAATCTAGGTCCCAAACAAGAACGTGTTAGACAACATGAAAGGAAGCGAGGAAAGCAATGATTAATGTTATCACTTTTATGGCACCAGCTATATGTATGTGTATTATTCTTGTAGGCATATGTGGTTATGTCGGAATTCATGTCGTGATGCGTGAAGTTATATTTATTGATATCGCTCTCGCGCAGATAGCTGCATTAGGTGTTTCCTTTGGCATGTTTTTCGGACTCGAACCTTCTGATCCTTATATTTTTATAATATCATTGCTCTGTACATTACTTGCCGCATTTTTACTTTCTCTAACTCAAAGACTACGAAGCCAGGTACCACAGGAAGCGTTTATTGGTATTCTATATGCGATGGGAGCAGCTGCTGTGCTATTAACAGGTGACCGTTTGCCGCATGGTTCCGAGCAGGTGCACGATTTAATGATGGGACATTTGTTGTGGGTAAACTGGAATGAAGTTATTATTTATCTAGTCATTTATCTTACCCTGGGAATACTTTACTTTCTCCTTCACGGTCGTTTACTTAACATCAGTCTTGTGCAAAAAAGTAATAAAAATAATTATCAAAAAATAATATTATGGGATTTCGTTTTTTATGCTCTTTTGGGTATTTTAGTAACCTTTGCTGTGCGTGTTGCTGGTGTACTGCTAGTATTTGGATTTCTGATTGTTCCAGCTGTTATTGGGACGTTGTTAGGAAAATCATTTTCATCAAGATTAAGCATCGGATGGATTACAGGAGTATTGGTTAGTTTAATCGGTAGTTATTTATCCTATAGTCTGGACTTCCCAACTGGTGGTATGGTGGTTATAACCCTTGGTATAGGCCTGTTTATGGTAACGATTATAAAAGGTACCCAAATTTGGTTAGGAAGAATTTCATGATGCGATATTTTTATTAATTGATATGGTATTTGTACATTATACAAATATTTACTGGAGCAAAATACATTTTAATTACTGATTTTGCTCCAGTAAATTAAGACTTTGTAACATCATATAATAGAGCCCAGATCAATTCTGATCAACGGGACTCTTTTGGCAGGTGATAATATCTGGTTGAGTTATGTCAAACAACTTATATATAACTAGTCTTTAGACTACGATCTTTATATTATTTGATCAGTTTTTTAAACTCATCATCATCTCTTAAACTGGATAAATCCTCATCCACCGAGGCCTGCTTTTTTAATTTGGGATTCAACTCTATGGCTTTTTTTAGGGATTCCAGGGCCAGTTTTTTCTCTCCGGCCGCCAGACGAATAACTGCATAGTCATAATGAACTTCCGCCATATCCGGAGCCAGGGTTACTGCTCTTTCCATGTAGGGGAGGGCAGCCTGATATTCTTTTTCGGTAAATAGTGTCCAGCCCTCATTCCAGGCATAATTCATCTGGGCAATTTTCAATAATCGTCCCAATTCCATGAACGGTTGTGGGTGGTCATCCACCCGGATATCAATTGCCCGGTCAGTATAACCACCATAACCGGCATTCTCCTTGACCACCAACAAGGCAGCTGATTGTTTACCGCGGGAATCTCCCCCTTTATTATTTCCAGCCAATAGGGCATTATACAAACGATCTGCCAATGTCCCTTTGTTTTCACTCTCCAGAAAACTCTTCTCCATGGCAATGACCACATCTTCACCGGTCAGAATATTTCCCTGGATCGCATAATTGGGCCCGCTTCGTCCCCCGGCCCAGGCAATACAGTTTTCTCCGGTATAAGTAACGGAACTCCCATCTGCCGAAACAATACCCACCTGTCTCTGGGTAGGATTGTCGTCGTCCCGGAGGAGAACCTTCATGACTTCATCCGGGGTTAAACCCATATCCAGCAAATCAAGACCCCGCCAGCCGAAACTGGTGTTGGCAAATGATTGAGTTGCGATGGCACCAACATCCGCATTTGCCCATGGCACCACATTACCTACCGCAAAGAAGCGGGAGGCCACGGCCAATTCTCCTGCGGTTGAATCCCTGGCAACAATAGAAAAGGTAGAGATCAATTCATTGGGTCGAAAATTACTATCCTGGGAAAGAGAAAGGTTTGATGAAAGAATAAATATTGCCAGGCAGAAAGAAAAGTAAAGACCGGAAAAACTTCTTAAAAATTTTACCATAATATTTCTCCTTAAGTATGTTATTTGAAATTCTCGGTCAAAGACAAAAATCAACTGTCCGCTCATAGAATTTCAGCAAAAAAGGGATGAGAATAGGCTTTTGTTGACCACAGTCAAAGGAATGTCTCTGAAAATTATCTTGCATTCTTGCGTCATTTCCATTATTATTTGCACTATTTTTTTCCGGACGTAATATACACTCTATTGTGGAATAACAGAAAACTAAAATGTCGCCAATTTTTGAGAAAATATATCGCTTTTTAAAAAGTGAGAACAATTATCTGATCACCTCGCACATTAATGCGGATGGGGATGCCTTTGCCTCGCTTTTGGCGATTGCCTACCTGCTAGAGCGCTGGCAAAAATCATATCAGATCATTATTCAGGATACCAAAGTGGATGATAAATATTCCTTCATGTGGGGTGTGGAGCGGATTCAAGCTTACCATCCGGACATGAAAGCTGAATTCCTGGCAGCAATTGTGCTGGATGTGCCGAGCCGGAAAAGAATAGGAGAACCAGCTAAACTTTTACCCGATCGGTCGAAATGCATCAAAATTGATCATCATCCGGTGGAGGAAGATTTTTCGGAAATTTCCCTGGTAGATGTGCAGGCCAGTTCTACCAGCCAGCTGGTCTATGAAGTCATAAATTCGGTAAATGAACCACTTGATCCCGATTTGGCAAATTTAATTTTTGCCGGGATAATGTACGATACCGGGAGATTTTCCTTCTCCAATACCAGGAGAAGAGATTTTGAAATTGCCGCACAACTGTTGGAACACCAGGTGAAACCCAGTTTTATTTCCAATCAACTGTTTTTTAACAATTCCTTCGATTCCATGAAAATCCTGGGCTATGCCCTTGAGCACATGAAATCGTACCTGGATGGCAGATTAGCGGTGATTTATTTGCCGTACGAGGTAATGCAAAAAAACAATCATGCTGAAATAGAAGAACTGGCTAATTACAGTGTTGCCATCAAAAATGTGGAGGTTGGATTGTTTATCCGGGAGGTCCAGCCCAATTTCTTTAAAGTCAGTTTTCGTTCCAAAGGTCGGGTAAACGTTAACACCATTGCCAGGGCTTTTGACGGTGGGGGACATCTACATGCGGCAGGGGCCAGATTTTCTGGTAAATTTGACGATCTGCAAAGGAAATTAATCGCCGAAGTTGAGAAATATCTTTAATTTATCCCTTCTCATAATATTTATAAAAAATTTAAATATGAAAACATTTACTTTTATTTTTTCATTTATCATGTTATTTTA
>CAYVKM010000140.1:0-5892 GCA_964452045.1 uncultured Calditrichaceae bacterium
GTCAGAATTTTTTGATACAATTCTCTTGAAGCAAAAGAAACCATGCCCTCCCTACCTAAATTGGAATGAATCTGGAGTAAATTTTTCTGGAATAAGGCATTGAGAATTTTTGCTGAATCGTCCACTTTTTGACTGAAAACCCAGTGAACAAAATCTATCGGATAAATCTGACCCGATGGTGCCAGAAGTTCTAAAAGTGCCACATTCTTTTTACCAATTTCTTTTATGGATGTGGAATTTATGTTTTTCCTTTTTTCCTTGGCTAATTGGTTATCCGTGAGACTTTCGTATTTTTTAAGATCATCGGAGTGAATCCTGCAACGAATCTGCTCTTTAAAAAGATTTTCCAGATCTACAGTCATTTGAATTTCTGGATTATTAGTTCGTACCTTTTTTTGAGTAAAAGCCAAATCGGAACAAAGATAGAACCAGAATACTTTCTCTGCTATCAGCCTTTCCATTAGTAATACAAGAAGGTCTGAATTCTCTGATAACCGGCACAACAGGTTCAAAAAAATGATGACTGGTCTTTCTTGACTCAAAAAAGCTAGGAGCTGGGCAATAAATTCAACCCAGTTATACATTTTTAGCGGGAGCGGCATTCGGGCCCAGTTTTTATTTTCAAATTGTACAAGATCGCTAATTTTTTCCGAGGAATAGAGGGTAAAGAATTCAAGAAAGAGTGATTCTTCGGCTAATAGTTTTTTGAATTCCTGGAGCTCGGTTTGATTTGCCTGCTTGATGATGGAATGGGGGAAATCGTAGAGCAAACTGAAGGTATTCTTGGGAAAATAATAAAATTCCTGAATTGATTCCAGGAATTGTAAATTCTCCAGGTGAAAATAAAATTTAGGCAAGGTACTCTGATTTCGATAAACTGCATAAATAATCTTTTTGGACTGATCAAGTTTAACCGTATCAACGATAAATTTCTCGAACGCAGGGCATTTATGCTTTTTGTTTTTTTCTATTAACACCTTTATTTCATCTTTGCTTTTACTACTTTTATCTCTTTGCTTTTGTAATTCGAGTAATTGTCGCAATCGACCGGCACTATAGCCACGCTGATTTGGCTCTTTATTGAGGATTTGCATAATGACCACGGATATTTTCTGATCAATCCCCGGAATTCTTATTCCTATATCCTTTACGATTTTATTCAGGTGAGCATTAATGGTATGGTAGATATTTTTCTGGTAAAACGGATTCACTCCGGAGACAAGCTGATACCACAGTACACCGAGCGAGTACATATCCGAAGCCTGCCCAACCTTTTTTCCTGTAGCCTGTTCCGGAGAAATGTAAGCCGCAGTGCCTATAAAATCACTGGTTCGGGTGATGCTTACCGAGGCGCCCAGCTCCTTCACAATACCCAAATCGGTTATCTTACAACAAAAATCATTATTCTCTGTGAGTGATAAAATTTCTTCAAGGGCATAATTCTTTTTAGGATCTTTCAATTCCAATAACAGATTCGAAGGTTTTAGGTCCCGGTGTACCAGGTGATGCTGATGTAAATATTCCAAACCCTGGCAGATCTGATAAACGATATTTAATATAGCTTTTTCTTTCCGGGGGTAGGGGATATCCTGAAAAAGTCCCAGAAGATACTCCAGTGAAATGCCAGGAATATACTCTGTTTCAAAAGCCAAAAAGGAATCGTCAATCCAATAGTTCAGTAACTTGACAATATAGGGAGAATTCAGTTTCTGAAGAGATCTTATTTCCCGGCGAAAACGCTTGATGATGACCTGGTCAATATCCCGGACAGCCTCGATAATTTTAATGATGGTTTTTTGTTTTAACTCAGAATTTTCAACCAGGTAAACCAAGCCGAACTGACCAGCACCCAGAAGTTCCCGCTCCGAATAATGAGATAATTTATCTGGCCAGAATGCTCTCATAAATTTCGCACTGGATATCTGCTAAACTTATAATGGAGATGGATTATAGTAATTTAAAATGCCGGAACACAATTTTCATAAGTATCCCGGTGACGACCATCTATTTCAATCATTTTATCCATATTCTTTCGGTCCAGATCGAAGCGGAATAAAGTACAAATTTCCTGGAAATGGGAATCCAAAAATCTTTTTAGCGTCTTGCTGTTTGGTCTTTTATTGTAAACCATACCTAATCGTTTCACCACTTCGGCCGAGAACTGTCGGGCATAATTCGGATTGGGTTCTCGCTCAACGAAGTACAAACCCTCGTAATAATAGAATTTTGCTTCCCTTAATGGGACATGATCGCCGTCGGTGATCTGAATGACATCTTCTAATCTGCCAGTCCAACCGGTTGAAAAATTGCTCAACTGTCCCTGGTTTGCCAGATCCTGGGCTTTATTATAAAAAGGCGTCCCGGAAAATAATTCATAAGTATCCAGTTCGCCGGCTAAAACCATGTAGACATAGAAATCGACTAGATCCAAAAGGGGATCAAATGCGGTACGGTAAGTTTCAAAAGCCTGGCCCAGGAAATAGGGGAATTCACAGGAGGTGTCATAAAAATTTTCACCGCTAGGAGAGCTAATCAGGAATTGTGCCCGGTAAACCTTCTCAGAACCCCTGGTTGTCACAGTGGTAATGATGAGTTGTATGTTACTTTTGATGGTGATGTCCTGATTTTGATCGCTCCAGTTTTTCTTATTCAAATAGTCGGTTAATTTTTGTGACAGGTCGGATAAGTCATCCTGATCCCGTGGTTGAAGCTGGGACATCTGAATTTTGACTTCACACTGAAATCGTTGGGCAAAACTTTTCGTTGCACTGAAAAGCAGAAATATGAATAGAAGCCCACTTATTATCCGCAAAATTTTCATTAAAACTCCCGAGAATATTTAATCAAATTCAATTTAATTTACCTCATTCAATATATCAAGTTCCAAAGAGATTACCTCTCCAGGGTATCATCCTTAGTGGGATTGCTCCTTCTAGTAGAAAATTAAATCCGATGCAGGCGAAGATCTATTTATTAAATCTGATGAATTTAATTGAAGAATGCCGGTAGACAGTTAAAATAATTAAAATTGCATTGAAAGTGATTGTTCCGTGATTTATATTTCTCCCCCATTTTAGGAGATTATGAGTGAAGCATCTGATTTTATTAATTCTATCCATTGGTTTGGCTCTATCGGTTTTTTTCTGTGAGCGGGGTTTTAAAAATAAAAATGCTGCCGGTTTGAGTGTTGAGGAAAAATTTGTAGAACCTTTTTATTATGTGGCTAAGATTGTACCACAGACTGCACTGGATAATAATCAGGAAGTTCAAAATTTTCTAGCAGAGCTGGAGAAACACGGAGTAAAACAGACTGGTCCCCTGATGGTTATTTCTTACGATTTCCCGGATTCGAGTGAAACCGATATCCCATCTTTTGCCTTTGCCGCCAGGGTAATTGATAGCATGTCGGTAAATGCTCCTCTTATCTGTCAAAAGTGGAAATATGTTAATGTTCTTACCTTTCCGCTCAATGGTCCCAGAAATTCATTCCGCCAAATTTATTCTAACCTGAAGAATTATATCCAGAAAAATAATTATTCTCTCTCGGACCCGGCAATGGAGCGTTTAATGGATATTTTCCCCTCACTTGGCCATCCGGCAGATAGCTTGAGGATGGAAGTGTGGGTACCTTTTCAGAAAAATTAATTTTTACTTGGGGATTTACTCTGGTTTAATTTGGGGTAAAGAATTCTTGAATATATAAAGAAGGGACGAATTTGTTTCGTCCCTTCTTTCTTATAAGCTATGCAGCCACATCCTTAACCAATGCTTCGACAAATTTCCAGAATTTTTCTACGGTTGATATCTGGACTTTTTCATCCGGAGAATGAGCTCCGACGATGGTGGGTCCAAAAGAGATCATATCCATTCCCGGGAATTTATCACCGATGATACCACATTCTAAACCGGCATGGATAGCTTTAACTTCCGGTTCCTTCCCGAACAGATTTTTATATACTTTATTTGCCCGTTTAAGTAGCGCTGAATCCGGATTCGGTTGCCAGGCGGGGTATCCACCTCCACTATGTACTTCTGCACCAGCCTGAAATCCGCATGCCCGAATCATATCGTGAAGTCCGGTAAGGGCAGAACCGACTGAACTTCTCTGACTGGTTAAAATACTAATCTTTTTATTCTTCAAACTAACCACTGCCAGATTTGTTGAAGTTTCCACCAGACCTGGAATCGCATGACTCATACCCATTACTCCATGAGGAATGACATAGAGAAGATTGAGCAACCGATTATGCAGCTGGGAGGAGAACATTTCAGTGGGAACTTCGAACCCTTTTTCTTCGACGATCAGCGTTACTTTGGGATCGACCGATTTGTACTCATTCTTATAAATGGCATCGTATTCTTTGGCGATCTGCTTCAGGTTATTGATTTTGTCCGAGGGCAGGAATACAATGGCATCCGCTTCACGGGGGATTGCATTATGTTTACTGCCGCCCTCGAAGCTGGCCAGCCGACCGCTTACCTGCGGTAAAGCCTTCCAGAGAAACCGGGTAAGCAATTTGAGTGCGTTACCTCTTCCTTCGTGAATATTTAATCCGGAGTGTCCACCGGTTAATCCGGTAATTTTAACCATTACTGCTTTAAAGCCATTCGGTATTTTTTCCAAATCGGTTTTTAAATAGAGTTCACCATCCTGTCCACCGGCACATCCAATATAGAGAGCACCATCTTCTTCGGAATCCATGTTGAGCAATATTCTTCCATCCAGCATATCATTGGCAATTTCGGTGGCACCGGTCAGACCGGTTTCTTCATCAATGGTAAATAGGAATTCCATCGGTCCGTGTTTCATATTTCTATCTTCCATGACTGCCAAAGCAGTCGCGACGCCAATGCCATTATCGGAGCCCAGCGTTGTCCCGTCAGCTTTAATCCAGTCGCCATCTCGCACCAGCTTTATCGGATCTTTGGTAAAATCGTGTTCCGTTCCCTTGTTTTTCTCACAAACCATGTCCAAATGGCCCTGAAATACAATGGTCGGTTTCTTTTCTAAACCTGGAGTTGCCGGTTTTTTAACCACAACATTGCCAACCGCATCCATTTTTGTTTCCAGATTATTTTTTTTGGCAATTTTCAGGACATGCTCCCTCACCTTTTCCTCTTCTTTTGAACAGCGTGGAATTTGAGAGATTGCATAGAAATGATCCCACATTGCTTGTGGATGTAAACCTTTAATCGCCTCTTTCACCTTTCTTCTCCTTTATTTTATTAGATTTTTATTGCGCTGTTTACCGGTATTAAATTTATCATTCCTGGTTTCCATCCCGTTGAGACATTCTTTCTTACGCAGAAAAATGTTCTGCAGTTCAATCCTTCAAATCAATTTAATAAATCTAAGATTGTGAATTAAAGCAAGATATTTATTAGATTTTATCTACGAAAAAAGATCAGTTTTGATAATCTTGTCTGTCGGCAGAGGTCTTACCTGGGTGAAATGTTCCCAGCGGGCAAACACCTCAAAACCATCCGGGACTTTTTCCATGGTCTTCCATAACTCTACCTGGGTTTCATGGCAGTGAATTGCTTCTATTTTTCTGTCAAGAACATCCTGAACATCAATTTTGTGGGTAATATTTTCAGCATCCATAGGATATAGTTTTCGGTTGGTAACATGGGCGGTTTGTTCCGGGGTAACACCATACCAGAATAATTTTAGGAAATTAGTTTTTCTGTCGATTGCCTGAAGAACCCACTTTGAAACTGTTTTGTGATCGGGATGTCCGGAAATGCCATTTTTATGAAAAGTAATGACTGCATCCGGAGCGAAATTCTGAATTTCAGACTCTATTAAATCGATTCCGGAATCCTCCGGTTGCTCGGAGAGTTTTTTATCCGGCAATTCATGGATTTGAAGATATTTAATTTTCAGGATCC
>CAYVKM010000141.1:0-5825 GCA_964452045.1 uncultured Calditrichaceae bacterium
TAAACTTAATTATCATGTGGAAAAAGAATGAAATTTTGTCTCTTTCCTTGGTTAAGCCCTGATTAAAAACCGGATAATAAAGCATCTCATATCAAACTTACAGGCAACCTCAGGCTGCCTGTAAGTCTCACACCTTGCTTATGATTTTTACTTGAGTAAGATCATCTTTTTTGATAATTTTACATTTTCACTCTGGAGTTGATAGAAATATATACCCGATCCCACCGGATTACCTGCATCACTCGTCGCATCCCAATTTACGATATGTTCCCCTGCCGGGGCCGTAGCGTTATAGAGCACTTTCACCTGTCGGCCAAGGATATCATAAACTGCCACTTTAATTTTGGTGGTCCTGGGTACATTAAATTTTATGTAAGTGACAGGATTAAATGGATTGGGATAATTTTGTGACAGAGTAAATTGCTCGGCAATCTGCGGTAATTCATTTTCTATGCCTGTAACATGCCCAATGATATCATTATCATTACGCGGCAGAATTTTATAATTACCAAAACTGAAATAATGCACGCCTATAAGCTGTTCAATTGTATCGTACATATGGAAGGTGGAATCAAGATTTCCGTTGAAAGCCGTGAAGGCATCGTCCACACGTACCGGTCCCGAATTATCATCGATTTCGAATTCTCCATAATTCCCCGGT
Source organism: uncultured Calditrichaceae bacterium (assembly GCA_964452045.1). GTDB lineage: Bacteria > Calditrichota > Calditrichia > RBG-13-44-9 > RBG-13-44-9 > CAYVKM01. The sequence continues at coordinate 662 of CAYVKM010000141.1, forward strand.
GAATCCGGGAATGGATCAGTGACGGTGACATTGACTACCTTAATTAGGACATCTTCGTATGCCTCTCCATTGGCACCACCAGTACCAATTTCACCAGTTGTAACCTGTATTGGATCAAAGACACCATAACCCGGAGTTATAACTGAAAAATTTGTAATATTCGCTAACCGGGTTACCCCATAATTTTCCTGCACTTCTCCCGTCACTGAAATCCAATCACCCTGAACAGGGGTATTATTGGGATCGTAAACCCACATTCCATACCAGGCGCTGTCTTTTTCCTGAATATAATAATTATTGGTCCAATCAGCAGGATCTGTGGTTACCACGCCCTCAAGAGTAACTTCATAACCCTGAAAGGGTGAATTATCAACCGGATAACCCCAGGTATATTGGACATCCATAATATCCAAACCCTGATCCCGGATTACGTAGCTATAAACAAATTGACTTGTATCACCCGGAAGCTGTGACATATCTCCTTCATTATCAATTGCCTTAATGAAATAGCGAACGTAAGAATTATTAGTTTGAGCAGGAATGGTGGCGGAAAAAGTATCAGCTACCGCATTAGTCATACTTACTGAAGTAAAAGATCCGTAATTAACGCTATACATAACCTCTGCTGATGCTACAGATACATTATCTACGATAACCGCCGAAATCTCAACATTATCAGAAGAAACAGGTACTCCAGGATCCCGGGACACATCAGTAATCGTTGGTGGATTGGTTAATATATCAATGTAGGAATCGTTTCTGGGATTAATGGTAAAATAAGCCGAGCCCACATCCCGGGTAAAGCCGGTTACATTTATTCTAGTCCCATTGGAAGGCCAGGGATTCAACCCTGCGTTAAACTGTAGTCGATAAAACAAGAAATAATCATCAATATAACCATTCCCGCTACCATCGGTAATAACGGCAATATTGCCACTAAAATTGTTATTAGTGACGGTTGAATTCTCTAGACGGACATTCATAGATTCCCACTGCTCTCCAGCTCCATGGGTTTCAATATCAGCACAGGTTAATATTCTAGGGGCCGGCAGGGCATTTCCACTGGAGACTATTGTCACTGGAATTGGGGGATTAGTCGGTATATTCAATTGAGTCAAACCAGTATAGGTGGTAACAACTCCTGTGAAATAACAGAAATCTGCTTCCTGTACGAAACCAAACAGGGTATTCACTTCAAAGCTATCGTCCTGAATGATAAAAAATCCTGACCAGGGATCCTGCGTTCCGTCAGTGATATAACAGGCCCAGCGGGCGCCCACATATAATTCCCGTACGCCATGCTGTACATATCCGCCAACCACTACCGTATCTCCATCATATAAAGATACCTGGGATGAATCCGGATTGGGCACCCACTGCAGATCGTGAATCGAAACCGTGTCATATACTGCTTGTGAGAAAGAAACTTGTGGCAGGAATAATAAAACTAATAAAACAGTCACGATAGTACATGTTAATTTCATAGGTAATCCTCCTAGTTAAAATGTTAGATAAAAAAATTAATCGGGTTTACTCTTATTTATTTTATGACTACAAACTTCCCTCTGAAAATCTCACCACTTTCCAGATCTTTAACGGTAAAGAGATATAGACCTGTGGCTAATGCCTGATCGTTACTGGTTACCAGGTCCCAGGCATGCTCACCGCCAGAGAAAATTGTCGATCTATCCGTGGGTGAAAACTCTCTGAACCATCTGATATCTTTTCCATCATAGTTAATAGATTCGTGGGTAAATTGGTCAACCATATCGCCTGCAAGGGTATATATCCTGACTTCACACCTGGAAGGTAGGTTAAAGAACACAATCTTTCGTTCTCTTTCAAAAGTTCCATCCCACAGGGCATTGCCACGATAGGGGTTGGGATATACACCTACCTTTCTTCTTTCCTGTGCTGGCATAGGAGGAGTCCCCGGAACGACAATAACTGAGTTTTGTAATTTGCTGCTCTCTAAACTTGGCAGGTTTATTTTTTGATCACCACTATCAAATGCAGTGATGGCAAAAGCATACTGCCATCCGTTATGAAGATTATCGATTTCCAGTTCATAGGTATAGAGAATGGTATCCAAAATACCGCTTTCCGGATTAATATCAATCTCCTCAATAGGCGTTTCAAGACGAATGCTATCCAGACCGGTATCATAGAAGAGTCGATCCTTTAAATCATATTCTCTGATTAGTTTCATGTTATTCAGGATACCATCCGGCGATCGATCATCACCCAGAAAAGAACGATAGATTCTGAACCCTTCAAAATCATGCAATTTTGAAATCAGATCAATGGATTCTTCGGCACGTTGGTCCCAACGCAAGGTTACTTTTCCATCGCCTGGAATAACCTTCAGGCGTGGTGGCGTTGGAGGTGTTGGTAAAATATATCGATCAAGTACCCCATTAGGAATTACATCTTCAGTGGAATCCGTCCCCAGATAATCCAAAATACCATTGCGGTTGGTATCCTCTCCGTAATAAGCACGATAAGCCCAACCGGAATTTTCGAAAAGATTCTTCTTTACTTTCTCACTATCACGGTTTGCGGGTATATCATTATCATTACCGAACTCCTTGGCGCAGATGACGGCATAAACAACATTGACAGATGAGTCGGGAGGTAGCGTAGCAAAAGGACCAGTGGAAATAAGGCTCATGCGGTTTCCCGGTTTTTGAAAAATATTCGCCACAAAATAATTTTCATTCATAGAGGTTTCCATGCGGGCATAGCGACTGGCCTCGTCTCCCGGCGCACGATCTTCATCGGTATCCCCACCAGAAAACAACCACCACTGGTGAGTGGCATCGCCTTGGTATACTGCATCATTCCCCACAGGATCGGCACCCAACAGTGCCATTGAAACATAACTATTACTGAATCCCCGATCGCCACTATGATCGTAGCAGTATACCATTTTCATGGAATCGTTATCAACATATCCCACACCAGCATATAGATAGAAAGGAGAGCCAACCCGCGGCGGTGTGATATTGGTATTTCTTACCACCAAATCTGCCCACATCCCAACATGCAAATCTTTTAATGTGTCTTTCTGTCCGCCATATCCAACATTGGTAATAGTATAATTAAATATGACAAAAGCATCGGCGAAGGGGTAATTCCAGGCGTAGGTTTCCAAATGGACCGCAATACCCAATGGCTGATGATAAGGGATAGGTATAGTCGTCCCTGGAACTGTAATATTAGTATCTGAAAAGTCGCAACGAAAATCCTGATGACTAACTGCATTGGGTGCATAATATTTATTATCCTCCAGGGAAGACGACTCAATAACCCGGTCCGTTAGCTCCGCAGTATTGGTAAATTCAAAATTGGCATTAACACCTCCCAGACTGGGGATATTGAATGCTCCGGTGGTTACCCTCGTTCCAGAAGGTGTCTTTCCTCCAACCCAAAGCCCCCCTACAAAAATATGTTCAATACCAGAGCCTTTCGGATATTCACAGGAAGGTTGATCTACTGGAGATTGTTCCACAAAACCGTCCCCAAAGGTGCCGTAATTGGTGATAGTTATCCCAATATTTCCGGTCGTAGTATATTTTGAATTATCATCAACCATTGGTTTTAAGAAGCGAGGATCAACAGGTAGATTTTGTGATGAGAGGTTTGAAAAAAGAAAGACAAGGATTGCAAAAATAGAGACAGAAAACCTACTATTCATAAATATCCCGGAACATTAAAATCGACTGATTTAATGGCGATCTTTGAGATTTTGAAGCTTTTAAAATAGGACAGTATTAGTATAAATTAAAATCATATAATCGGAGAATAAGTGTAGCTTCAATCTATTACAAGTTCAAAGGAAAATACAATTCTAAGATGATTTTGTCAATACCGAAAGTAAAAAAAATAACATAACTTTTAAAAAAGACAGGATTGTAATTACGCAGCTTTAATCATAAGCTTTCATTTATCTCAAAATTTCTGAAAATTAAAGTGGACCGATAAAAAATGGCGGTTTAGTTTAAAACCAAAATCATGTATGTAAATCCCATTAAAGCAGAATTGGATCTGCATTAAGATAGAAAATGTATTCTATGAACTAGGCTAACATAGATGAGCTATAGGATTTTCATGAATGTACATTTTATTAGGAAATAACTGTATATGTTATTCATGAGAGTTTCTTAAATGGGAAATGGACAAAATGCATCTTATTAGTATAAAAAAATAATTTAAAGTGAAAATCCCAAAACAGAAGAAAATGGAAATTAAGGCAAAATTTAATTAATACTAAAATAGAAATAGACCAGATTAGATAATCCAAAATATTATACGGAAGCAACTATAAATAATACTAATGACTTATCCCATAAATCTTTTTTGTTTGACAAATTTAATCAATTTTTCTAAATTGAATTCGCATCAAAAATTTAAAAGCATAATAGATGAAAAGTAAAGATACAAATCATAAAATAGATGAGGATACTCTAATCATTTCAAGTGATCTGGCTGAGATAAAAAAAGTTGAAAATTTCTCACAGAAAGTATCCAAAAAAGCAACGTTCAATGAGGATAAATCAGATAATCTGGCAATTGTTCTTACGGAACTGGTTAACAATGCCATATTACACGGAAATAAGAATAATCCTAAGAAAAGTGTTACATTGAAGGCGTTTTATTACCAGAAATATATCCGAGTATCGGTCAGGGATCAGGGCGATGGATTTAATCCGGAGAAACTTCAGGATCCGACGGACCCGGAAAATATCTGGAAAGAAAGCGGACGGGGAATCTTTTTGGTGAGAAATTTAATCGACAAAGTTGAGTTTTTCCCTTCCAGCACCGGGACAGAAATAGTTATAACCCAGTTTATTAATTAACCCAGGATTATGCCACAATTGATTTACAAACCTCGCTTTAACAACATCGATTTATTCAATTATCCCAATAAATATTTCCTAAATATCTCGAAGATAAAAACTGATAAAAGAAAATATTTTTTCGTTTGAAATGGAATTGTAATAAGCAAGCTTTAAGTTTTAAATCTTGTAAGATATGGGCTGAATTAAACCAATAATCATCAAACACTAAACAACGGAGGTACTATGAAGCGCTTTGTTTTTTTACTAATTTTATTATTAGTTGGCATAGGCATCGCCTATGGCAGCACCGTAAAGGGTATCGT
>CAYVKM010000142.1:0-3461 GCA_964452045.1 uncultured Calditrichaceae bacterium
TTTTGGCAAGAAAATCGGCATAAAAAGTTTAGTCATAGAATGGGAAATAGTCTATAGTAAAACATTCCAGATTTTCCAATCCAACGACAATTTAAATTGGGAATTGGTTTTCGAAAAGAATAAATCATCTGACAGTGAAGATTTTATCAAATTGCCCGGTATAAAATCCAGGTATTTAAAAATTGAATATAATCGGGAAAGTGGTCAGTTTTCTTATTCGATCTGGAAAATGAAAATAAATTCTTGATTCACATTTTATATTGAGATCATTTTTTAAAACATGGGTAAAAAATTTCTTATAAAATTATTTCTGATAATTTGCTTCTCAAGTTTCTTTTTGTTTTTGTTATCTTGCACCAGCGACAAAAATTCTGATCAAGATATAATCTTGAAGGTGGGTCAGTCAAAGATTTCCGTAAAGGACTTTCGAAAGTCATACGAATTAGATCCAAGTTTTCCTGGAATTCGCAAAGGTACGGCTGGGTTAAGGGAATTTGCGGAAAAAATTGTTGACAAAATATTATGTGAGAAATTAGCTCAGGAAGATGGAGTAGTAGACAGTATTCCTTTTAAACAGCGTTTAAAATTCAAAAGAAATGAAACAATCATAAAATTATTTTATGAAGATGAAGTAAAGAGTAAAGTTCACGTTTCGGAAACAGAAATTAAAAATGCATTTATACGTATGTCCGTAAAATTACATGTTAAACATCTCTATACTCCGAACAAATTACAAGCCGAGAACTTATACCATTCCCTAAAAGCTGGTGTACCTTTTGACACTTTAGCCAACAGGGTTTTCGCTGGTATTCCACCAGAGCAGGGAGGAGCTGATTTAGGTATTGTTAGTTTGGGAGATCTGAATCCCAATCTGGAAGATGCTGCTTATAATCTGCAATCCGGTGAATATTCCCGACCTGTTTCCACTCCATGGGGATACCACATCTTATTAGTGACAGATCGAAAGCAAAATATAATGATCACCGATTCCGAATACCGGGAAAAACATGATCAGGTCTCACGTAAAGTAAGAAAAAGAAAAGAAGAACTGGCCGCGGGAGATTATCTCAAGAATTATTTAGATCCTTTCCATATCAAAGTAAAAAAAGAGGCCTTTTCTAAAATCATCCAACTGCTACATATTGATTTTGATGAACCGGCCATTCAATTCCAAAAGGACAAATACTTGTCAGATCAAGATATAGAATTTCTCCGAAAAAATCTGAAAAATCAATTGGATAATCCCTTTATGGTCAGTAACAAATTAGATTGGACTATCGGGGAATTTTTAAATAAAATTGATCCTATTCCCTGGGATAAACGACCACGGATATCTTCTGCACTAAAATTAAAAGAAGATATTGGTATTCTCATTCGGAATGAATTCTTACTAAATGAAGCCTTAAAAAATGGTATAAATAATAAATCCAAAATTGACTCTGTGCTGCAAGTATATACTCAAGAATTAGCCTATAATTACTATTTGAGGAGATCATATCAGAAATTCGAGTTGCCTTCTGAAATTGCAGAATATTATGAAAATAGGTATAATAAAAATTTTGTGCCTGACAAAATTCCAAATGGGATACTTCCGGGAATGAATACACCTGAAACTTATAAGCTATATTATTCAGAACGGGCATTACATCAACAATTGCTCTCACATTTTCAGAACATTAATATCAAAATAAATGATGAATTAATAGCCAATGAAGCTAAAAAAATAAATTGGGATAAACCTGTAAGGATGTTCACTGTTCCAAAAAATTAGCTTAATTAAAACAAGTATATTGTAATAAAAAATCCGTGAATAGGATCCTGCCCCTATCCCCTGCCTATAACGTAAAAATTTTGTTTTATTTTTAAACTTTCTATATCTGTTTTCATCTGCTTTCTATTATTCAATTCAGAAATCATTTGAAAGGAAGATCTAGATTACACTGCTCGGGTAAAATAATCTATTTATTGTACCCCGATCCCGGTCCTGAAATAACCAATTATTTTTTTTCTTGATATTTATTTTTGAGAAATTTAGATTGAATCCAGAAAATCCGAAAAAACTCATTTTTTAATATAGAGATGTATTAAAAATATTTTGACTGGCCTTACTCTGACGTCCTCCGTGTGGAAACGAGGGTGGTTTATATCCGGGAATGCTGCGGTGGTGGGATGTTTTGAGGGGGCGGAGCTGTATCCGGGACTGATTATGAATGGATTATCACATGAATTACCATGTGTATATATAGAAACATTAATAGATAGCAGTCTAATTACTTAATACTTAGCTAGCCAGATTATATTATAAACATGATGAACTTACAAAATTCCTATAATCAAGTTGTTATTTTATTTGATGAACAAGGAACACCAACATTTAGAGAAGACAGAGAAACCAATTTTCTTCTAGGTGTCTCAGTTATGTATGATTTATCTGCAGAAGATTTTATATTTGATCAAAGTAGAATACTCTTTGGACTTTCAAATACAGGTGCACTGAGAAATAGAAAAATTAGTAATTCAAGAGCTGTAGAAATTTCTCAACTTCTACCAGAATTACCAATACAAATTGTTATTTCGATACTTGATTTATCCGATATTGAATTTCAACGTGTTGTTAATTTGTACAGAGATTTCGGTGATATAATGCGCGAGAGATATAGAAATGTAAGAGGAAGACCTATAGCACAAATTTTACACCCCCAGATATTAGATGATTGTATTTTTAATTCTATTTGTGATTATTCTGAACGAAATCAGATAAACAGTTCATTTTTAGTATTTATCGATGATTGGTCTATTCCAGTAAATGATATAGAAATATATCTTGAAGATCGAAGTAGATCATTTCAAGAGAAGATAAATAGTTTACATTCGGAATTTAATTATGGATTTGAGATTAATGTAGCAGAGATTTTATTATTAAACCAAGATAGTTATCGAAAGAGGTTTATTGGAGTAATCGCCAGTGTAGTTAGCAGAGCATTTTTGAATAATGATAATGTACGGTATTCAGAAGTACCTTTAAATAATATATTATCGTCTGAAATCAATCAAAAAAATGATATAACAAATAAAGTAAAACAATTACTAATAGATGTAATGGACGATAGTTCCCGAAATCCACCATTATAATCTGGATAACCAGGGTATCAACGTGACGCAAACAGACGGACGGATCTTTAAGTTTTATTTATCAAAAATCATGCGTAATTCTCGTAAAAGTTACTGGGAGTTTATGTTTGCGCACGTTATACCCGAGCCGTTATTAATCATCCCTATTAACCCAGGATTGAAAGATGATTTATAAAGCATTCATATCTCTTTTCTTAATGACATTTATTAGCACTTTCTCAATCGGTTGTGTAAAAAAACCACTGACTAAACTCGAGCCGAAAAAGGATTCGGCAATCATCGCCGGGAAAGTGTACGTTTATTATAATGGGATAGATGTTTCGCGGGAT
>CAYVKM010000142.1:3471-5764 GCA_964452045.1 uncultured Calditrichaceae bacterium
CTCTGACCCGAGCTGCCACTGGGAGACGCGCATATTGCCCGTCTGCCATATAACACGTTTCTTCTCAATTTGCCCCGAGAGAAATCTGCTTTCACCTTGGAAGATCCAACAAAAATAAATTATTTGGGAAATATCTATATCGATTGGAAGGGTAATGATTATAAAGCACCAAATATGTTTGGACTGGTTGGCGCTCTGGCCGATGAAGCAAATCCCGATGGTGTAGCAGAAATCTATGTGGAGTCTAAAATTGGAAACATTCAAGCTTATATCACCCAAAAATTTGGACCTGGTTATCAGGTAATTCCTAATGAAATACAGGCAGCAAACTTAGACAGTACGGTTCTGGCAAATTTCTCCAAACCTTATATTCCTAAAATTAGATATTTTGATATATTATTAACGGATGGGGAAAAAATCAGCGGAAAAGTAATAAGTAAAAAAGATGATGAGCTGTATGTAAAGAAAGGGAAGGTCATCTACCTGATTAAATTATATCGGATCTCAAAGATTTTAGATAATGGTATTGACGTTACCGAGTCAACACTGCGGAATACCGAAGAAAAATATGTTGATCTTTTTAAATATGTTGTGGAAAAAAGGGATTAATTATTCACAATCAGGACAGTTAGTTAATACCCTTAAAATAAACGGCTTATCTTATCAATCATAATTCAAAGCTCACACCAACATTCAGGAGGTAGTAATGCAGAAATTTTCGTTCATGTTCATTTTATCAACCTTACTTTTTTTCAGTTTATTTTTAAGCTGTGCCACAATTATTCAGGGCACCACACAAAACGTGGGAATATCCAGTAATCCCTCCGGTGCACAAGTGATTATTGACGGACAAGATTACGGCACCAGCCCGGTTATGGCCACCTTATCCCGCAAGAACAATCACTTTGTCGAAATAAATCTGGCCGGATATATGCCTTATTCAACTACCCTTACCAAAAAAGTAAGCGGATGGATCGCCGGGAATATAATTTTCGGTGGGCTGATCGGACTGGCAATCGATGCTATTTCCGGTGGAATGTACAAGTTGACACCGGATCAGATTCAGGCGGAACTTCGTGCTTCCGGGTCAACCATGCGTTTGGAAAACGATCAATTATACATCACGGTTGTTCTGGAACCCAAGACGGACTGGGAGAAAATCGGGCAGATGGAGACTGTTCAAAGACAATAAACAAATATCGGCTAGAATAAATTAATTACACTGGCATCGAATGGTTGCAAAGCACCGTTATCATTTGATGCCTTTATTTTATGGGGTGAAAAAGAAGTTCGCATCTAGTAAAATATTCGGTTAATTTATGAAACAGGTTTAATAACAATATCAATTATAGTTTTTACAATTTTAAACCTGCAGCCATAAATGATATATTATCAAATATTCATCTGTCCAATAAACCTCTTGTACCTTATATTGTACCTGTATGCTTAATTGTATTTTTTCAAAAAAATTGAATTCTTTTCTATCATGGTATTAGTAAAAAACCGGTATTATTGTAAAAATATTGAATCCTAAATCGAAAGGAATCATTGCATGAAAAAAGGTTTGGGCATATCAATTTTTGCAGTCTTGATGATCATGGGAATTAGATGCGGATCAAAAGTCATGGTTCCCCCGAGGATTGACCTCAGAGAACATGAAGTCATTGGTATTACAGAATTCAGATTTTCTTCCAAAGGGAACCTTGGAGCCTTTGCAACAAGAAGGTTTACCGAAGCAGCCAGGCGGGATCAGGGGATGGTGCGATTCGTTAATTTGGGATCTGAACCTGAAATTCTAAAAACAGTTGGATATGAACTGTTAAATCCAGCAGCATTAAAAGCTATTGGTAAAGAACATAATCTCAAAACTATCTTAACCGGCGAACTGGTTGTTTCTGATATAAGGCCGAACATCAAAATCACACCGGGTTTAGGTTACTTAAGTTTCACAGCTGAAGTGGATGCAACACTTTCCGTACAAATGTTTGAGACTTCAACCGGTGCATCAATTTGGAGCGGTTCCGCCAGTGATACAAAAACAGTAGGTAACATTAGTATCTTCGGAGGTAAAAATTTCGCTTTTGATGCAAAGGACCCCGAAAAAGCCTATGGTAATCTGGTAAACAGTCTTGTTGCTGAAGTTACCAGAGATTTCAGGGTGAGCTGGAGACGCGAATAAGATTTAGTGAGAGTTATTATTGAGCTGTCTCTAATTAAAATTATGGCAAAAAATTTAATAATATTTCACGCATTGTAAAGCCCAAGCAATACTATTAAAATTGATCTTACTCTG
>CAYVKM010000143.1:0-5694 GCA_964452045.1 uncultured Calditrichaceae bacterium
CTCTGCACTTTTGCCGGAGATCGGTTTATTTCATCAGCCAGGATCAGGTTAGAAAATATTGGTCCTCGTCTAACCGTAAAGTCCCCGGTTTTCTGATTATAGATCAAGGTGCCCAATAGATCAGCCGGGAGCAAATCCGGGGTAAACTGAATGCGGTGAAAACGGGTTTGGATAACCGTTGAAATGGTATTAACTGTCATGGTTTTGGCCAGACCGGGAACACCTTCCAGCAAAATATGCCCATCGCATAATAAACCGATGAGCAACCGCTCCACCATATAGGTCTGTCCCACAATCACCTTGTGGACTTCATTGTTTATCTTTTCAACAAAACTACTTTCCTTTTGGATCTTTTCGTTGATCGCCTGAATGTCAACGCTCATTTTTCCTCCTTTGATTCAGCCTGGATCAATTCCTGTTGTTGTTTTCTTTTGATAAGAAATGTTTCGATGGCACCATATATATTGATAAAATCGTTGGGATCGATATTTCTGCCGGCAAACTTGATAATATCCAGTTTTTCCATCACCTGCTGCAGATTCTGCCGGTCGGTTTCGTCCAAATCCAATTGCTTCAATTGCTTAATAATTTCCTGGGTACTCTGCTCTCTGGCCGGAAAATCAAACTCCTTTCCCAGGTATTCACGAAAAATCCGGGAAAGCTTGCCGGTCATTTCTTCCAGATTGGTTCCCCGGGGGTCCACTTCCTGGGAGAGGATATTCAGATAACGTTCCGAGTTTAGGATGCGGGGCGCCAATCCATTTTGCGCCTGCCGACGTTTACGGATAAAAACGATAATGAAGTAAAAGACAATACTGAAAAAGATGATTAGCAATGCCAGATAAACATAAGATTTTACCCCACTCTCTCCCGGTTCAGGCACCGGTTCTTCAATCTCTACCATAATTCGCTGGGAAGAAAGCTGTTCCTCCTGGCCGGAATCGCGGGCAATATACTTTACCACAATCCCATCGATATAGGCCATTCCCATCTCCAGTGGACGGAACCGATAAGTTATGGCCTTTATGGAGCGCAGTGAGCCATCCGGCATCGTCTCCAGTCTGTTTTCCGAACCACTGCCATCCAGGAGAAGATTGGTCAGGATGGGCTGGGAAACCGGTTGTATCTGATATTTATTCAACTGGCCCGGCCAGGACAACTCGATGTGCAGAATCACCGATCTGTTCAGCGGGACTTTACTGGCTTCAACGTAGGTATTTAACTTAATTTGTTCGGGCTGGTTTAAATTTGAAGATGTTGAATCCTGGGAAATTAAAAGTGATGTGAAAGCTGCGATGAAAATCGGAATCCAGAAGCGTAATTTTACCATCATTTTTAATTTTTACTCTCCGATCTTTAGCAAAGGTTTTTATATACTTTTTGTTAACGTTAAAGTTCCTGAAAAATAATTTCAAACAAAAACCCTGTTTTCAGGTAACTCAAAACAGGGTTATTTGTGAATGATTTTCATTCATACCGATAAGAATAGTTTCTTCTTATTGTTGTCGTACCGCACTTTTTTGCGAATTATTTGCCACCACGCTATCCTTGCCACCTTCTTCCTTCAGAAATGGAAGGTCATCCACATCACTTCCCAGATGTTCAAGCTCATATTTGGCGTCATCGGCAAGTTCGTTGTCGGGATATTTCTCTAAAAACTCAGTATAATATTTTTTCGCCTTGTCATAATTTTTCAAATAATTGGCATTGACAAAACCTACCATGAACATGGCCTTCGAAGCATATTCACCATTGGGATAAAGATCCAGTATCTTCTGGAAATTTTTCTCGGCTTCGCTCCACTGCTCCTTACCCATCTCCTGATAGGCACGTTCAAAATATTCTTTTTCACCTGCTTTTTTGCCACACCCAACCAACACCATGAATACTGTGCTCACCATTGCAAGGAAAATAATTCCTCTTTTCATAGATCCTCCAAGATGATTTTTCAAAAAATTGCGCAGCAATATATATTTTTCAATCTAAAAATGCAAGCCATAAGAGAAAATCCTTTTACTTTTACAAAGCCTTGATATTCTTACAAATGCTGAATTGTTTTAAGTAAAAATATTTCTTTCTCGTTTGCTCAAAAATATAATATTTGACAAAATTAGTGTACAAAAATATTCTATTTTTCTCTTGACAAACCGTATAATTTTTTTTATAATTAGTGTGAACTTTCGTTCACTATATCATAAAAAGAGTGAACAAAAGGTAACCTTGCGACAGAAAAAAGCCGGAGGAAACAGATGAAAGAATTGACCAGGAGACAGCAATCAGTGCTGGAGTTTATTTCCCAATATATCGGCCATCACGAATACCCTCCCACCTACCAGGAGATTGCCGATGCATTTGGCATCGTTTCCAAACACGGGGTGGTTCGCCATCTGGTGGCATTGGAACGAAAAGGATATATTACCCGTGGGGATACCCTTGCCCGAAGCATCCGGATTATTCATCCCCAGTATATGCCCGCTTCGGAAACGGTTCAGGTACCGCTGGTGGGACGGGTCTCGGCCGGTTATCCCATACTGGCCGAAGAGAATATCGAGAATTATGTAATGCTGCCCCGCACACTGGTAAAATCCGAAGGGCGTTATTTTGCCCTGCGGGTGCATGGGGACAGTATGATAAATGCCGGCATTCTGGACGGCGATATGGTGGTTGTTCAGTCCACCAATACCGCCCAGGCCGGGGAAATTGTGGTGGCCCTGATTGAAGACGAAGTAACGGTAAAACGGCTGGTTGCCCAGAACAGCCAGAAATATTTAAAAGCCGAAAACCCGAATTATCCCAACATTTTTCCCCAGAACGAATGGAGTATTCAGGGGAAGGTTATCGGATTGATCCGGGATAACATCCAATAGGAAAACAGATGATGACACTAAAAGATAAAGACAAGCGTTCGGATAAAGGGAACAATTCCCCTTCCGGGGAAGAATTCTTTCAATTGCCGCGGGCGGAATACCTGGTGGATGAAATCGACAAAAAGCAGGTTCGGAATATCGGCGATCTGGTTACCAATCCTTCCTTTCAGATGGATGGCCGGTTTACCCTGAAGGCACCGGACAATTTTATGAAAGGCGCGGGTATCCGGGAAGGAGATTTCGTGGTGGTGCAGAAAAAAACAGCCGGTTATTCCGAAGGATGCATCCTGGCCGTTCAGCTGGGAAATCAGCAATTGATCCGGCGGTATTTCCGTACCGGGGGACGCATCCATTTGCAATGCGATCCGCCTTCCAAGCAGATTATCATTGTGGAAGAGCATACCCCGGATTTCCGGATTCTGGGACAGGTGTTGCAGGTGATCCGGGAAATTAAGGGAACAGGGGAAATAGGGGAATAAGGGAATAGAGTATGAAACAATTGGATGAAGAAAATTTTTCGGAAGAAAATGTTAATGAACCACAAAGAGAATATCGTGCCTATAAGGATTTTACAACTTTAGAATGCTGGAAAAAAGCAGAATTGGTAAAGTTGTTCTTTTATAATGAAATACTCACAAAACTTCCAGCAGAAGAAAAATATCATTTGGGTGGTCAGATAAGAGAAGCAAGTGTAAGTACTACCGCAAACATCGCAGAAGGCTATGGAAGGTTCCATTACAAAGAAAGCATACAATTTTACAGGATCTCCAGGGGTTCTCTTTACGAGCTGAAAGATCATTTGATCAGTTGTCTCAATTTTGGTTATGTGCAAAACAATCTATTTGAGAGAGGAAAAGGTTTAATCGAGGATGCCAAAATTTCTTTAAATGGGTATATCCACTATATTCAAAAGAGAATTTGCTAACGTATAATTCTGTGTACCTTTTATGTCCTTATTTCCCTATTTCCTTATTTCATGCACTTGCCATATCAACTGTAACTGACCTGGCGGGAGCATGCCCGGGAGTTGCCGGCAGGAAAAGAGGAGAAATTAAAGTAGTGATCAGTATTCAAAAAATAAAAAGTGTCATAAGCAAACAACCGGCGAGGGAACGCACATGCATTTTGAAGAATTATTCGAGCCAATAGAAGTGATTACCTATTTTCAGAACGGGAAAATTATTCCCCTGAAATTCCGCTGGAACAGCCGGGTGTATAAAATAAAACAGGTGAACGGACACTGGAAAGAGAGCCAGGGCTATGGCCGGCAATATCATTTTTCAGTACAGGTGGATGGTTCGGATTGCTTCGAGCTACTGTTCGACAGCAGTGACTTTTCCTGGCAACTGGCCCGGGTATGTCTGGAAGGCTAAAAACAGTGAACAAATTTGGATAAAAAGCGAATAATAATAAAGGAGGGTTAACATGAATATGAGTATTCGGCAACCAAAAAAACGAACTGATAGAAATGCCCGGCAGAAAAATAAAACCAAATCCCGGCCGGATCTGCTGCTGGCACTGTATGAGCTGGTGCAGGGAGAACGGGAGATAGTCCGGGTACACAGCAAGGCACTGCAAAGTGATATCTGCTTTGTAAACCCGGAACGGGTCAATCCCGAAACGCTGACACTTGATTGTCCGATATATACCACCCGGGAGCTGGCCTACATTATTTCCCTTTCGGAAGAGGAATTCCAGCGCTTTCATTATCTGAAGACACGGTTGGTGGGGTAGGGATTTTTTTCAATTGAAGTCGAGTTTGACATAGCGTGCATTTTCACCATACAAAAGCGCAATTTTCTCACCACATATTTGATCTTTTATAAAAAGTTGTTTTAATGAAGCTCGCTTATTACTTTAAAATTTTAATTAGAGTTCGAATAAAATTACAAAAGCTTTTCTACTACCTTTTGTGAAAACTAGGTTATAAAGTGATACGGCCATAAGGGAGGTATTTATGGTGGGAAAGGGACAACAGTTTTTCGGAGGAGATTGGACTGAAGAAAAGTTAAAGCGATTGCGAAAATATCTGACTGCATATATGAAGATATTTTCTACAAATCCGCAAGCAAAATATTTAACCCCGATTTATGTAGATGCATTTGCCGGAACAGGTTACCGTACAGAGGAAACCCAATCAACAAGCGAAGAATTATTATTCCCAGAGCTCCGTGAAGAAGAAACAATTCGCTTTTTAAAGGGAAGTGCTCGCATAGCTTTGGAAATAGAACCACCTTTTTCACGCTACATATTTATAGAACGTGTTCCAGAATATCAAAAAGAATTGGAGCAGTTAAAGAAAGAGTTTTCAGCAATTGCAGAGAGAGTAGATATCTTACCCGGCGATGCAAACGAAATTCTAAAAAAGCTTTGTACACAAACTGATTGGACTTACAACAGGGCAGTATTTTTTCTTGATCCCTATGGGATGGGGGTTGATTGGTCAACAATTACAGCAATTGCGAGAACAAACGCAGCCGACCTTTGGCTTTTATTTCCTTTGGGGATAGGGGTAACTCGACTTTTAACAAAACGACAACCACCCACGAGTGGATGGGCCAACAGATTAACAAAAATATTCGGCACAGATACGTGGGAAGAAGTATTTTATTTTGAAAAAATTGAAACAACACTTTTTGGAGATAAAACAACTTACCATCGAGAAGCAAATTGGAATCAGATTGGAAAATACTTTGTCGACAGACTTAAAACAATCTTTGTAGAGGTAGCAGAAAATCCACTAATACTGCGTAACTCAAAAAATTCACCGCTTTATTTTTTATGTTTTGCAGCAAGCAACCCGAAAGTTGCAAAAACTGCCGTTAAG
>CAYVKM010000144.1:0-5674 GCA_964452045.1 uncultured Calditrichaceae bacterium
CTAGTTACCTATGCCTTCTCTGGTTTCGGATATCCTCTGGAAATTTTACCAGATTTTACCTCTTTTTTTCAACGAATCAAGCAAAAACCAGTAGAAGCAATCTATATTCAGCATAACCTGCTGGCGGATTCGGGCGATTTGAATGACTTATTACAAAGTCATTTTTCGGTAGCCTACGGAACCGATATTGATCATGACCGGAAGCTGGAATATTATCAAATGGGTTTTTCCAGGGTTCTCGATCAAAACTATTCCCATCCTGAATTGTTACCTCAATTCCTGAAAGTAAATCTGTATGTCCGAAAAGAGTTAAGACCGCTTATTGTGAGCCGGATAACCCAGGGTAATTTGCGGGAATTTCGTCTTATCGATATTCTCTATAACAGCCTGCTTCAGAAGCGGAATATCATCATTAAAATTGAAGATGATCGCTGGTTTGCCAAAGTTCGCACGTTTCAGGGGCATCTGGTAGAGGCTATTTGTCCTGGTAACCAGGGGATCTACGCCCTTCTGGAAATTTTGAGACATCAGAACGGACGATTGCGATTGCAGTCCTACGAAAGAATGCAGGAAGAATCCCGGGATTTTTGCTCGACCTTTGCCCTGGTGAACGAGGCCAAACATCAGGAAAGCATTTTTCACAATTTTCAAAAAGAAATTGGAAACAAGAATCCCATTTTTCGGAAAAATTCCCGGTTCAAAAAACAATTTCTGCCTTATCAGCAAGAAGAGATCTATAAGTTGATTGACGGAAGTGAAGGATTGCATACTCTGCTCCGGAAATCCCCCTTTGGTTTGCTGGCAACGATCCGTTCTTTAGAGAAATTGCTTAAACTAAAAGCGATTACATTTGATAAGAAAAAAGCTAATACCAATCAGTTCTCTCCGGAGGACTACGATCTGATGCGGGAGCGATTAACCATTCCCGGAAGGAGTGAGGGATTGATCCTGATTCTTGGCGGATCGGTTTCGGGTAAGACCGAATTTATGAGAACACTTGCCAATGTCTCCGGAGCGGATCTGGATCGTCTGGAAGATACCGAAATGTTTACCATGCCCCTGGACGAAAATTCCCGTCTCCAAATTGTTGGCATTCCCACCGATGCGGATGTCGATTCATTTGTGCGAAAGAATATGACCGTGATCTCGAGTTCTCTTCTGCTTATCAATCTCAGGAACAAGGAAAACTTCGAGTATATCAAATATTTCCTGAAACAGTTTCTGGCAAATTATCACGTTTCATTGGTTATTGGATTTATAAATGTACCGGAAGATTCCAAAGATGAGATTGAGAAAGTCCGCACCGAACTTGAAATACCACTACAAATTGAATCACTGGAAATTAAGCCGGATAATTTCCAGAGTATACGAAGGACTTTTTATCAACTAATGGATTTACCACTCAAGGAAGAGCGATAATTTAAGGAATATTTTATGCTGGATATTGTGGTTTATCTTCTGGATGAACAATTCAAAGATGAAATTTCTGAAGCCTTTCAGGAAAAGAATTATGTTGTTCATTTTACGGAAAAACCCAAAGAAGTTGTTCAATTATGTAAGCAGGAGTTTGTTGATCTGATTCTGGTGTGGCCGGCAACCATTGAAAATGTCGAGGATCTGCTAACGGTTTTAAACTCCAAAAAACTCTCTCATCTGCCGGTTGTGGCGGTGTTGACTTCTCCGGATCAAACATCAGGCATGTTGCAGTTACCGGTTGCCGGTGTTATTTCAATTCCCTTACCCAAAGAAGAGTTTCTCTCAATAATCGAACAAACGGTAGGGGAGGTAAAGGGTGTGTCAAAATTATTGCAGGGACGATTCTGGCAGGGTAAGCTGGAAGAATTTGCCCTGCTCGATTTGATCCAAATGGTAGAAATGAGCGCCCGCGATGCCATGATGAGCATCTCCTACCTGGGGCACAGTGGACAGGTTTATTTTTCCTATGGTAAAATTATCCGGGCTTCTTTCCGGAATCTCGAGGGGATGGAGGCACTGAAAAAGCTGACCTGTCTTACCAAAGCTGATTTTCAGGTAAACTTTACCCAGGTTAAACCGGAGTACTCCCTCGGTCTGGAAAATTCGGAAATTTTTAAACAGTTAATAAAGCATCTTAACTTACAGCAGGGATATGCAGAAAAATTACCGGATTTTCGGATCGATCTGAAATCGGCTTACAAAGATGTAGTAGAGGAGACCAACGAGATCAGGAAACAGATTCTGGAGCTCTGTCAGAATGGTGAGAGCATTTATGAGTTGCTGGTGGTGATGAATACCGATAATCTGGAAATTTTGCAGAATGTGGAGGAATTGATTAGCCAGGGCAGACTCCTGGAACAGGGTGAATTTTCCGAACTCACCAGGGAAAAATCGGAGAAAAAAGGCATCGCATCCCTTTGGGGTTCAGTTAGCGGATTTCTTCGAAAGGAGAGCAGAGAAGAGAATCGAATTCAGATGTTTATCCCGGAGCAGGAGGAAGAAGAGGAAGCTGAAAAAATCGAATTCTCCGTTTCCAAAAACGGACTTGGCCGGGATGAATTTGAAAAATTTGAGAAATTTCTTGAGGAATTATAATCCATGGTTATTTTGGAAAGTCTGATTATCGAGTCGAAAGAAGGTTTACTGAACCAGATTCTGAAGGTTTTACCTCACGATCGACTGGAGGATTATTCCTTTCCGGTTTACCGAATAGAATTGGATGCCGATTTGGTGCTTTACCTCTATCAGTTTACCGAAAATAAACGTCAGTATGAACCGATATACCAAAATGTGATTCCTCATCTTCATAATTGCACGATCCTTACCAAAACAGAGGTTCTGCGCAAAGGACAACTGGACGAGGATGTTTTGCAGGAGATAGCCAAATTACCACGGGACATTCCGGTTATCATTGCCGCTATCCCGGAATGGGAAGACCAAGGTACTTTGGCCAACGATGTGCTTACCAGTGGGTTTACCCTGGGCGATTCCCATCGATTATACTTTTGCGATTTCAGCGATAAAGACCAGATCAAAAAGTTACTGAGGCAGATCTGGTTGGAGCCGGTTGCAAGTACTTCACAAAAAGGCGTTGCACTCCCCACTAAATGACTTTAAATTTTCCGCCGCATTGCGCGGATGGCGGAATTGGCAGACCCGTCTGGCTCTGACCAGCCGGACGGATCAGTCCGGCAGGCAAATTGGAGTTTAGGGGTAATTGTGCAGTAAAATAATAATGGTAGTTGAGTAATGCTATGAAAAGCCGGCCTGACGGGCGCGCCAGAGTGAAAAAATATTATGTATATGTGCTCTGGTTCCTTCGTGATCAAACGAGATATATTGGTTATACAGAGGATTTATATCGCCGGATTAAGCAACATTTAAATAGTAGGGCAAAATATACTTCTGGTAAAGGAGAGTTTAAGTTAATATATGTTGAGATTTTTAAATTAAAAAAGGATGCTAAAAGTCGAGAAAAGTATTTAAAATCAAGATCAGGGAGACGATATTTAGATAAGAATTGTTAATGTTTGCGCGGATGGCGGAATTGGCAGACGCGTCAGACTTAGGATCTGGTGTCCGTGAGGACGTGGGAGTTCAAGTCTCCCTCCGCGCACTGGGAAAGGCAAGATTAAAGATTAAAGACTAAAGAAATAAGAAAAAAACTTTAATCCTTAATCTTTCTTCTTTAATCTTTGTTTTCAGAAAGCTCCCGTAGCTCAACTGGATAGAGCACTGGTCTTCGGAACCAGGGGTTACAGGTTCGAGTCCTGTCGGGAGTACTAGAATAGCGAGATTAAAGAAATAAAAAAAAACTTTAATCTTCAGAAGTTAATCTTTTCTCCTAAAAAAAACCTGCGGCTCAATTGGACGGAGTAAAAGAATCTAAACAACCAGAAAAATTCCACGGAGCCAGACATTTCTTCCCATTCGGGAAGGATTTGTCCAGCAGCGTCTGACCCTTTGGTTTGAAACTATTTCATCAACACCATTTTTCTTGTCTCAACATGGGATTCTGCCTGTAACCTGTACAGATACACGCCACTGGCAAGATTAGTCCCATCCCACTCGTAGTTATAGTTGCCTGCAGCTAGTTTTTCTGATACCAATGTTGCCACTTCCTCTCCAAGGATGTTGTAGACCTTCAATGCCACTTTACTGGTTTTTGGTAAATCAAACTCAATCGTAGTAATTGGATTGAATGGATTTGGGTAGTTCTGAGAGAGGAAGTATGATTTTAATTCTTTATTAACTGTAAAATCAATATTTACCAAAATACAAGAACTTTCCATCCCAAAAGACGATGAACCTGGACCTCCGTAAACCCCCATATCATTCCTTATAGTACCCAAAGCTGGCCAAATTGCAAAACCTAGACTGTCGGGATCTTCAGGGTCATTATATAAACTCTCTGGATTACCAGAATCTATACAAGGAGAGGGAAATACAACGTTTAAGCATGTTGGGGCGTTGTAAAAAATTGGATTATAATCAATATTTCCTGTCCCAGTAAAACCATCCTCTACATTACAATATGTAACGGTGGCTTGACCCGCAATCTGATTTGACTCATTAAACCAAAGGATAGAGTTCATAATTGATAAGGATCCGCCATCAATTCTTAATCCTTCAATATTATTATATGCAATCGTACAATTTACTAATTCAACGGATCCAGATCCAATGCACAGTCCCCCACCACCCCTGCTTCCAGAACTACCGAGCCCTGAATGAGTCTCTGTTGATGAATTTTCAGAAAGAATGCAATTCATAATAGTAGAATTTCCTGATATATATATTGCTCCTCCTCGGCTCGTGCTTGTAGCATAAATGCCACCCGAATTAGCATGACTTGTATTTACCTTAAAAATGCAGTTATTAATGATTGATGTTACATTTAGAAAAACTGCCCCACCTGTACCCGAGCTATTGGTTGAGGAGGAATACACAAGATTATTATTAAATATGCATTTCGTAATAAAAGCAAAATTGGCAGTATAAATAGCACCGCCTCTGGAACTACCTGAACCTGTGGCTGTATTAGAAGTAAATAGACATTCTGAAATTGAAAGTGAATCAGCATTTATAGCCCCTCCACTTACAGCTGAATTGTTACTAAAATGGCAGTGAGTTATTAATGGTGTACTATCCAAAATTCGTATTGCACTATTATTTGCATACTTAATGTGGCAGTATGTTAGTTCTGATCCCGGAAGGCTGGTATTAAAGAAGATCCCACCCCAACTAGACACAGTATCAATTCTTGAAAAAACAATTGAATCTTGAGGTGTCCCGACTGCTGTTAAAATTCCTGCCACTTCAATTCTATAATTACCTAAAACCAAAACTTCTACCCCAGGTTCAATTACAACACTGGCTATCAATAGATCTCCGACCACACAATATGGTGATCCAGAAGTTGACCAATTTTGACTAACAATTGTGCCAGATACAAATGTGGAATCTGCAAGTAAAGAATTGAAAGAAATCAATATTATTAGTAAAAAGAAGAGAATTGATAGTAAATCCTTTTTTTTCATAATTACCTCCAATTCAAATTATTGGTTGCTTATTATATATTTAAAAGAATTACTATTGTAATAACGGGGTATATTGAATCTTAAAAATTGAAACAACGAAATGAATACAAAATATTTCAAGTTTGTTGTTACGATCGAATTTAATTAATTAAAAATAA
>CAYVKM010000145.1:0-5653 GCA_964452045.1 uncultured Calditrichaceae bacterium
ATCGTGCTGGATGCCGGAAGCAGTCTGAAATATCCGGAAAAATTTGAAGGGAATATTCGCGAAGTATTTCTCAGTGGGGAAGGCTTTATCGAAGTGGTACCGGATGCCAAAAGACCATTTATTGTCCATGCCAACCATGCAGTTATCAAAGTATTAGGAACCAAATTTAATGTGCGAGCCTGGCTGCCGGATAAAAGAGTTACCGTTGCAGTAGCTGAAGGAAAAGTTTCTCTCCGGTCGGATAAAAAGGTTGCTCACAAAGAGGTCATCATCGTCAGAGATCAACTGAGTACCCTGCCAGAAAGCGGAGTACCTTCGGATCCATCTCCCGTTAATGTTGAGAAATATCTTGGTTGGATGAAAAACGAGGTAAACTTTGAGAATGCACCCCTTCATGAAATTTTGTTTCAATTGGAAAGATGGTATGACGTTCAGTTTGTTATTAAGGACTCTTCTATTACTAACGAACACTTAACCTTGCACATTCAAAATAAAACTCTTGACGATATTTTAGAACTCCTCAGCACTTTAACGGATTTACATTATCAACACAGCGGGAAATTAGTTTACGTAAAACCTCCGGAGAATAGCAAATGATAGCTATTTATACCGGGAATTTTCAAAACCTCAATATAAATACCAGGTGTTCACCATGAGCTTTTTAAGAATAATTTTACTTATTTGTTGGTGTTTACTACTCTTCCTCAATTTATCGTTGTTAGCACATCAAGGAAATTCTTTCGATAAGATCGATGAGAATGGTGATCAAAAGGTTCCCCAAACATTGCTCACAAAAATTTCCGTGGAATTTGATGGCGTTTCATTAGAGGATGCACTTTTCGTTATTGCCGAAAAGGGTAACCTCAAATTGAACTATAACTCCAATCGCCTTCCGATTAACAAAAAAGTTTCACTGAAAATGGAAGATGTAACTGCTATTAAAGCATTACTAAAAATTCTGAATGTTACCGGGGCCGGGTTAGTGGTTACCAATGGTGGGCAACTTGCCATTACTCCAAAATCGGAATCAAAAGGGCAGATCAAAGGCATTATTACCGATAAAAAATCACACGAACCTCTGGTAGGTGTTAATATAGTTGTCTTGGGAAGTAAAATGGGTGCGGCTACTGCGGCCAATGGAAAATTTCTGATTCCTAAACTCCCAACCGGTGTTTACTCTTTAGAAGCCTCCATGATCGGGTATGAGTCAAAAATAATAAATGACGTACTCATTACGGAAAATACATCTGTGGAGATACCTATTGAATTGGAGGAACATACTTACTCCTTAAAAGAGGTTGTCGTGACGCCGGGTCATTTTTCATTGATGGAAAAAAATCCTGAATCCAGAGATGCAATTAAAGCAAAAGATATCCGCAGCTTTCCGCAGTTAGGAGAGGATATATACCGGGCGATAAATCGTCTACCCGGTGTTACCGGAAATGATGTTTCAGCAAAATTTACCATACGTGGTGGAGAATATGACGAAGTGCTGGTGCTGCTTGACGGCATGGAATTGTACAATCCTTTTCATCTTAACGATCTGGATGGATTTTTCAGCATCATTGACGTAGAGGCTATCCGAAGCATCGATATGATGACCGGTGCCTTTCCTGCGGAATATGGAAATCGTCTGAGCGGCGTATTCAGCATGAAAACCGTCAACCCGGCAGCGGAGAACCGCAGAACCTCTGTGGCGATCAGCTTTTTGAACGCCCGCTTTCTTACCCAGGGAAGCACTGATAACGGCAAATGGCAGTGGTTGTTTTTAGGCCGGAGAGGATATATGGACTTATTGTTAAAATGGTTAAATCCTGAAGATGAGTTGAGGCCGGTTTATTATGATGTTTTAAGTAAAATTCAGTACAATATTAATTCCCGGCATTCGATTGCCGCCCATGTGTTGGCAGCGGATGATGATATCACTTTGATTGAAACCGACGATAAATTGGAATTTAAAAGTGGTTATGGCAGTACCTACGGATGGCTGACCTGGTATGCGCAATTTCATCCAAAACTTTTTGCCCGGACTATATTTTCCAAAGGAAAGGTAGCGGAAAGAGGGGATGTAAACCAGATACCCGGACAGGATTCGGATTTTGAGGGTGATGCACGTATTAAGCGCAATTTCAATTTTGTTGGATTGAAGCAGGATTGGAGTTATGACTTATCCGACCGTTCTTTGTTAAAATGGGGTTTTAGCGCCAGACATCTCACCGCAGGCTACGATTTCTTCTTTGCCGAACCAATTGTTATCGGGCATGTTAACGGAAATGAAATATATGACAACGATACGACTATGGTGCAGGAATATCCTGAGGGCGATGAATTTGGTATCTATGCGGGAAACCGGTTTCGGCTTTTCCATCCTTTGACCGCCGAACTGGGCATTCGCTACGATTATGCATCCTGGACAGGTGACAACGACGTTAGTCCCAGAATTAATTTCGCCTATGATCTGAGCAAAAATACGGTAGTCCGGACCGGATGGGGAAAGTTTTATCAAACCCAGGGAATCCATAAACTGAATGCGGTAGATGGAGACCAATTGTTCTACCCGGCTGAGTTGGCAGAACATCGGGTAATAGCTCTTGAGCATGAAACGAAGAATGGTATTAATCTAAGGATAGCGGCGTATCAAAAAAAGTTATCTCATATTCGCCCACGCTATCAAAATTACAAGGGTTTCGCGCTAAATCCATTTGCTGAAATTCATCCCGATCGCATCAGGGTTGAACCAGAAAATGGAGAATGCAAGGGATTTGAAATTTATATGAAAAAAGATGAGGGCGAGAAATTTAGCTGGTGGGCAAGTTACAGCTATGCTATTGCAGAAGAGGTGATCGGCGGTAAAACAATACCGCGGGATTTCGACCAGCGGCATACCGTTTATTTAGATTTTAACTATCAGCCGAATAAAAAATGGGGGATGAACGTATCCTGGCAATATCATTCCGGTTGGCCGTTTACCGAATCGCGGGTAAATGTTATTAAACAATGGCCTGACGGATCGTACGATATTGAGTGGATACCAGGACCGTTGAATGCCGGGCGTTTACCTGCCTACCACCGCATGGATATCCGGGTTAACCGGGATTTTCAAACATCCCATGGTCGCATTTCCGCATTTATAGAGTTGAGAAATATATACAGCCGGGACAATTTCAGAGAATATAAATATGAATTTGTTACCTACCCGGATGGTAGTTATGAAGTAATCAGAACCGGACATGAAAGATTATTGCCATTGGTACCTTCATTCGGGATCATATGGGATTTTTAGAAGAATTGTAATTGAATCCGATCACTTGATCAAAGAAAACTTCCGATCAAGATAGAAAACGTTTTTTACCCTTTCGTGAGACGATAGCTGCTATATATTGTCCTAGTATCTAAATCCTATATACTATATTCTCATTTTTTCCTTTTCCGCTTCCCCCTGCTTTCCACGGTATTGATACCTCATCACAATAATTGCATGAGGAAAAACTTTTCCTTAAATAATAGGCAATACTTTTCCTAGTAGGATTTATGAATATTAATCTTACCTATTGTTATTATTCACGATAACTTAATAATGAAAACGACCGGCCAACTTTTTGCAATAAGTTAATATTTGGGTTGTGCTTTTCTATGTCAATTTATGCCTTTAAAACAAAGACTAAGGAAAATATCATGAAAGTTATAGCCCTTCCTCTTGTCATTTTTGTTTTCGTAATAGCTGGATGTAAAAATTCGACCGAATCTAAACCGGATCCTCTTGTCGTACAGCTTGAGCCAACCGATGTATCAACTTATGGCGGTTCAGACGGTGCAATTGATTTGACTGTAAGCGGCGGAACAACACCTTATCAGTTTCAGTGGTCCAATGGGGCGACAACGGAAGATATAAGCAATGTAAGTGCGGGCAGCTACATCGTGACAGTGACAGATGCCAGTACACAAACAAAAACTGATTCGACCATTATCAGACAACCCGAGGTATTCATCTTCTGTTCTGATCGTGATGGAGATAATGAAATCTATCTGATGCGCACCGACGGCAGTAATCTGCAACAATTAACTTTTAATACAGCGGAAGAATGGGCGCCTGCCTGGTCCCCGGATGGTTCGCAGATCGCTTTTGCTTCAGATCGACAAGGGAACTATGACATTTATGTCATGAATGCTGATGGTAGTAATCAGGATTCCCTTACCGATAATGCTGCTGCAGATCACGATCCGACCTGGTCACCTGATGGCTCCAGAATTGCATTTTGGTCCGATCGTGATGGGGACCGAGATATATACATCATGAACGCTGACGGCAGTGGGCTTGAAAAAATTACTCACAATAACTTTGTCGACACTTCTCCTGATTGGTCGCCTGATGGGACGAAAATTACCTTTCATTCGGATCAGAATGGTGGTCCAGACATCTTTCTTATGGATACGGACGGTAGTAACCGCCAGGCATTAACAAATTCAGCTGGTAGGAATTTTTTACCCGACTGGTCTCCTGATAATGGTCAGATCGTATTTGAATCTGACCGAAACGGTCCCCTTGAGTTATATATCATGAATGCCAATGGCAGCAACCAGCGACGGTTGACCTTTACTGACAGTGATAACCATGAACCGGACTGGTCTCCTGACGGAACTCAGATCGCTTTTGCCTCTTTCCACATCAACAATTATGAAATCTTAATTATTAATACGGATGGTACTCATTTGTACAATGTAACTAATCATCAGTCGAGCGATTATGGTCCTGCCTGGTTGCCGGCTTTGCCCGGGAGATAATTTATGTACCTTTAGCAGTAAGTTTATTTCAAGGGTCCAACCAGAAAGAGAACGAAATGAACCGTATTAATTGCATTCTTTTGTTCCACCTTTTTATTTCGTTACATTTTCTGTTAAGCTTATCATCACACGCTCAACCATCCGGGATAGACATCCAACTCAAGCAGCAGATGCTTCAACAAAAAGCGATACGATATCAGCAACTGTTTTTAAGTGAACAGCAGATAACGGCAAATCAGAATGAATATGATATAAAATACTACGCTCTCAATCTGACCCCTGACCCGACAACTGCAGTGTTAAGCGGGGTGGTGAATGTGGTGGGTGAAGTTGCGACATCATCACTGGATTATGTCGATTTGAACTTCTGGGATGGAATGTCGATCAGTGATGTTTATCCGGCAAACTCCCCGGGCAGTCACTTAAACTACACTCGAAATAACGATATTTTAACCATTCAATTGGACAAAACATATTCCCAGGGCGAAACATTCAATCTGGAAATTGTCTATCACGGACAGCCGCAAAATTCCAATTACTACTCTTTTAGTTTCGATAGTTATGACGGCAATCCAATGATCTGGACTTTGAGTTCCGTCTTCGGCGCGCGAGCCTGGTGGCCGTGTAAGGATGTGCCTTCTGATAAACCGGATTCAATTGATATCCGTGTAACCATAGCCGGTAACCTGACAATTGTATCAAACGGAGCATTGAGGGAAACAATTACCAATGGTAACTATACCACCTACCGGTGGCATGAAGGATATCCCATTGCCACCTACCTGGTCTTTTTAGCCATCTATCCTTACCAAGTGAATTATGATGACTATATCTACCATGGCGGTGCGGACACCATGAAAATTCATTTTTA
>CAYVKM010000146.1:0-5614 GCA_964452045.1 uncultured Calditrichaceae bacterium
AAAGCTATAATTGGTACCATACTCAACGTTATACCACGCCATCACTCCGCCCGCATGTACTAAAATTGAACGCGAAGCAGGAACATAGCCCAGCAACGCTTTCAAAAGCCAGTGGTAACCCTCCGCAGTTCTGGCATATGATGACGAGTGCATTTCGCCCCATGGGCCAAAGATACCCGCTTTAACAACCATTATGCAGTCTTCGAATTCGCTGAAAATATTTCTAAGCTGCCAAAGATGATATTGCACCCAGTTTTTTTCCTCATGACCGGGTATGCCACACAAATCAGATTCATTAAGAACTCCGGTTTCATACCAAACCCGGCCTTGTGGCGCCCCTGGTTCGCAATCATGAATGAATTGGTTATATCCTCCACGATTATTATAAGTAAAGCCCCGTCCGTCATAACTAAATTTCACAATGGCAACAGCTTCACTATCTCTTACTCTTTGAAGCGCGGCCCTTATATAATCAAGTGCAGCGGGTGTTAATGGTTGAGTTGTTCCATAATCTGGCGGACGATCACCCTCAGCACTCCAGGGCCCTATGGGCATTCCATTGAGAGGGGCATTCGACGAAAAGTTCCTCAGGTCAAATGACATATAAACGATACGAGCATTAACAAAGACCGTGGTACCACTAATAACTGCTCCTAAGTCAGGAAGACCCGGAGTTCCACTGTCGTCGACCGGAACTACATATTCCTGGGGTCTGTAAAAGCCTCGGTCCGGATTCGGAATATCAACAGGATTCTCCGTATAGTTAAGCGCCTGTAACACAAGCGGGGCTGCTTCTCTATCATCCGCACCATTCAATACGATGTCGT
Organism: uncultured Calditrichaceae bacterium; assembly: GCA_964452045.1. GTDB lineage: Bacteria > Calditrichota > Calditrichia > RBG-13-44-9 > RBG-13-44-9 > CAYVKM01. The sequence goes on from CAYVKM010000146.1 coordinate 828, forward strand.
CTCCGGGAGCCCTCCCCGCAAATGCGACACACAACAAGCCTGTCAACACCAGGCCAACGATTAACATGATTTCATTCACTCTAAATACTTTTTTCATAACTTATCCTCTAACTTAATATAATAAATGTACAAAACAGATTCGTCAACAATAACCCGGAGCATATCTCTCGTAACATTTCTCCAAGTATTTGTTATTCCAAGGACAGCTCCAACGATAGCGATTGCTAAAGTTATTGCTTGAGAGGTGCTTATTTTATCCATAAAAGTATTCTTTGAGTATTGTAAAAATTGCAGGACCTAACGCTTAGGTCACCTGATCATTTGGCCGAGCGGAATCGAAGCCCATGGTTCAGGTTGATCTTTTTGTTATATTGCGTTTTTGCGATAGCAAAATACCAATATGACAGTATTAATCGTTGTGCTCGATTGGACTTCCTATTACGGCAAATTCATTACCGTTTGGATTGAATTTATTGCCTGCGACATCAGACAATATTTCTGAAACCGCAAATCCGTTTTCTGCAAATTCAATTTTCAACATATCAGGACTGAAATACTGTAGCCAGTTATAGACATACTTAGTATTGTCAGGTTCTATAATTGTGTATTTGTCAAGAACCACTTTCTCTTCGTCATATTTAAAGGTGTTCAGAAAGCCATAGTATTTCTTTGGTGACCAAAACCCATTAAGGAGATTGACGCAATAAATTGATTGTTCTTCTCTTTGGGAAAAAGCAATTAAAGAATATACATCGAGCAGGAGAGACCCTGTTGGATAAAGTAGTTTATTGAATTTGCGCAGTAGAAGGCTTCTTTGTTCAGGGCTTAAGGCACAGTAATCACACATTATCATTGTTATTAAATCAAATTTCTTATCCGATTCAAAGTCCAAATAATTTTGATTAAGATATTCGATATCCAAATTATCTTTATGGGCATTTTTACGGGCATATTCAATAGACCGTTTTGAAAAATCAATTCCGGTTACATTGGCTCCGTGTTGAGCCAATCGATGGGCATATAATCCTGGCCCACATCCAAAGTCACAAATCGAACTGTACTTATCAATTTTAAAATGTGATTCAATCCAACGGACAGAATTATCGATGAACTTGGTATTTCTTGATGAAACGTCGACATCGCCATTCAAATGGAATTGAAGCATCATACTTGATGTATGCTCGTTGTTCCAAAGCTCTTCGGCGGTGTAATACTGGAAGGGCTTGGGGCGAGAATTGATTTTATCTAATTCAAAAAACATGTGAATCACTATCTTGGTTAGTTTAACAATATAACATATTCATTATAAACAGAAAAGAATAAGTCAAAAATGCCGATATCCAGCCAAATTATACCTGTATCCGGATATTTGAATCACAAATCATTCCCCTGTTTATTAACAGATATTCCGTTATAACGGGTATAAATTTTTAAGGGTAATATGTGCAGCAAGAAAGAATTGTACCAAAACTCCATAAAACTCCCCCCGGTTATCACCGGTTGCTACATTAAATTAAATGTTCAAAATTTTTTTGTCAAGAGTTTGTTGAGAATCGGGAAAATTTTCTATTTCCTGCAAAGGCAGGAAATCCACTCCGGTACATCCCACCGCCAAGAACAAGAACGATAACCTAAAACACAAAAGCCAAATATTGAACCGAAAGTAACTAACTTGTTTTTCTTCAGGCACCGAAGGCAAGTCAATTAATTTAATAAAAGCACTTTTAACAAAATCTTAAACAACTTTCCAGCATCAAGAATCCAGAATCCGCCAAGCCAGACTGGCAGTCGGGTTGAGGCGCTGGTCATACTGCATTCAAAAGTACTATACTTTTAGCTCTTTAGTTTTAACTCCTTTGATAAGAAGCCATAGCGTTATTGAAATTTCGCCTACTGCTGCAAGCAAAAGTGTGGGATATTTTACAAATGAACTGTAGTAAGGAAAAAGTATACCTATAGTACTGTCAATCATATATGCAATTCCTCCAATTAGGAGTAAAATCCCAAAAATACGTGGAATAAATTCTGACTTATAAATCAATAGACCAAATGGTAAAAGCCAAAGACCCCAGAACATTTCTAATGGTAGTGTTCCGTAGTCATTAATGTTTATAAATAGCATTGCCAAATCTTGTCTCTGACTTAGTTCGAGTGTCTTCAATATTTCACCTTTTAAAATCATAAGGGAAGTAACATTGAATGCCTCCATTATAAAAACGACAGGAATTTGAACTATAACTAATACAAACATAAGCTTTGCATAATTTTCATTTACTTGTTTGAACAGACGATACAAAAACAAAACCAAAAACAAAAATATGGTATTGCTTATAATATCGTTAAGAACACCCGTACGAAATAAAACTTCATTGGAAATGATATTTTTAGCTGTCGAGACATAATCGCCAGGAACAATAATTTGTGATGGTATATACAAAACACCGTAGACGCCCGTTATAATAAGAAACAAATACAGTAAGCCAGCAATTCTTGCCGGATTCTTGAGCGAACGCGAATTCATTTCCATACAATGTGCTCCTTATTTTTATAATGTTCATAACTTTTAAAAAACTACAAGCAGTATGACAGAAAAGCGTAACGTGACCGAAACGTGCGTCTGGAAAATATCTTAAATCTACTCACATGATTTATATCGAAACATCCGGGGCCACATAACCTTCAGTTCACCTTGATGCGGAAGTTAGAAATGTTTTTAGTCTTCAATAATCTTTAAGATTTGTTTTACTATTTTGGGGTGTAATGTTTTACCCGAATGAAATGGTATGACTTGTCTTTTCTCATCTTTTTGGTAAATACGATGACTTTCTTTTGTCCTGATTAGTTTGAATCCTGCTTTTAACAGTAATGCTTCTGCCTCTTGAGGTGTCAATCGGGGAAGTTTAGGCAACGTTTACCTCAATTGATGTAGTATATAACTCCTGGCTTAAATAACGGCCTCTTTCATCTTCAGGTAAGGTTTCAAGGTATAGTTCAATTGCCTCCCGAATGTTTGACATTACTTCTTCAAAACTATCCCCTTGAGTTTGACATCCTTCTAATTCTGGACAATAGGCGTAATAGCCAAGTTTATCCTTCTCTATAATTACACCTACTTTATATGTCATCGTTCTTTCCTTTTTTGTAAAATTAATTATTTTTATAATTCATGACAATAAATTGTTCATCTATTTTAGTTTTTTATCATTTCTAACATATTCATTAGAAACAGAAAAGAATAAGTCAAAAATGCCGATATCCAGCCAAATTATATCTGTAACTGGGTATTATAGCTAAATATGGATATGCTATCCGGAGGCTAGATAACATCCAATGTTTGAGGTGCCGATTTATGCTTACTGCGTTCTCTTTGCGTATTATCCAAAATTGCGTAAAACTCCCGCTCCAGGGTTTTGCCGGCATCCCGGGCATACCACTGATGCAGCTGAGTGAGAACTTCCTTTTTCTCATGGCCTCTCTCTTTTAATCCTTCAAAGAGCCTGATGGCCGGATCCGGTCGCGGACCCCAGTTAAATAATTCTACTCAGTTTTCATCAAAGGCAATCAGCTTGGGGATAGCCCGTTTCCCGGAAGTTAAATAACGATCCATTAAATCCGGATTTTGATCTCGCAGGAGAATTCTTAAAGTGACTTTTTCATTCAGACCGGCCATCCTGGCAATAAAGGGTAAATTTTGAGCAGAATCCCCGCACCAGTCCTCGGTTAAAACGATCCACTGCCGAGGTTTGTCTATCTGCCGGATCACCTGCAGCAGATCCGGGTTTACCCGGTAGCTTTTTTGAATTCGGATCGATCTTTGGTAATTGAGTTTGATATGGTCAATTTTTTCGATGATCTCTTCGCCATTTTGAGCCCGGTCAATCTTTTCCAGCATCTGATGAAGATAAGTTTGATAATCAACTGCATTTTCAATCCACTGTGGGGACAGGTTATATTTCTGCACTTTTTCTACCTTATTCTAAAATAATCCGTTGTGCTAATTAAATGAGCGTTTGTTTTACCTGATTCAATTATTGCCAGAATTTTGTTTAAAATAACATTGAACACCTAAGGCGTTCAGGTTTCCAATGGTAATTTGTTTTTCTATAAACATTAAACACCTTGATATTTTAGAAACCATTATAGATTCTAATCGCTGTATTATATATGAGTCTGTTCTAAAAAGTCCGAATTATGTCATTCCGTCCCGCCCTCGCGGGATCGGAATCTCAAAAAATAACTTAAATAATTGATTCTGAAACGAGTTCAGAATAACAAATTAATGAAAATATACTTTTTAGAACAGACTCAAGAATTATTAGGGAAATCCCGTCAGGGATTGAATATTTGTAACAAGCAGGATTCCTCTTTTTTAACAAAATCCCTTTAGGGATGATATATTTATAGCTTTGATATTCCCCGGTTTTAATAAAACCCTGTTAAGGGTGACATGTAATCCATAATTTTACTGTTTTAATAGCACAACGGGTGAATTTAGTAAGGAAGAATTAAATCTCCACCATCTGTCGGTTATATAACATTCTGAGTTTGGAGGTGGCAGGGATTTTGATTTTTGCAAAAATAAACCGGGTAGAATAGCCTATCTTTGTTAATTTAACGGATAAGTCATAAGCTTCCGGTTTGACTAAAGCAGCCTTTGCTGCTGACCTGACTAAATTGCGCTTACATGCATTTAACACCGAGCCCTCCCGGTCAGCTTGATGCCAAAATTAGCAGGCTTTTATCTTAATAATCTTCCATGCAGCAATTCTTTCAAGTCTCGCCGACTA
>CAYVKM010000147.1:0-5556 GCA_964452045.1 uncultured Calditrichaceae bacterium
GGATTGAATTAATCTCTGATCCGGGGAATTTTGGATTCGCAGGGTACTTTGGTCTGGCACAGCCCACAGGCCAGCTGATCCAGTTTATATTTCTTCGCAAATTCCGGGGCAATCTGGCGGATATATTGGCGGCATTTAATTTTATCATGACCCTTCGGGGTAATGGCACCTGTCGGGCAACGTCTCATGCATTTTTCGCATTTGTGGCTATTATTATAAAAGCGGCAGTATTGATGAATATCGGTATATGGGCGGGTAGTAGGTTGAAGAGGTGCATTGGTGACTACTGAGCCGATACGCACCGCCATACCTAACGGGGTAATCAGGCCATCACTTAAACCAAAAGTACCCAGACCAGAAACAAAAGCCACGTGACGTTCCGACCAGCGGGATACATAGCCATGAGTCGGATGCTCCCACCATTTTTCCAGATCGGGATTAGCCGGAGCGAGTGCGTGATATCCGGCCCGGGTTAGAACATTTACCACCCGCTGACGAAGCAGGTGATTAAACTGTTCTCCGAATAAACGGGAACGCACCCAGCTTTCCGAAGCATAACGATCCTGTTTACGATTCTGCTTTTTCGTGCGGTGGGTTTGCGGCAATATCCAGCAGACTACATTTACCTTCTCAAATTCGACAGGCAGATCGGGGAAGGTGTGGTAGAAAATATTGATCGGTGTCCAGTAGAAATCCCCGATCTGTTTTTTTATTGTTGGATATAGTGGGTCTGTCCCTTTGGAAAATCCAACCAGCGGGGATTCCCAGGCCTTTTCACTACGCTTGTCCCGTAGCGAATTTTCCTTAGAAGATTCCACAAATGAGACAATCTTATCCCTTAACCAGGAATTTAAATTTTGTTCATTCGTCGTCATACCGGGATGAATTTACGAACCGGCAGGAAGCAAAGTTACCAGGTCTGATAAAAACAATTCGGGGATCAGGTCCGCTCAAAATAATAAATATAGTTTGGGCGGAGATAGGCCAGCTCAAATCCCAACTGTTTCAGATTCCGATAAGAGGTCACCGGACGCTCCGGTTTATCCTCGGCAGTTTCCACCACCATCCACTCGCACCCGGCTTCGGCGGCATCCTGAAACCGCCGGGCAATAAGGGAAGATTGTGCGCCAAGTCCCCGGTAATCCGGTAATGTGGCAGCGAAAGCCAGGGAAGCATATTTGCCTTTAATGAAACATGCGGCGCAGGCCACCGGTTCGGATCCCTGGTAAGCCAGATAATGCTTCCAGCCTTTTCTGCCCACCGGCAGGGCCACCATCGGTTTTACCATCAGCGGCCACTCAAAGCTGGAGATAATGATCCGGGCAAATAGATCTGCCCGATCTTCTCCGATCTGCTCAATTCGCAAAGAACTTTCAGCCTGGGGGATGGGATTGACCTCCCGGTATAATTTTGTCCAGTTATTGTAGTGTTGAAGACCGTGCTTGTCCAAAAGCCCGGATAAATCGTTTGTAACAACTTTCGGACTCAGCTGCACAAAAATGCGGGGTATGCCTGTTGGTCGGTAGAACCGGATGATATCCTTTAATTGTTCTTCCATAACCGGCTCAGTCAAACCCAGACCGATAACCCGGTTGAACGCCAGAATATCTATTTTACCGGCAGCCGTAGCAATGCCGGAACCGATCTTACGGATTTGCAGATCGCAATTTTTAGTTACCTCCGGTCCGGCTGCCCGATAGTAATCCGACCAGTATTCCATTTCCTGGCGTTCCAGATCCGTATAAAAATTATCCGGTATAGATAGAGATTCCATAGCATTATATCCTTTTGGTGAGTGAGAACTGAGTTTGGCGGTTTAAACCAGTGCGCTTTCCTGACCGGAATCTTTGACAAATAAACAGGAGGATTTGGTTAACTCCGTAGAGCTTCGCATAAATTCAAAAGAGAGTTTATCCCGCAGACCGAAAAGATTGATATCACCACGCGGTGCGCTCTTTAACGCTTCTTCGAAAGTACCGGTCAGTACATAAACTTCAGTCATGGAAGGCAGGCGGGCCTGATCGCTTAAACGGTCCAGAAAAGCATATAACCGTCTCTCCTGGGATTTATCCGGGGCAACCGTCACTAGGTTAATCGAGCCCTCCCAGTTAAGTTGAAGTTGCAGGGTAATTAACATGGCCAAGTGCCAGTTGGGACTTTTGTCCCGCAACCACAAATTGATGGTTTTTTGCATCCCGAAAGCAATACGGGGATGCTGGCGTAAAATCACGATGCCCAGATCATTTTTTCTTGCCTCGGTTACCAGACTGTCAAATGTCTCATCTTTTTTCCGATCCTTACCCAGAGTTAGGAACAAGACATTGGGACGGAATGTGCTGGCTTTGAGGGTTTGCATCACCAGCCGGGCACCATGTAAAAAATTGTTGTCTTCAATTATGGTGGAGTTGATCAGAAGATTTTCATTTTTCAAGGGAAGGATCAGATCATCCAGGGCGGTCTGGGTCTCTTTCAGGAAACGGTTCTTTACCGTAAAGGTGAAGATACTCCCGGAAGGATAGGTAATGCTTCTGATAAACAGAAGTGGTCCGGCCCAGACTTTTGGATCGTCAATTGGTACCAGCAAATCAGGTTTCCAGGTCATTTGATGCCGGGGAAACTTCATCGAGATTCGGGATGCCCTTTCTGCCAGCACTAAAAACAGTCCTCCGCGGATATCACCCCATTCGGACTTGAGACCGCGACGTTCCAACCAGAAGTAGAGTACTACAATACTCACGATTGCTACCAGGCTGAAAACCGGATTAATCAGAAACATGATAAGAAGGCATCCGATCGCCCCGACTAAAGGAACGAACCGGGGCACTTTAAAGGTGGGTCTGAAACTGATAATATTCATACTCTGCTGAATAAAAACTACCAGATTTAGCATACCATAGGTGATCAGAAAAAACATTGTAATCAGCGCAGCCAAGAAATCCAGGTTACCCAGAATGAGGGCTAGTTCAATGACGATGCCGGTGAAGATTATGGCATTGCGGGGTTCATTGTTCTTGGTTTTGGCGGAAAAAACATTATGGAAGGGCACGGTCTTTTGCTGGGCCAGTGCCTGTAGCACCCGGGGAGCACCTACCATACTTCCCAGTGCTGAGGAAAGTGTGGCTCCCATGATTCCGGCAATTACTGCCGGTCCCCACAAGGCTTTGTCTACCATGATCATCTGGTTTGTTCGTAAATCCGCAGATGTGCTTATTCTTGCAATGACATAAGCAATTAATATGTAAATAAACATAGTGACAACTATAGAACTCAATGTGCCCAGGGGAATGGCTTTACGCGGTTCCCTTAAATCTCCGGAAAGGTTTGCCCCGGCCATAATTCCGGTAACTGCAGGAAAAAAAATAGCAAACACTTGCCAGAAGTTGGCATCCTGAAATTTACCCATCAGAATAAAATCGGGGGTTGGTTGAGCCGGGGTTAAGAAGAAAGAGACCAGGGAGAGGCCAATGATGGCCATGATCAGATATTGTACTTTAATGGCAAAGTGGGCACTGATATAGGAAATGGTCAGTAGTGCCAGCCAGGCAATGGAAGAAATTATAATGGGGCTTTGTCCTGGAAAAACCCGTAGCCAACCTTCGGTGAATCCGATGATATACAAAGCGGCAGATAAGGTGAGGGAAATGTAAAAGGGAATACCAATACTGCCACCGGCTTCCAGTCCCAGTGATTTTGAGATAATGGAATAGGCCCCTCCGGCACCGATTCGGATGTTGGTGGTAATGGAGGACATGGACAGACCGGTACAGATGGTAACCGACTTTGCCAGCAGAATAATCGCTACGGCCCCTAAAAATCCGGCATTGCCAACTACCCAGCCCAGGCGCAGGTACATAATCACGCCCAGGATGGTCAAAACATCCGGAGTAAAGACCCCCCCAAAGGTGCCGAACTTTTTAATTTTCCCCTGCCCTGAATTTTGCCGGAAATTCGATAGCCGGAATTGTTTGAATAAATCAGTGCTTATTTTCATTCAGAATTAGTATTGTTGGCTTTTGTTATGATTAGTATTCCCTGGATTTCAAATTTATGAATCAGACCGAAAAAATATTACCCGCTCTTTCCACATCTTCTTTCTTACCTAAGAGAGTAACCTCATCCTTTGCCTGTAGCATTGTGTTCCCATCGGGAATGATCATTTCCGTACCCCGCATCACATTAACGATCAGCGCTTCTTTGGGTAAGCGAATGTCACGCAGTTTTTTGCCAATTGTTGACGAGCCCTCCTTTATCGTCACTTTCTTCATTGTTCCACCTCCGGCTTCCAGGTTTTCAGCCAGTTTCTGGGCGGCTTTCTCTTCCGCCCGCCCGATATTATGTTGAGATGCAAGCAGTTCTTTTTCCGAATCGATCTCCGCTAGATTCTTTTCGTAGGAAGCAAGGTTTTCAAAGCTGGATTTCGCTTCTTTTTTCAAATCGTCAATTCGATTTTCCTTTTGGAGTTTGTGCAGAAGCGTTCCCAACTCAACATATTCATCTTCAATCTTATTCTGGATCCCCCGCCTTTCCCAGGTTAATTGGGTCAGTTTTGAAGTATATGTTGCGGTTTCGGCGGTCTTCTCTGCTCCGCTTTTGATGAAATCTCCGGTTTTGGTAGATATATCCAGAATTCCATCACGTATTTTTTCCCACAGTGTCATATTTTTCTCCTTAAAGTAATGTCGAATGCCTTATCGATTAAAATAAATAGTAAAGAAATCTAAAAAAATGTGGGGAAATATAGGTAAAAAATAGGATGGGTGGGTAGATATTTTACCGGAATTTCAAACAGAAATCATTACTAACTGCCGTATTGCATGATGATGTTATTTGCCATAGAGTGCCGATTAAAATGAATCTATTGCGCACATGGACTTGCGACCCGGAGATAATTGCTAGAATGGACGGCCATGAACAGCGTATTCAAACTTGGGCGTCCCACGCTTGTTTTTTCAAGCTTGTTATTAACCCAAACTAAAAGGCCAGGGAGTAGGAATAAACAGGAACAGCAGGGCAGATCCCATGAGTGCCATATTCTTCATAAAATGAATTCGCTGATTTCTCTTTTCCACCGGATCGTCTATTGCCCAAAAATTATGCATCTGGAAAGTGACCGGAAGAAAGAACAATACCAGGGCAATTACCCCGATATAGGGTAAAATTCCGGTCAAAAAACTTAAACCGGCCATCAACAGCAGAAAACCGGAGCCAATGATGGCCAGGGTAGGAGCCGGTACATCTTTGGAACCTACATATCCGGTCATACTTTGGTAATTTCTAAAATGATTGAAAGCGCTATACATATAATAAAATCCGAGGATTAACCTCCCGATTAAAAAGATAACGATCATAACAATCTATCCTCCTTTCCTTTGAACTAAATTAAGACCCTTATTAATTGTTCATATATAACAAGAAAGATTCAAATTTAAATGAAGATACATCACTGTGACTTTTGCAGTGTCAGGTTAATATGAGCCAGATGATGTCGGCAGTGCCAGGCATAGGCACCCAGGTAGGTTTTCAGGGAGAGAATACCGGATTCGGGATGATTCAGCT
>CAYVKM010000148.1:0-3129 GCA_964452045.1 uncultured Calditrichaceae bacterium
AGGTCCAAACCAATCATGATATTCAGATTTTTCGCCGGTTTGTCCGGGACGCCAGTCTGCTCGGGTTGCGGAAATGTTATATCAGCATCATGCATCGTTATCCCAAAGTGCTGAAAAGGGCCAGGCAGATCAAGGATTTCTCGTTCCATGAGCAGGAGGACCGGAAAAAATTTGCCATTCTGCAGGAAATGGTCGATCTGGCCTCGCTTTACGGTGTGCATTTGTATAGTTGTTCTAACGATAGTCTGCTCTTTGTCCATGGGATGAAAAAAGGCAGTTGCATTGATGGTAAACTGTTGAACCGGCTTGGTCATGAGAAGGTGAGTGAACGGAGGGCTGCCACCCGGGAGGATTGTGGTTGTACCGTTTCTATCGATATTGGGGATTATGTGAATACCCCCTGCAAATACCATTGTTTGTATTGCTACGCCCGGCCTTAATATTATTCCCATTAGACTTTTTCTGTCATCCCGGTCTTCTGCCTGGGTTGCGCCAGCAGACAGGGAGAGCCGGGATCCAGATTCCAGAGATGGAGAAAATTGGTCGGCCATTTATCCCGCAGCTGTGGGGGGGGACGACATTTGTATTATTTGTCATTGCGAGACAGGGAAGTCGCGGCAATCTTCATAAGTAAGGACTAACCCAGGTAGGGATAATTCAGCACTTTTTGGAGCGAGATCGCCGCGCTGCGCTCGCGAAGACCGGCAAACGCTGTCTTTGCAATCCCGCAGGTGCGGGAGAAGCAATCTCAAAACATAATAACTGACCTACGGATGGATTGTATTAAACTGATTGGAAAGAGTTCGCCAGCCTGCCGAAGCATCGGCGCAGGCAGGCCACGTCGTTCCATATTTTCGTGATTTTGTCATGCCCGACTGAGATCGGGCATCCAGTGTCTAGGGACGGAATTTATGGATCCCCTGCCTGCAGCAGGCAGGCCGCTTAAAATATGCGGGGGATGACCTAATGTTTCATACTTGACGGAGATTATGTATCCAGAATCCACGGATGACATGAATTAGATTCGCTATCAACATCAGGCAGATAATCTTCAACTTCAGAAATTACCGCACAACTATCTTGCTTATTAATACAAAAATGCCCCCAAACTGCAAAACTTCTCTCTTTTTTAAATTTTTATTCTTTTGCAAAAATTACCGTCATTGGTTAAATTTAGAACTTGAATTTTAATAAGTATGACTCATGAAGTTATATGGTTTTGAACATTTAATTCTGATTTAAGGAGGTTGTTTTTATGTCAAATAAAAATGTCTATTTCTTCGGCGCCGGAAAAGCAGAAGGAACAAAGGATCTGAAAAATCTTTTAGGTGGAAAAGGCGCTAACCTGGCCGAAATGACCAATATAGGCATACCTGTCCCAGCGGGTTTTACTATCTCTACCGAAGTTTGCACCTACTATTATGATAATAATAATAAATATCCATCCGGTTTGGAAAAGGAAGTGAAGGATGCCCTGCAAAATGTGGAAAAAGTAATGGAAGCGAAATTTGGTGATGCCCAGAACCCCCTGCTGGTTTCGGTGCGCTCCGGAGCCCGTACTTCCATGCCCGGAATGATGGATACTGTTCTCAATCTGGGACTGAATGACCAGACTATTCAGGGGCTGATCAAGAAAACCAATAATCCCCGTTTCGCATACGATTGCTACCGGCGTTTCGTAGCGATGTATGGCGATGTGGTGATGGATTTAAAACCGGAAGGCAAGGATGATGTAGATCCTTTTGAGGAAATTCTGGAAGCAAAAAAGCATGAACGCGGTGTAGAATATGATACCGATCTTACCACGGATGACTTAAAAGAGATGGTGGCGGATTTTAAAAAAGCGATCAAGGAAAAAACCGGTCAAAAATTTCCGGAAGATCCGATGGATCAGTTGTGGGGTGCCATCGGCGCTGTCTTCGGATCCTGGAACAACGAACGGGCCATAGTTTACCGCAAGCTGAATAATATTCCCGGACACTGGGGAACTGCGGTAAATGTGCAGAGTATGGTCTACGGCAATATGGGTGACGATTGTGCCACAGGTGTAGCATTTACCCGAAATCCGGCTAATGGGGAAAAGGAAATGTATGGGGAGTTCCTGGTGAACGCCCAGGGAGAAGACGTGGTTGCCGGTATCCGGACACCGCAAAAATTACAGAAACTGAATGACATTATGCCCGAAGTTTATAAACAGCTTGGCGTAATTTTCAGCAAGCTGGAAAAGCATTATAAAGAAATGCAGGATATGGAATTCACCATTCAGAATGGCCGGTTGTGGTTCCTTCAGACCCGTGCAGGAAAACGAACCGGTTTTGCCGCTTTCCGGATTGCCGTGGATATGGTGGAGGAAGGCCTTATTGATAAAAAGACCGCGCTCATGCGGGTAGAACCTATTCAATTGAACCAGTTGCTTCGTCCGGTATTCGATCTCAATCAGAAAAATTCTGCGGTTAAATCCGGTAAATTGCTGGCCAAGGGACTGAACGCCGGTCCCGGCGCCGCTACGGGAAAGGTGGTTTTTAACGCCCCGGATGCAGTGGATTGGCGGAAGCGTGGGGAAAAGGTCATTCTGGCCCGGATTGAAACCAGTCCCGAGGATATCAAGGGTATGGATGCGGCAGAAGGAATTCTCACCGCCCGCGGAGGAATGACCTCCCATGCCGCACTGGTAGCCCGCCAGATGGGTAAGGTTTGCGTGGCCGGTGCCGGTTCGTTGAATATCAATTATAAAACCAGACAGTTTGAGGTTAACGGACATGTGGTCAAGGAAGGAGATTGGATTTCTTTGGATGGCAGTACCGGTGAGATCATTGAGGGTAAAATTGAAACCAAACCGTCGGATGTACTTCAGGTATTACTCGATAAGAGCCTCAAGCCGCAAGAGTCTAAGACATTTCATACCTATAATCAGGTCATGACCTGGGCGGATGAATTCCGCAAGCTGGGTGTACGCACCAATGCAGATCAACCGGATCAGTCGGCCAATGCCATCGCTTTCGGTGCTGAGGGGATAGGTTTGTGCCGGACCGAGCACATGTTCTTTGGTGGAGACCGAATTCAGGCAGTTCGCGAAATGATTTTATCCGATGATGAAGCTGGCCGGCGCAAAGCGTTGGAACTGCTTCT
>CAYVKM010000148.1:3229-5228 GCA_964452045.1 uncultured Calditrichaceae bacterium
CTGGTAGGTCATGTGAATGAATTAAAATCCCAGGCCCAGGTTGTCCGCCGGGTGGCTGAAGAAGTGTTCAAAAAATATAAAGTAAAGGTCGATTATCTTATCGGAACGATGATCGAATTACCCAGGGCTGCAGTCACTGCCGCCCAGATCGCCGAAGAGGCGGAATTTTTCAGCTTTGGGACCAACGATCTTACCCAGACCACCTTCGGCCTGTCACGGGACGATTCAGGAAAGTTCCTGCCTTACTATGTGGAGCACGATATTTTGCCACGGGATCCCTTTGAGGCTGTGGATCAGGAAGGTGTAGGTGTTCTGATGGAATGGGGCGTGGAGCAGGGCCGAAAAACACGTCCGAAACTGAAAGTGGGTATTTGCGGTGAGCATGGTGGCGAACCATCCTCGGTGGAATTCTGTCATCAGATAAATTTGAATTATGTAAGTTGTTCTCCTTTCCGGGTGCCTATCGCCAGATTGGCGGCAGCCCAGGCAGCTTTGAGGGAGAAAATGTAGTGATAGGACAGGTATGAGGGGAAGCCTTAACCGGCGTTCCCCTTATATGTGTCTTTTAGTGTACGGGAGAAACAAAGGAATAAGTACGGGAGTGCTTCAAATGGCAAAGAAAAAAGAACGCCAGTTCATCATCAAACAAATTGTCCAGCAGGAGCGGATTGCAAACCAGGAAACCTTATTGAAGAAGTTACATCAGCGCGGTTTTAAAACCACCCAGGCAACTTTATCAAGAGATTTACGCGATATGGGAATTATTCGTGTCCCCACTTCGGATGGATATCGCTATTCCATTTCGGAAGAAGACAGCAGTCACTTTTTTGGCCGGATCGTCGGCATGGAAATTTTGGGCGTCTACAACAATGAGTGCGAGATTGTGGTAAAAACGATTACCGGAAGAGCGAAGGGTGTTGCGCTCTATATCGATCAGTTAAAACACAAGAATATTTTGGGAACGGTTGCCGGTGAAAATACCATAATTGTGATTCCGGATAATACGGAAAATATTCCGAAGCTTAAGGAAGATCTCGAAAAAATGACCTATGAGTAAGAATTTTCTTTATCCTTCGGTTTTTGCGATGTAATTTAGTGTAAAATACAATTGAGATGCAGTTTGAATTGTCTTCATAAACTTTCAGATAAAATCACCTTAAAGTTTGGGTCATGCAGTTAACCAGCCGGGTAGAGAAAGAATTTCTACCTTTTGTGAATAAGCCCGGACGCTATACCGGAAACGAATATAATGTGGTGATTAAAGATTCCCGGGAAACAGAAGTGCGGGTTGCCCTGGCTTTTCCGGAAATCTACGAGCTGGGTATGTCCTATATGGGATATGACATTCTTTATCATGTCCTGAACAGCCAGCTGCATATCTGGGCAGAACGGGTTTATGCCCCCTGGTTTGATGCCGAAGGGGTATTGAGGGCTAAAAATATTCCCCTTTTCAGTCTCGAATCCCGCACCCCGCTCAAAGAATTTGATTGGATCGGCTTTACCCTGCAGTACGAATTGACCTATACCAATATTTTAAATATGCTGGATTTGGCCGGTATTCCTTTGCGGGCAGCCGATCGAACGGAGGCTGATCCCTTGATTATCGGCGGCGGTCCCTCAGTATTTAATCCCGAGCCAGTGGCGGATTTCTTTGATGTTTTCCTGATTGGAGATGGGGAAGAAGCCATCCTGGAAATCTGTGAGATAGTCCGCTCGGCAAAAAAGGTGGATCAGGATAAGCTGACGCTTTTGAAATCCCTGGCAAAAATCACCGGTGTGTATATACCTACATTTTATCAGGTGGAGCGGAATCAATTTGGGGAGTTTCAGAGCATCAGCCCCAAAATACCGGAGGCGCCCGCGAATATCCACAAACGGATTTTACCGGAGTTGTCGGAACGGAATTATCCTCTGAAACCGTTGGTGCCGATTATCGAGGTCACACACGACCGGTTATCGGTGGAAATCATGCGGGGATGTACCGAAGGGTGTCGTTTTT
>CAYVKM010000149.1:0-5181 GCA_964452045.1 uncultured Calditrichaceae bacterium
TTCCGAAAACTTTTGAGGAAGGAACGTTTATTCATGACTATCTTCATATTCGGACGGCAGATGAGACAATCTTTATCCCAACTGATTTCGTTGGCGTCAATCCATATCCAAATGTTACCGATACACTCCATGTTGACGAAGAAAAGCTGATGGAATTTCCGTATTTTGGTAAACTGGGTCAAATTAATATCATTACCGAACGGGCAGGTTTTACCGATGTGATGTATGTTTATGCCAATTTAATTTCCAGCACTTTCTTCCAGTGGCGTGGTCAGCCGGTTGGTCTTCGCTACTATGGAACCAGTTTTAATACCATTGTTCTTGGTTTTCCGATGTTTTTTATCCGGGAGAGTGATGCTCAGATCATGGCAGATCAAATGTTACAGAGTTTAGGATATCGATAATAAAATAGAATAATTTTATGTAACATTTTAATATCAGGAGCCTTGTTAAAAATGCGAGATTCAAAAATACCGAAATATTTAATTTTCATTTTTGTTTTTACCCAGATATTGTTTGCCGGCAATACTGGAAAAATTTCCGGAAGAGTAACTGAAAAAGCAACCGGTGATCCGCTAATTGGTGTGAACGTATTGATAAAAGGTACAAATCTGGGTACTGCCACGGATGAAGATGGATTTTACTATATTCTCCAGATACCACCAGGCTCTTACGATCTGGAATTCTCCTACATTGGTTACCATAACTTTACCGTTAAAGGTGTGCGGGTAAAAGTGGATTTAACCGAAAAAATAAACGTTGAACTGGAATCTCAGGCAGTGGAGGGTCCGGAGATTGAGGTAGTCGCAGAAAACTTATTGGTGCAGAAGGATATTACTGCCACCCGTAAAACAGCTTCCCGTCAGGATATCCAGGACACTCCGGGTTTTGAATCCACTTCCGATATCTTTTTATTACAAGCCGGCTCTTTCGTGGATGTTGGCGCCCAGACTATTCGCTTTGGTGAGGGATCCCAGCTTCAGGTTCGTGACGAGAGCCTGAAGGACATTCATGTGCGGGGTGGCCGTGGAGGAGAGATTCTCTATATGGTTGATGGTGTTCCGGTTACCCATCCCATCTATGGGGGGCGGGATGTACTCAATTTAAATGTGGTTGATGTACAGGAGATGGAGTTGCTTACCGGAGCGTTTAGTGCGGAATACGGTCAGGCGCAATCTGGTGTAGTAAACATCACCACCCGATCAGGGAGTGAGACATTGGAAGGTGGCGTTGAGTATAAAACCTCTCAATTTGCGGATATCAGTAATAACTACGATTTTCAATATACCTCGTTTTACCTTGGAGGTCCAGAGCCAATAACTCGGAATCTTTTACCCAAGCTTGGGTTAAAAATACCGGGGAAAATGTATTTTTTCCTTTCTGGGAACGGTACTCTCTCAAATACTCCATACAATAATAATCGTACCCGTGATGACATAAATATGCTGGGAATAAACATTCCGGAGAAACAGGACAATACCGGTAATTTAAATTTGAAACTTTCCTGGCAATTATCCAATCGATTTTCAACCATTTTGAGTTATCATGGTTCTACTAATCGCTGGAGTCCTTACAATTGGGGCTGGAAAAATTATCCGGATCATCTACCCAACTATCGCCGGGATAATCAGAATCTGATTTTAACTTTTAAACATACCCTTTCCAAATCTACTTTTTATAATGTCAATTTTGGTTATTTGAATGTAGATTATAATGGTTCTCTATTCGGCTTAAATCCAACAAATCTATGGGAATTTTATAAAGATTCGGTAGCATACGATTACAACACCTATTTTAATCTTTTTTCTGATCCTCCGGATCGGGTTGATACCAAATATGGAGCTCCGATAAATGACATTTATGGCTTTCAGTCCGCCCGCGGTTATCAAAGTATCTGGCGGGATGATGTAACTTATACTTATAGTGCCAAGGCCGATATCACTTCTCAAATTCATCCGGAGCATCTGATTAAATCCGGTTTGGAAGTCAAGTATAATGATCTGCAATATATTGATATCCAGGATCCCTATAATCTTTCCTATTATGGAAAGCGAATTTGGCAGAAGGACGAAAATACCCTCCCAAAACCGATTGGGCCATATCCGGAATTCGGTTTACAGCGTTGGGTTTTCAGAGCATATCCAACCATTGGCGGATTTTATGTGCAGGATAAATTTGAGAAAGAAACGCTTATTATTAATGCCGGTGTAAGGTTGGATTGGTTAAAACTTGGTTCTACGGTAATGAATCAGGAATGGAAGCAGCAGTGGGAAAATGCCACTGGATTAAAAGCAGACTGGAAAGAATTTAAATATAAGGTGAGTCCCCGCTTTGGAATATCATTTCCAATTAGTGAACAAACTGTTTTATTCTTTTCATATGGCCATTTTAATCAGCTCCCTGAAATGCAGAATTATTATCGAGATCCCTGGACCGGTGGCCTGACCGGAAATCCGCATTTGGACTTCGAACAGACGGTTTTATATGAGTTCGGATTTACCCATCAAATTGGCCGGAACTGGGCGCTTGATATAAAAAGTTACACCAAAGATATATCAAAACAGGTGCAGACCTTGAGTTTGGAAGCAAATCTGGGATTGCCGGTAGACCTGTTTGATAACCGTGGATACGCCCGGGCGAGGGGACTAGAATTTGAGGTCGTCAAAAAATATTCTAATTTCACTTCCGGAAGAGTGACCTATACGGCTCAATGGGCCACGGGTTATTCCTCATCGGCGTTTGATGATTATATTCGTTCTAGAACAGATTTCCCGAATCCTATTCGGGAAAGGCCGTTGAGTTGGGATATTCGGCATCAGGTCATATTGCAACTCTCCTTTACTGCCCCACCAAAACAAAGACCTAATTTGTTCGGATTAAGGTTGCCGGATAACTGGATCTTTTCAATACTGTCCCGCTTTGCGTCTGGACAACCCTATACCCCATACACGCTTGATCAGGCCGTTGCTCAGAAAACAGAAAATTCTGCCACAGCGCCTTTTACCAGCGTAACAGATTTTAAAATTCAAAAATCTTTCAATTTGTGGAATCTCGATCTGGGTATATTTATGGATATTTTTAATGTATTTAATGAAAAGAATGTACAGATTGATTATGGATTTAATACTTACACGGGAAAACCCTATCGGTATGGGGATGTTGATCCGCAATTAACATCACTGGGAGGGGAAAGATATTTGAATTATTATGATGTTCTGACCCGGCTTGACCCGAGACAATTTGCTGCATTCCGACAAATTCATCTGGGCTTAAGATTAAATTGGTAAACAGTGATGTATATTATAATTTTTTGAAGATTAGGTCATTTATTTTATTGAATTTATGATGAAAAATAATTTAATAACAATTATTGTTTTGTTGTATGGTTTCTGTGGTCTTAGCTCTCTTTTTTCCCAGGAAGCTAATCTAGATTGGAAAATGCACGATGTTGGCAAGGTTCGGCAATTTGTATCAAACATAGGAAGTCTCTGGCCGGAACTACAATTCAGTGGCTGGTCTGGGCTAATTTATTGTGAATTTCCTCCGGGAAGTTTCGAAGAGCATGTTGGTGAAGGTGGCATTTGGGTAGGATCAATTCATGATGGAGATACCCTGGTCTCAGTGACCACCAGCTGGAACTCATACGCTGAATTTTATCCCACATCTGCATCCAACGATACCGTATGGGTTGTTTCGAATCATGATACGGTTGATATTCCCTACTGGCCCCATTATGTTGGAGTCTCCGACCAAGATTTTGTTTGTCGTTATAGTGATTATAATATACTGAATGTCTCGACGCATCATCCGTTATATCTTGATGTTATTCAAACCAGTTATGCCTGGAGTTCCGCTCCGTTGGAGGAAATGATCGTTTATAATTTTTACATCATATCCAAACAATATGATTTAACCGATGTTTATGTGGCTTATTGGTTGGATGGTAATGTAGGTTACCGAGGAACGGGATGGGGTTTTGCTCTGGATGATTATTCAAATTATTATCCGGATCATTATATGGGCGTCTCCATAGACCATGCAGGGGGGACTGATGGGCAAGCAATCAGTCCGATTGGGGTAAAAATTTTACCTCCGGATGATGTGGATCCGGCAAGTCTACGCTGGACTTTTAATTGGTATGAAGGGCAGGGGGGAAGTGCCCCACCCAGTGCAGATGGACTTCGCTGGGAACAGATGGCTGCAGGAGTTATCATGCGTAATCAATTCGAGCCTATTGGTTCTCAATTCATTATTGCCTTTGGACCCTTTGATATTAATAAGGATGATACACTGCATTTTTCGGTCGGAGAGATTCTTGGAGAAGGAACATCCGGTGTACTTAAGAATGCGGACAGACTTGACTGGTTACATGAAAATAATTATGAAGTTCCTTCACCACCGCCCAGACCACCTTTAAAAGTTGAAATTCAGAATCAGGCGGTCACCTTAAATTGGGAAGCCGGACCCGGAGAATTAAATCCGGAAAATTATTATGATCCTCATCGGGCGGATAGTGCACAGGTGCCGTTTGAAGGATACCGGGTCTATAAAAGTACCCAAAGTTCCAGGGGGCCGTGGACACTATTGGGTGAATATGATTTGCCCGGGAATGATTATGGTGAAAACACTGGTCTGGTTCGTGAATATACAGATGTCGGCTTACTCAATAATTTTGAGTATTATTACGCAGTTACAGCATTTTCCAAGCCTGATACGGTTTCTGCTTATCCATCTCTCGAATCCAGTATCAGCGCCGGGACTGTTACCATTGTCCCGGGACCGGAACCTCCCAAAGAGGTCGGCCAGGTGGCTGTGGTTCCTAATCCCTATCGGGGAGATATTGCTTACCACACCTTTAATCCACCATGGGAAAGACCGGATCCTTCCCGAAATAAATGGCTGGAGCAGGATCGCAGAATTCAGTTTATCAATCTGCCGGCCCAATGTGAAATTAAAATTTATACCCTGGCCGGGGATTTAGTAGCGACGCTCAAACATAATGATTTCCAAAGAGGATTCGAGGATTGGAACCTGACATCCAGTGTTGGCCAGGCAGTCTCGAGCGGGATTTATCTGTTTACCGTGAAAGATGAAATAAAGGGGGATGTTCAGACTGGTAAATTCGTCATTATAAAATAAAGAGATGAAGGTCAGAGGAAATAAAAATATGAGCAAAATCAT
>CAYVKM010000150.1:0-5066 GCA_964452045.1 uncultured Calditrichaceae bacterium
TCACCAGTTTATTTATTCAAAATGAGTTACGGTTGCGGCCAGCCGGTAAACTGCTGCTGGTCCAAAAACTGGTCCAGCGGGGTATTCCCCGGGAACTGTATGAGCCGCTTCTGAAAGAACTGCTCCCGGAAGAAGAGGAAATGGAAATTGCCCGATCCCTGGCAAAAAAGTTCGCTAAGACCCATTCCCGGGATAAGGGAGATAAATTAAAGGAGAAGTTAATCCGGTACCTGCAGGGGAAGGGATTTCAATGGGAGCAGATAAGGCAGGTGGTGCCAGCGAAAAATGAGGATTAGATTTTAACAAGAAGTATTATCCTGTCAATCCTGTCTGAAATCAGTTTTCTTACCTAAAAAGCGCACGATTAGAAACAGTACCACAAATCCGAATATTAACACCCACCAGTCGCTGATATCAAAACCCACCGGTATATAACCAAACAGACTGGCCACAACTGCCACGGTTAAAGCATAGGGTAACTGGGTGCGCACATGATCGATATGGTCCGCTCCGGAAGCCATGGAGGACATGATGGTAGTATCGGAGATTGGTGAGCAGTGATCTCCGAAAGTCGCTCCGGCCAATACCGCAGCAGTGGTGCTGAGCATGAGGTTGGTGGCGTGGGAAGGATCGATGCCGGGGGTAGCCAGTGGAAATTTATAAGCCAGTGGAATGGCAATAGGCATTAAGATGGCCATGGTTCCCCAGGAGGTACCGGTGGCAAAACTGATGATCGCTGCGGTCAGGAAAGTAATCAGTGGCAACCAGTGGGGGGTGAGAAACTGCCTGGTCAGATGGATCACATAATCTGCGGTGAAAAGATCCTGACAGATGGTTCCGATAGCCCAGGCGCTGGTCAGAATGATGGCAGCCATGATCATCGAGCGTATCCCTTTTACCCAGGCATCTATGGCCTGCTGTAGTGAGAGAATCCGCTGGAAAATTGCCAGCATGATAGCGGTAATCGAACCCAGGAAAGAAGCCCACATCAGCACAGCAAAGGAATCCGCATTTCCCACAATCAGGCTGATCTGATGGATCCAGCTGTTTCCGGCGAGAGAAATTCCATTTTCCGAAAGACTTTGATAGCCGGTATAAACCAGACCCAGTGAAACAGCCAGGATAACCACTCCAATCGGAATAAAAGCATTATACCAGCGTAACGGTGTTTTTTCATCTGCAACCACATCCGGATCGGTGAGGTCGGCCAGCGGCATGGCACCTTTCCGTAGAAGTGCTCCGGTTTGCCTGGCGCGGATTTCAGCCCGGTACATGCTGCCAAAATCCCGCATCAGGTATGCAATTAAAAATCCGAAGACCAATGCGTAAACCGGATAAAAATTATAGGGAATGGTTTTAATAAAGGTGATATAGGCATTGTCGTTTACTCCCAGACCGGTAAAGGATTGATTGATCAGGCTGATTTCGTATCCGATCCAGGTAGAAATGATGGCAATATTGGCAACCGGGGCGGCAGTGGAATCAACCAGATAAGAGAGTTTCTCCCGGCTGATCCGCAGTTTATCTGCCAGCGGTCTCATGGTGTTTCCGACGATCAGGGTGTTGGCATAGTCGTCAAAGAAGATGAGCACCCCCATTGCCCAGGTAGCCAGCTGTCCCAGCCGGGCGTTTTTGGCATAGTGACGCAGCTTTTCCACAATGCCCTGGGTCCCGCCGGAGCGGGTAATGACGCCCACCATTCCGCCCAGTACCAGGCTGAAGATAAGAATAGATATGCGATCCGGGGAGGCCAGGGCATTTACGATGTATTCGTCAAGGGTGTGTAAAAATCCGATCAGGGGATTGAAATCGTAGATAAAAGTGATTCCCAGCCAGATACCAAAAAACAGGGCAACAATCACCTGCCGGGTGACGAGAGCCAGAAGTATCGCCAGGAGCGGTGGCAGAATACTAAAAAATGAGGGCAGCACCCGGGTAGATACTTCCCGGGAAATATTGTCCAGTGACACGATCAGGTTTGTTCTTCCGTTTGTTGCTAGGGAGATATTACTGATCCGGATTTCCCTCTCTTCCGCGGTGTGAATCAGGATGGAATCTGAATATAAGATCTGCTTATTCTGTGAATCCTGAATAGTACATAACAATTTCCGGTTAACGTTGCTGGATATAAAGTGAACTGATGGGGTAAGGGTAATATGAAATTGAATATCATTGAGTACTACCCGGGGAACGGAGACGGAAAATTGCGGACTTTCCTGGGCTTGACCGGTGAGAGCCAGAAAAAAGATTAATAAAAAATAGTATTTGATTCTGAGAAGATGTTTGACCATATCCAAATAAAATATAATGCAGATTAAGGAAATTACGGTAGCGGGAATTTTTTCGGGATGTTTTGCATGTGACCCATTGCGATCAAGATGAATTTCACCCGTACCGGGTTTTATTTATAGGATTGCTTGATGATCTACAAACATTTCAGTCCTTCGGACTTTTGATTTGGTACGTTTGTTTTTAGAATAGTATCTTGCTAAACGCGGAGCTTCTATTGCATGCCTTTAAGATCAATATATTTTCTAATCCCATAGGGGTGATATATTTACTGCTTCCCGTTGATTAATTTAATTTTGATGTTTATATTGCAAATCCGTTAAGGAGAAGAAGTGAAGAATGACGTTTTACAAAAATCTGCAACCACCCGAAAAAGGAGTACAGAATATCCCAAATATCCCTGGGGCACCAACCGACCCTATAATGCCTATGTGGACTACCTGCGGCAGACCTTCGGTACCCGTTTGCAAAAAGTAACCGTAGATGCCGGGTTCACCTGTCCCAACCGGGATGGCAGCAAAGGTTATGGCGGCTGCATCTATTGTAACAACGATAGCTTTAAACAGACCTACAATACTACTGAAATGCCCATACCGGATCAGATCGAAACCGGAATTTCCTTTCTCACCCGCCGGTACAGGGTGGACCGTTTTATCGTTTATTTTCAGGCGTACAGTAATACCTATGCGCCCTTGAAACGTCTTCAGGTTTTATACGAGCAGGCACTGTCTCATCCCAAGGTGGTGGGTCTGGCCATTGGCACCCGCTCAGATTGTATCGATGAAGAAAAGCTTGCCTATCTGGAGCAACTGGCCCGGGATTACTATATCACCATAGAATATGGTCTGGAGTCTCCCTACGATAAATCCCTGACCTGGATCAACCGTCAGCATGATTTTCAGAACTGGGTGGATGCGGTGGAAATGACCGCCGGCCGTGGTATTCATATTTGTTCGCATATTATCCTGGGTTTTCCCACCGAAACCAAAAAAGAGATGCTGGAGACGGCCCGGATAATTTCCCGGTACCCCATAGATTATCTCAAAATCCATCATCTGCATATTGTGCGCAAGACCATTCTGGCAAAAAAGTATCAGGATAATCCGTTTCATTTATTCGATTATCGGGAGTATATTGAATTTGTCCCGCAATTTCTGCAGCATCTCCGTCCGGATATCCGGGTGCAGCGGTTGGTGGGCGAAACGCATCCCCGCTTACTCATCGAACCAAACTGGGGATTGCGAGCCGATGTGATCCAGCGCGACATCGAGTATGAAATGCAACGACAAGGGGTTTGGCAGGGGAAATTGTATTAGAGTTTTTAAATAATTTGGAATCAAATTAGGACAATAAATTAGGAGGAATCATGAAATTAAGGTACTTGTTTTTAGCAATTCTCATTTTCACTGGAATATCGTTTTCTCAACAGCTTCTCTTTGAGGAAAATTTTGACTATCCCGCTGGTACAGATCTTAACTTATATGGTTGGTCGGCTCATAGTGGTGCTGGAAACATACCGATACAGGTTGT
The DNA here is from genome assembly GCA_964452045.1 of uncultured Calditrichaceae bacterium. Classification (GTDB taxonomy): domain Bacteria; phylum Calditrichota; class Calditrichia; order RBG-13-44-9; family RBG-13-44-9; genus CAYVKM01. Next base: position 3,820 of record CAYVKM010000150.1, read on the forward strand.
ATCTCCGGGATTAGTTTATAATAATTATCCACCATCAGGGATTGGTAATGCTGCCGAAATTGTTAGTGGGTCTGGTTCTAGGGAAGATGTAAACAAGGCTTATACTTCTCAGTCCAGTGGCAGTGTATATGCAGGATTTATGGTAAATGTTACTTCTGCAACTTCAGCTGGAGAATATTTCATTCATCTTAGTGAGGATCCACTATCGACCTCGTACTTTCGTGGCAAGGTTTTTGTGAAAAGTGATGGTGCAACGAATATATCGTTTGGTATTGCAAAAGGGAATAATGCTGATACGGTTTACACGGATTATTTATATACTACAGGTAGCACATATTTAATCATTATGGAATATTCATTTAACTCGGGATCCAGTGATGATGCAATGAATTTATGGGTTAATCCCACACTTACTGGTGGACCACCTACACCTGATTTAACACAAACTGACGCATCTGCCGACCCGAGTAATTTGGGAACTGTCGCGCTTCGTCAATCAGGAACAAATGGACCAGTTTTGTTTATAGACGGAATAAGAATTGGAACGACCTGGGAGAGCATTACCTCTGGGACTGTAACAAATCCCCCAGTTATTACTAATTTATTGTATGAGCCGTTTCCGGCCGGACAAAATATTAATGTCACCTGTGATGTAACAATTGCCACAGGAACAATTGATTCAGTGAGATTATATTTTTATACAGATTTTAATCTGAATAATCTTGATTCCATTCCCATGAATCCGACCTCCGGAGATCAGTACGAGGCAACTGTTAATTCACAACAAAATGGTGTTAGCTTCGTGTATTGGGTAAAAGCCTGGGGTAATAACACCTCATCTTTATCAGCTCAAAACAAAGTAATTATCGGCATACCTGATATCGGTACATTTCACTCCCAGCTGGATGCAGACGGATTGCCATTAGCTGCCGGATATCTGACAAAGCTACAGGGAATTGTCACAGTTGCTTCAGGTGTTTTCTCTACCACCAATTACGATTTTTATATGCAGGACAATACCGGCGGCATCAATGTATTTGAATTTAACATCGGTGCTACCGAATACAACGAAGGTGACAGCCTGGAAGTGGTAGGCACCATCGATACCTATAACGGGAAGGTTGAGATTAGTAATTTCGATGCCGCCGTTTTGAGTAGCGGTAATCCGCTGCCGGCACCGCTTGATGTTAACATTGAGGATATGGGAGAAGCTTACGAGGGTCGGTTGATCACTATTGATAATGTTA
>CAYVKM010000151.1:0-5025 GCA_964452045.1 uncultured Calditrichaceae bacterium
ATGTTTATAAAAGGCCGATAAAGCAAGTTGATAAATGGTTAATCGAATTTTACTTTCCCTGTGGGATAGGTTTCATTCACAAGTATTCTTGCCAAGTCCGGTTGAATTTAATATATTGACCCGTTAGACGAAAGGCAGGTTGATGTCCGGCAAAATTGAACTCCATTACAGTCCCAATTTTTCAGATTTAAGCAACAATTTCTTGCAGTATCAACCCGATTTCTTAAAGAAACCGAATTCTTTTCTCTATTTAACCCCAAATTTAAACCGGGCAAATTTTTTACGGAAAAAGTATATCCTGGAACAGAAGCGGCCAGACCTTTTTCAAAGCTCATTCCAGAGTTATCCGGGATTTTTCCTTTTGCTCCTGGAAAAACTTAATTTATCCGGCAAATATATAGATTTTAATTTGAGATGTCTGGTTCTGCAGCAAATTATTATCCAGCATTCGGATCAGTTGCAGTATCTGCGTTACCCTGATGGGTCTTTTCCGCCTGAAATTGTACAGGAATTGCAAAAATTATTTGATGAAATCCGGGCCAGTGCTGGTGAAAAACAAATTTTATCCACTCCGGAAGAAAGGTTGTATCTGAGCACCCGGGATAAATTTATAAATGATCTGAAATTTATTTTCCGGAAATATTTTCAACAAGTTAATGAAAATTATCTGGATGAAACCGGGATCAAAAAGAGCGTTTGTAAACACCTCTCATCCGCTTCTCTAAAAAAATATTTCCCTGAGCTTTCTTCCGTCATCATTGAAGATGTAAGCCACTTTCGGCATCATGATTTTCAGTTTATTGAATTATTGAAAAAGCTCAACCTTCAGGTGTTTCTGCTTATGTCTTATGGGAGAAATAACGAGATCTTTATCCACAAAACCCAATTGTTCGGACGGTTAAAGGCAATAGCCGATCATGTACAGGGTTACCAGACTAACGACAAACTGAGCAATTCTCTCTTTCAGATAAAATCCGAGCGACTGGATCTTTCAGGAAAAATTAAACGCTATGCCGGGGTGGATAAACAACAAGAGATCGAGCAAATTGCCGGCGAAATTAAAAAATTGGTGCTGGATGAATCTATCAGATTCTCCCGGATTGCGGTGAGCAGTCCCAGACTGGAAAGTTATCGTCCGGTTATCGAAACGATTTTTTCCCGTTATCAAATTCCCCATACCTTTACTTCCGGAAAGAGACTTGGCAAATCTATTGTCATAAGGAATCTGTTACTCTTGCTCGATCTGGTAAGAGGCTATTATCCGGCCGAAATATTTTTAGCACTTTTGAAATCCCCCTACTTTTTCTATGAGCAGAATCTCAAGTCTGCCCAGATCGATTCAATCTTTGCCGGTTTGCGGGTAAAATCCGGTAAAAAAGAAATTGTGGAATACCTCGAGCGGGAAATGAATTTTATCCGGGAAGGGACAGAAGACAACGACAAGAGGCAAACCTCGGAATACGGAGATGTAATCGCAGCTATAAAATCGATCATCAGTGAAGCGTCCTACCTGGAAAAACCACGTCGAGCAGATGAGATCTATAACTATTTTGTCCGGGTGGTCAAACGGCATAAAATTGCCCGGTTCACGGTCGACGAGCCAGCTGACTTTCATATTCCATCCGCAGAAGAAACTGTTCAGGCATTGAGCCGGTTTTTCCAGTCCCTTTATTTTTGGAAGACGGCCGCTGTTAGTTTCTCTCCCAAACAAAAATATTCTAAGGAGGACCTCACCCAGGTATTATCGATGATTACCAGTGTGGAGAAACTAAACCCCTCCCGGCCAAAAAATCTTGGTGTCCGGATTGTGTCGCTGACCGATTTGAATAATCAATCTTACCAAGCGATGTTTGTTGTGGGTTTAGAAGAAGGTACGTTACCGGGGTACTATCCGGAAAACCGATTATCTCTCCAACTCGATGTCCGGGAGTTGGAGCCATTCCTGAAGCAGGACAAGCTCTATCGTGAAAGGGAGCTTTTCCTGCAAATTTTACATGCCCCGGTCAAAACTCTCCAGCTGTCTTATCCCCAGTTCAAACAGGATAATCCGGTTTTGCCGTCTATATTTTTGCGGGAATTGGAACGCATTTCTCTTTATCCCGGAAAACAGGCCAGGAAAATCCCTTTATATACTGAGTCGGATATTCTGGAAAAGTTGCAGCCAGCCAGATCGGACATAGCAGACAGTCGAAAAATGATTCAGTCGCTGCCTGAAGAATTGCAGCCATTTGTTCAACCGGCATACATTAATCATTTGAATTACCGCCTGAGGGTTTTAGATCAACGGATGGCAATGGAAGGATCCACTATCTATGAAGGTGATTTATCAAAAGATAAAGTTACGGTGAGCTGGTTAGATGATCATTATCAGCGAGCCCGGTTTTCCCCCACCCAACTGGAAAGATATGCTTACTGCCCGATGATCTACTTTTTTGAAAAATTACTCAATACCGAAGCTGAAAAGGAAATTGAAGAATATCTATCTCCATTGGACCGAGGGGTTGCGATTCATAATATTTTGTTTCGCTTTTATCGTACCGTCCCCGAAGAAGAAAGAACTCTTGAAGCACTGATTTCCATTGCCGAAAAGGAATTGGAGAAAATTCCGGCACCGAGAAGCATTCTGTGGGATATGGAAAAAAACTTCTACCTGGGAAGTCCGGAGCATACCGGTTTGCTGGGAAAATTTTTTGAATATGAAAGTGAAATGCTAAAACGCTATTCGACCCTTCCCAGGTATTTTGAACTCTCCTTTGGCAATCTCAGACAGACTCCGGATGAGTCGGATCCGGTCTCGGCCAGCAAACCTTTTCTGGTTGAGAGGGGAACGAATGGTTATTTGTTCAAAGGGAAAATAGACCGGATTGAAATTGCCGATGATGGGACGATGCTGGTGGTAGATTATAAAACCGGAAATGTTCCCACCCTCCGGCAGATGTGGGAAGGGGAGAAATTACAGTTACCAATCTATCTTGCCGCAGCAGAACAGATGCTTTCATCGACACATAAAAGACTGCATCCGGCTGGTGGGGCTTTTTACCAAATCAAAAGTGAGCAGGATCTGGAGAAGAAAATTGTTTTCAAAGATGTCTCTTCGGATATTGGTCCGGTAAAGGTGAGTAAATTCGCCCAGTTGCCCAATGATAAATATTTCGAAGATGAAAAGCCAGTGAATTTGAAACAGTTTCTGGAGCGGACAATTTCCTTTGCCATCGATTATATCCAAGGTATTCGGTCGGGGCAATTTCAGCACACTATTGATGAGATCCGGTGTAAAAGGTGGGATGGAAAGGCCTGCGATTTTCTGCCCCTGTGCCGGGTGAATTGGGAAAAACAGCGGGCGCAGGTTAATCAGGAAAACCGGGATTAATTTTTTACTGAAAAAAAATTACAAAAACAGGGTATTGAAAATAATTAGCTCACCCGCTTTCGGAATTTAATCACCCCCAACGAAATAATCAGTAAACCAAAGATGGTCATAGGAAGCGCATCCTTCCACAGGTAAATAATTCCTGAGCCCTTTTGGAAAATATCCCGGATAATAAACATAAAATAGCGCATGGGATTGAGGTAGGTAAGCGCCTGCAGTGATTGGGGCATATTCTGAATGGGAATAAAAAACCCGCTCATCAGCAGCATAAACACCATAAAGAACCAGGCTACAAACATTGCCTGTTGCTGGGTGTTGGTAAATGTAGAAATAAAGATGCCCAGACCGATGGTGGTGAACAGGTAGAAAAATGATAACAGGGCCAGCAGGGTGTAACTGCCGTTCATACTGATCCGGAAAAATAAAATAGCCGCAGTCATCACGATGCCCATTTCCACATAAGAGAGAATCAGAAAAGGAACAATTTTACCGATCAACAGCTGGTGTTTTCGCAGAGGGGTCACCATCAACTGTTCCAGCGTCCCGATTTCCCGTTCTTTCACCAGGCTCATGGCCGAAAGCATCATGGGGATGATGGTCAGGAGTACCACCACGATTCCCGGGATCATAAACTGCTGGCTGTCCAGGTTCAGATTGTACCACATCCTCTCCACCATGCTGACCAGATGAATTTGTTTGCCGGGAGAACTGGTGAAGTTTTGAGTAGCCAGTTCAATCTCATAATTCCTCAAAATTTGAGATGCATATCCGAGAGCCACCCCGGCGGTGTTTCCGTCAACTCCGTCCACAGCTATCTGCACCTGTGGATTAAGATGACGCTGGATATCCCGGCTGAAATTCACCGGGATGATCAGTGCGATCTGGGAATCCCAGGCCCGCATTTGCCGGCCAACATCATCAACATCCGAAGTATAGGAAACCAGGTCAAATATTTCGGTCTGGCTGAAGGATTGGATGATACTCCGGCTGATCTGGCTATTGTCGTAATCGACAATGGTAAGTTTAATATGTTTCACGTCTGTGGTAATACTATAGGCCAGAACAAAGAGCTGAATAATGGGAATGATAAATATAATGGCAATCATCGCCCGGTCCCGGAAGATTTGCTTAAATTCTTTGCGAACCATTTGAAGTATGCGGTGCATCTCATTTCTCCAGATTTGAACTGAATTTTCGTATCGAAACTATTAATAGTATGACGGAAATTCCTCCGAGAAAGAGGGTGGGCTGACCCAGGTCTAAAAAGGTGCTACCCTTCAGAATAATTCCCCGGACGATGTGGAGGTAATAACGGGCCGGGATAATGTAAGAAATATATTGGAGCAGTTTTGGCATGGAGGCGATGGGAAAAATAAATCCCGATAACATGATGGTGGGCAAAAGCGTAATGATCATGGCCACCATCATTGCCACCTGCTGGGTTTTGGCCACCGTGGAAATCATCAATCCGATACTGAGGGCAGTAATGATATAAAGGGTGGATAAAACAAAGAGCAGCAGGGCATTTCCCCGAAAAGGTACTTTGAACAGAAAAATTCCGGTGAGCAGGATTACCAAAGCAATCAAAATTGCCAGCAGAATGTAGGGCAATACCTTTCCCAGAATTATCTGGTGGGATTTGACCGGGGACACCA
>CAYVKM010000152.1:0-4971 GCA_964452045.1 uncultured Calditrichaceae bacterium
ATCGATTTTATTTATGATCAAGACCGAGGCATTCCGAAACATAGCCGGATATTTCAGTGGCTTATCGTCGCCTTCGGTGGTACTCACGATCACCACTTTCATGTCCTCACCCAGATCATATCCGGCCGGACAAACTAAATTCCCAACGTTTTCGATGATCAGCAAATCTACTTTTCTGAGATCAAGATTTTGTAAAGAATCTCTCACCAGCGGGGCTTCCAGATGACAGGCGCCATTGGTTACAATCTGAACCACCGGGACGCTCAGGGCATCCACCCTCCGTGCATCCAGATCCGTCTGCACATCACCTTCAATAACGGCTATTTTGAATTTGTTTTGGCAGGTGGCAATGGTTTTTTCCACAATACTGGTTTTTCCGGATCCGGGAGAGCTAACCAGGTTGATCGAAAAAATATTATGAGATTTAAAAAACTCCCGGTTTGATTGGGCAATGACTTCGTTCTTTTCTAAAACTTTTCTTTCGACTGTTAGAACACTCAAGCTGTTAATCTCCTTTAATCGTTTAATTCTATTTCACTGACTAAAAATTCATTCCCGGAAACAATTTTAATCTGGTTTCCTCCACATTTTTCGCAACTGAAGAGGAAATCATTGCTGGTTGTTACAGCACCACATTCCGCACATTTGATCTTTATGGGCAGATGTTCAATTTCTAAAACCGCGCCATCCAGATCGGTATCTTTGACAAGTGCCTCAAAACTGAATACCAGTGAATCCGGTAATATGTTGGTTAGTTTTCCAACTTTCACACGTACCGATTTGACAATGGTTTTCTGATGGTCGTCCAGATTATCATGAACAATTTCAATAATATTCTGGGCAATCGATAGTTCATGCATTAGAAGAGACTTGCTCCAAATTATTTGTTACCATATAATTCCATTGATTTATATCAAATTTAAATGACAGACAAGGAGTAATATAATTGAATTTATATTTCAATATTTTAAAGTTATTTCCTATTGCAATTCTCTCTGAAAGCTTTTGGCTATATTCGATTTTACCAGGCTAGAAATTTTTTCCGCTGCCACCGGAACCGCTTTCTGAATCTGTTCCGATATATCCAGTGAAACTTTATCTATTTTGGGAATGGATATTGTAAGTAAAAATATTTCAGTTTTTACATTCAAGAGAAATAAAGAATCAATTAAATCCTTTAAACCGATATCATGGGCGGTTAGGGTTGGCGGATAGTCGCTAGAAAATTTTGGCTTCAGATAAGAAATTGTTCCGGCAGGCTGACCATCAATGGTAGCATCTATTATTAATACCCGATGATACCGCTGAAAATATTCCAACAGATGAAAGCCCCCGGTACCGCCATCCAGAATATCAACCTCACCTAAATCATAATTTTCATTCAAATGATTTACCACATGAATACCCACACCCTCATCGCCCATCAGCAGGTTTCCGATCCCCAGGATAAGCAAATCTTTTTTCACTTCATTCTCTTTATGCATCATCGTAAACTATATGAGATTATTTTATGATTTTTACGCATAACTGGTTTCTATAATATAAGATTAATATTGCAAAATTGGATAAAAATGTTTAAAAAAATCGTTATTTTCATCAAACAAAAGATTTAAAATTTTCTTGCCCATGTGATCAGGACATTTCTATTTTAAACACAAACTTCAGAATACAAAGAATACGGGATAATTTATGGATCATCATCATGATATTATTTTGGAGGGACAAAACCTTACCCTTGAAAACTTGGTCCTTGCAGCCCGAAATCCGGATAGTCGGGTAATTCTCTCAGATGCAGCCAAACAACGAATCGGGAAAAGCAGACAATGGGTTGAACAGGTCCAAAAGAGCGGTGAACCGGTGGTTTACGGCATAAATACCGGTTTCGGATCCAAAGCAAATGTATCGATTGAGAAAAACCAGTTACGGGAACTGCAGCGAAATCTGATCATGAGCCATTCTGCCGGAACGGGAAAACCATTTTCCATAGAAACCATTCGTGCTGCTATGATAATGCGGGCAAACACCTTTGCCAAAGGCTTTTCGGGAATCCGCCTGGAATTGGTCGAAACATTATTAAATATGATAAATAAGGGAGTAACGCCCTGGGTTCCGGAGCAGGGATCAGTGGGTGCCAGCGGTGATCTTGCTCCTCTTTCCCACATTGCCCTGGTATTGAGCCGGGGTGTGGATCGTGATTATGAAGAACATAGCGGAAAGGCCTATTTATATGATCGGAAGATTGGAGAATGGCAATTGCATTCAGGTTTAAAGGCGATGGAATTGGCAAAAATCCCACGCATCATTCTTGAGGCCAAAGAAGGATTGGCACTTAATAACGGTACCCAGATCTCTGCTGCCCTGCTGGCGATTGCTTTATATGATGCCTACCGGATGGTAAAATACGCTGATATCACCATGGCCATGACCCTGGAAGCGCTGGAAGGCATTTCCGCAGCATTTCGTCCGGAAATTCATGAATTGCGACCACATCCAGGTCAGGTAAAAACAGCGGGCAATATCAGGAAACTGACTGCCGGAAGCAAATTCCTGGATCGGCAACCGCAGAAGGTTCAGGATTCCTATAGCCTCCGCTGTCATCCCCAGGTGATGGCCGGAGTAAGAGACGCTCTGGATTATATTTCTAAGATCATGAGCATCGAGATGAATTCGACGAACGATAACCCGATCATTTTCCCCGAATCGGAAGACATCAACAAAGCCATATCAGGTGGTAACTTTCATGCCCAACCCATTGCCTTCGCTGCGGACTTACTGGCAATGGTACTCTGTGAAGTGGGAAGTATCTCCGAAAGGCGAATTTTCAAAATGTCCGACAAAAATCTGAATAGTGGGTTGCCCTCCTTCCTAATCGAAAACAGTGGATTGGAAAGTGGTTTAATGATGGCTCAGTATACCGCCGCCTCGCTGGTTTCAGAAAATAAATCGTTAGCACACCCGGCAAGCATCGATTCAATCCCCACCTGCGAGAACCAGGAAGATCACGTGAGTATGGCACCTATTGCGGCACGAAAGGCCGGGATGATCCTGGAGAATGTAAAGAAAATCATTGCCATAGAATATCTCTTTGCAGCACAGGCGCTTGATCTAAGGTTTCATAAAATTGATTCAGCTGGAAAAGATCTGCTCAAATCAGGATTAGCCGGGAAGGGTACTGCCATTGCCTACAAAAAAATCAGAGAAGTAATACCTTTTATCAATATAGATAGACCAGTTTATCCCCATCTGGAGACTGCTAAGAATCTAATAGAAAATAACATCATCCTGGCCGAAGTAGAGAAAGCAATCGGAAAATTGGACTAACTTATCAAGGATAACTGAAATAAATAATATTTTGGTGATTTCTCAAATCCCCAGCTCCAGTCATATCAACAAAATCATATAGAGAAAAAGATCAATAAGCTTCGCTATACTCCGAAATCCAGAATGGATTATCCAGAGTAAACTCATCCACAAATTCTTCATAATCATCCAGCCAGTAAGCCTCCGGATTCCGTCGGCAAACAAAAAATCTGGCCTTTTCCTCGGGATTCGCTGCCCTAAGATATTTGAAATGGATGAGATCATCTGTCATACCAAGTACTTCTATCTTACCTACTGCATGGGACATTACATAACGAGCACGCTTGGCCAGGCCGGAACATTTCATCCTGGCCTGCTCAAAAATTTCCAGACCTTCTTCAATTGGAACAGCAAATGTCTTGTTTCCCGCAGTTGGACGGCATTGAAAAATATAATAGGGCGGAACCCCGGCATAAGAGAGTCTATTGAAAAGTTCTGCCAGTACCTCCGGATTATCATTGACCCCACGCAGGAGGGGTGTCTGGTTAACGGCAATCACACCGGCACGATGAATCAAATCCATTGCCCTAAGAGCTTGGGGTGTTAATTCCCGGGGATGATTAAAATGGGCCATCAGGTAAATTCTTCTCCCATCCCGGCTGTATTTTTCAAAAAGTTCTAAAAGAGACGGATCGTCAAGAATTCGAAATGGATTAAAGGCTGGCATTTTTGAACCAATACGAATTATCCGAACATGATCAATCTCACGTAGAGCTGAGATAACTTTGGCCAGTTTTGCGGTAGACATCACCAATGGATCGCCTCCGGTGAGCAATACGTTATTGATCTCCTGATTTTCCCGGATATACTCAATTCCCTTACTTACATCTCTCACCACTTCATCATTGAGATCCATAAACAATCTCTTCCTAAAACAAAAACGACAATATCCCCCGCACACATCATTAATAAGCAAGAGTGCGGTATATTGATATTTATGTTCTAATCCGGGTACTTTGGTATATTTATGTTCCCGGGAAATATCCAGATCGCCCCATCTTTCCAATTCATCGAAACTGGGGATGATGATCCGGCGAATGGGATCATCAGGATCATTCCAATCAATTAGTTTTTGATAATAGCTGTTCGTTCGGAAAGCATATCTTTTGGTTACTTCCTGGAGCTCCAGTTTTTCCTGGGCAACCAATCCTTCTACTTTTTCAATTTTGGTTATGTATTTTGTTCTTTTTTCTTTCATATTCTATCTATCGGTTTTATGAATACTCTGGTGATATATCTTTATTCGTACTTGATAAGTAAATCGTCCCATTCACAAGCAATCTTAAATCTTTAATTACTAAAGCGTAGTATCCCTCAACTGCCAGCGATGGCAACATTCTTTTTCCTTCCATGGTAAATATCCATTTAAAATCGATTAATCAGGAATTTCCCGATGCAACAAAGAAGAACTTCAGTGACGAGTTATTTACCAACTACCACTTTAGTACTACACTTATTTACTTGATGTTCCAGACCCTCTCTTTAAAAATATAGGCCTTTAAGGCTTTCATTACAAACAAAAATAGGGAAAATTGTCTAATCCTGTAAAACGACATTAAAATTAAATGAGGAAATGATTCAGGGAAATATTTCGGGAAAGGTTTGAAAATT
>CAYVKM010000153.1:0-4906 GCA_964452045.1 uncultured Calditrichaceae bacterium
TTATATCGAATTGCAAGCCGCAAATGAGTTGAGCGGTCTGGATATGGATATGCAAAATTATCCCGATCTGGTGCCCACCATTGCTGTAATGTGTTTGTTCGCTCAGGGAAAATCATGTTTGCGAAATATACTGATTCTCAGGTTTAAAGAATCTGATCGCATCCGGGCGATTATCGAGAATATTCATCGCCTGGGTGGACATGCCACCTTGAACGGCCCGGATCTGATAATCAAACCCGGCAAATTAAAGGGTGCAGAACTCGAAACTTATTCCGATCACCGGATTGCCATGAGTTTTGCCATCGCCGGATTAAGAATTCCCGGGATTAAAATTATCAATCCATCCTGCGTTCATAAGTCTTATCCGGATTTCTGGACACATCTGGAACAATTATCAAAATAAGTTAAAAAATTTAATTACTCAAAAATATTAAAGGAAAGTAATGAGCGGTAATTTTTTTGGCAATGTCTACCGGGTGATGACCTTCGGGGAAAGTCATGGAAAATATATCGGGCTGGTGATAGACGGGCTTAAGCCTGGTCTGGAGATCTCGCTGGATGGAATACAGCAGGAACTCAACCGACGTCGACCCGGACAAAGCAGCGTAACTACCCCCAGACAGGAAAAAGACCGGATTGAGGTGGTGAGTGGTATTCTGGAAGGCAAAACCACCGGCACCCCGATCTGTATGCTTATCGCCAATGAAGATCAAAGACCGGGAGATTATGAGAAATTAAAAAACATCCTCCGTCCCGGACACGCCAGTTATACCTTTCTGCAAAAATATGGCATTTTCGATTTTCGGGGTGGCGGAAGGGCGAGCGGACGGGAGACAGCTACCCGTGTTGCCGCGGGAGCCCTGGCAAAACAGTTATTAAAACAGAGAGGGATTGAAATTTTTGCTTACACCCGGCAAGTAGGTGATATCAAAATCAGTAATGTTGATTATTCCTTTATCGAGAAAAATCCCCTTCGGACGGCAGATCCGGTGGCAGCCGAGAATATGCTGACCGCAATCGAGAAAGTGAAAAAAGAGGGAGATTCACTGGGGGGTATTATTGAAGTGTTAGTGCAGAATTGCCCGGAGGGTCTGGGTGAACCGGTATTTCACAAATTAGAAGCGGATTTTGCCGGGGCGCTTATGTCGATCGGTGCGGTGAAAGGATTTGAAATTGGCAGTGGATTTAAGGCAGCACAATTGAAGGGAAGCGAACAGAACGATTCGTTTTATTATGATAGAGCTAATCAAAGATTTCGTACAAAAACGAATAATGCTGGCGGTACACTTGGAGGAATTTCTAACGGGGAAGATCTGGTGATGAGAATCGCGGTAAAACCGCCCTCCTCCATCACTAAAAAAATGGAAACCGTGGATTGGGACGGAAATCCGGTTATGTTCGGCACCGAAGGCAGACACGATCCATGTATTTGTCCGAGAATTGTCCCGGTGGCTGAGGCAATGGTCGCCCTGGTTCTTCTCGATCATCTTCTGTTGCAGGACCGGATGAGTGAAGAGAATAATCTTGAAGTGTTGCGCGGTAAGATTGATACAATAGATCAGCAGATATTTCTTTTACTGGCACAAAGATTTGGTTATATCGAAAAAATCGCCGGAGAAAAGAAAATAAAAGGATTGGGAGTATCTGATAACACCCGGGAGAAAGAAGTTAAAAAGAGCTGGATTGCCTCATCCAAAATCCTCGATCTCGATCCGGAAATGAGCAGAAACCTGATTGAACTAATATTGACGTATTCCAAAAAGAAGCAACAGGAAGTGCTTGGATGAAGCGCATTGGACTAATAGGTTTTGGCCGGTTTGGAAAATTGCTCTATAAGCACCTTGAACATGAACTTGTTTTTCAAATCTATGACAGACAGGCAAATGAAGATGAAGCCAAAAATAATTATCCCATCACTACCCTGGCAGAGGTTTGTAAAAATTCCATCATCATCCTGGCTGTTCCGGTTTCCCGGATAGAGCAGATTTGCCGGGAAATATCGCCTTTAATTCAACCGGGGGCTTTGATTATTGATACCTGTGCAGTCAAAAAATATCCCCTTGATATTATGCAGAAACATCTGCCAACGGATTCAGAAATTTTGGGAAGTCACCCACTTTTCGGTCCGGACTCAGCGCCCGAAACACTTTTGGGCCATAAAATTGTGATTTGTCCGGTGAGAATTAAACCAGAAAGATTAGGTAAAATCGGACAGTTCCTGGAAAATCTCCAATTGCAAATTGTTGAAATGGCGCCGGAGGAACATGACCAGCTGATGGCCAGGAGTCTGGCACTGACCCATTTTTTAGGTCGGGGTTTAAGTGAGCTAAAACTCCCGGATCATAAAATTACCACCATGGACTACCAAAATCTGTTGCTTTTAATGAAGAAGGTGAACCGGGATACCCAAGAACTGTTTGAAGATATGCATAAATTCAATCCATTTACCGGAGAAATGCGGGAGCAACTGATACAAGCACTGGTCGACCTGGACCAAAAACTTGAGCATTGATCTTGATTTCTAATCGATAAAAATAATTTAACCGGTTATAAAAGTATAAGGGAAGAATAATTCTAAAATTTTATCTCTTTTAACCGCTGATAAAATTTTGCCAGTGGGAAACCGACCACATTAAAATAACATCCTTCAACTTTGCGGACAAAAAGGGAAGCGTATCCTTGAATACCATAAGCACCGGCTTTATCGAAGGGCTCACCTGAATCCAGATAGGCTTCGATCTCGGATACGGATAGGTGGTAAAAACTCACTCTGGTTTCTTCAAAATCCCTTATCTTCTGGTTGTGGGTTAAAAGGCAGAATCCGGTGATCACCCGGTGGGTTTTGCCACTTAACTCCTCCAACATCCGATGAGCATCATTTCTCTTTTCTGGTTTTTCGTAAATCTTGCCATCCATCGCAACCACCGTATCCGCAGCAATGACTAAATCGTAACCAACCTTTCCCGAAACCAGTTCTGCCTTTTTCCGTGCATTCATTATCGCGTAATCAACCGGATCGGAATCCTGGTAAACTTCTTCAATTTTAGCCGGAACCACCTGAAAATTCAATCCAACAGTTTCAAGTAAACTTTTACGTCTAGGGGATTCACTGGCCAGGATTATTTCTCTGTTCTCCAGTTGGCACAAATCTGATAAGAACCCATCTGTCATGAATAATTTCCTTTTCGGTACTAACCCAGATAAATGGCAAGCAGTCCAACCAACATGTCCGCTTTCAGAAGATTACTGATAAATCCAAGATTACCAGGAGTCTGGTTTCGCCATATACTCCAGATGGAGAAAAAAATGACCGGGTAGACGCCAAACATAATTACCAGAATATATTTTATTCCATACCAACCAAATACGAAAGGCAAAAAAACCAAAACGGTTAAAATTGAAAAATTCAGAGTGGTAAGGATAAGTGATAACCGATTGCCATAAACAATGGGAAATGTCCGGGCTTTTTCTCTGGTATCGCCCTCCAAATCCTGAACATCTTTGATGATTTCCCGGCCAAAATGATAAAAGAAGGCAAAGGCTGCGGGGATCAGTGTTTCAATAATACGGTTAACGGCGATGCCCCCGTAGACAAATGCCATACCCGTTGAAAAACTGACCGTGAGATTACCAATGAGGGGAAGACGCTTCAAGCGGTAGGAATAGAAAAATAATAAAAATGAGATGGTGAAGGCGACAAAGAACGCCAACGAACCGATGAAAGCAGCCAATAATATTCCGACTGTAAATTCAAACATGGAAATAAGCTGAGCCTGAGAGGGAGACAGTTTACCTGCGATAAGTGGTCTATACGGTTTGTTTATGCGGTCTATTTCAAGATCAAAATAGTCGTTAATGGTGTTTGCTCCGGCAGCAATCAGGCCACCCGAGATGCAGGCTAGGAGGACATTGATAGCGGGTTGAAGCGTACCGGTAATGAATGCAGCCACAAAAATGGAGATCATACTGATCAGCACATTGGCCGGTCTGGAAATAGCGAAAATTGCAAAAATGAAATTATTTCCCATAAAAAATATCAGGGCATTTTTTCCTGAATGACCTGCAAATCTCCTGAGACTTTTAAAAGATATTGGGAGCCGCAATTTTTGCAGGTCACTTCTTCCTCCCTGTCCGAAGATGCCGGAAGTGCCAGACGGATACCGCAATGACACATCCAGCCCATTATCTTTGCCGGCACACCCGCAACCAAAGCATAGGGTTTAACATCCCGATTAACCACCGCACCGGCGCCAATAAAACAAAATTTTCCCAGGGTAATACCACAAACTACCGTGGCATTAGCCCCGATGGAGGCACCCCGCCGAACATAGGTATCCCGATACTCGTGCTTTCTGATAATATGGCTTCGCGGATTAATTACATTGGTGAAGACCATGGAGGGTCCGCAAAACACATCGTCTTCCAGATAGACGTTATCATAAATGGAGACATTGTTCTGAACTTTAACGTTATTGCCGATCTTAACTTTTGATCCGACAAAAACATTCTGACCCAGCGAACACCTTTCTCCTATTTGCGCTCCACTCATAACGTGGCAAAAATGCCAAATTTTGGTATCCTTACCGATCGTTACCGGCTCATCGATCACACTGCTGGGATGGACATAATATTTTTTCTCTGACATATCCGTTCCTGTCTCCTCTTATTAATCAGAAGAATTTTGGTTCATCATACTCGCCAAATACTTCTTTTAGGGTATCTACCATCTCTCCCAGGGTACAATAAACTTTAGCACATTCCACCAGCAAAGGCATCAGATTTGTACCAGTCCGGGCGGCAGATTTCAACTGCTTTAATTTCTCATCCACCTGGTCATTATTTCGTTTCTTCTTAAGCTGCTGTAATTTTTTGATCTGTCCCTTTTCAACTTCTTCAGGAATGAGAA
>CAYVKM010000154.1:0-4876 GCA_964452045.1 uncultured Calditrichaceae bacterium
TGAGGTTGGTACCCGTAAGGGGGGTGTTGATGGGGTCAAAAATTTTCACCTGAAACCTGCAATTGCCGCTGTGAGACCTTTGAAAAACGTTCAATTTTGTTCAAGGCCAAGAAAGGCGAAAATTTTAACCACAGACATACATTGAGTATTTCGAGGATTAAAATTTGAGCCTGACGAAGGGATTGGACAAAAGAGGGCGTTTTTCAAAGGTCTCGAAATGGAGAATAGACCATGAGATATACCACACTTCTTTTAAGTTTTTGTCTGGCATTGATTTTAATATTCAACATTCCGCCGGCATACTCTGGTGATGCCCAGACCAACAAAGAATGGTCACATTGGGTTTTTACCGATTCATACAAGATCGGCAGTGGTGATGTCCTTGAAATTGTGACATGGAAGGAGCCGGACTTTTCCAGAGAAGACATTTTAGTTAGAATCGATGGTAAAATTTCATTCCCCCTTCTTGGGGATATCCAGGCATCAGGACAAACCCCTCTGCAGGTAAAAAAAGAAATCGAAAAAGGACTAAAAGATTTTGTTGACCATCCTATTGTCACTGTAACTGTCAGAGGCCCTGGAAGCCAGAAGTTTTACATTCTGGGAGAGGTAGTTAACACCGGTGAGTATAATCTTATAAAAGACCTGACCGTGCTTCAAGCATTTGCGCTTGCAGGAGGGTTTACCGAGTGGGCGTCCAAAAAAGAAATTATTCTCCTTCGGAATGAAAACGGCAAAGAGAAAATTATAAGAGTAAATTATAAAAATATCATACAGGGTAAAGATTTCTCTCAGAACATTCACATCAAGGCCAACGACACCATTATTGTTCCGTAGTATATTAGGACACAGATGATCGAAAAGTGCCTAAAGTTTGAAGTGAACTAAAGTGAACTAAAGTTTACACCACCACATTATAACCTATACAAAAATTGGGGTTCAGGAATGCGCTTTCAGCGCAATACATTTTAGAAATTGGAAAAAGTAAATAAAATTGCCATAATACCACAACTTTAGACACTTTAGATCACTTTAGGCACTTCAAACTTTTATCACTTGGAGGTTAAAATGAAAACAAAAATCTTTATTGTCGCAGCATGTACTCTTTTTTTGACCACGTCAATTACCTTTGCATATCAGGCCACCTTTATACCCAGGATATCAGTCAACGAGGAATATACAGACAATGTTTTCCTGACGGAGAGAAATAAAGAACACGACTATATTACGACTATATCTCCCGGATTTACTGCTCAGATACTGGGGAAAAACAGTGGTGCGGAAATTTCGTATGACGCTGGGTACAGTATGTACGATGAATACGATGAATACGATAGCTGGGAACATAGTGCTCGATTTTCCGGATGGGTAGATATGGCAAAAAATACCAGGCTGGAAGTCAGAGACTCATTTTTGTATACTGAAGACCCACTGGTAGACTCAGACATTGCAATTTTGCGGGCTGAAGATCCTGAAGCCTTAATCGATTCCACTATCAGAAGAAGCAGGCAAACATATTATACAAACAGCACCGACATAAATCTTATCCATCAGTTTGGCAGGGCAGATTCTTTTAACCTCGGATTTATTCACAGTTTTCTTAAAAACGACGATCCTGGCTATGAAGACAATGAAAGATACAATCCCTACGCAGGGCTCACTTACTGGTTTGCCCATGAGTGGGGTATGAACATGAGAGGTTCCTATACAAAAGGTGAATTTGATGATTCGGACGACTTGGACGGATGGTATGGAAGTGCGCGATTAATCAAAAGATTTTCCAGGCAGCTAGACGGTTTTGTCCAGTATGCCCATACGGCAGTAGAATATGATGGAAACAGTGAAGACTTTCAGGTCTATAATCCTTCAGCCGGTTTTATTTATACCATATCTAAAGATACATCTTTTTCACTTGAAATGGGTTGTGCTATTTTGGACGGAGAAGAAAGTGATAGCAAGTCTGCTCCAAGTGGAATCGGAAACCTAACTAAAACCTTTAAGCGGGGTTCAATACATATTACAGGATCAGCCGGTTATGAAGGGTCCGATTTTGGTGCCGAAGGCCTCGGAGTTGCCGAGTTCTATGAATTGGGAGGCTCTGTAACATACCAGCTTACAAGACATCTTAGCGGCAATGTTTTCGGGTCATACAGAAATAATGAATATAAAGAGGAAACCTCTGACCGAGAGGACAAAATCACAAGAGCCGGTTTGGGCTTGACAATGCAGGCTCTAGAGTGGATGTCCTTAGGACTTAATTATGCATATCGCACGGTTGATTCAACTGAGGACACAGAAGAAGAATATGATGAGAACAGGGTGCTTTTCAGAATCACTTTGTCTCCCCCCCGTCCCTTCCGCACCAGTCAATAATAATGAAGTCGTAGAACGTCTCTTTTTGCAAAGGTCTCAAATACATGAAAGTACCCTTTCTCGACCTGAAAATTCAGTACAAACAAATTGAACATGAAGTTACCCCTATGATCACCCGGGCCATGGCTGAAGGAGCATTTATCGGTGGTGAGCAGGTGTCCGGTTTTGAGACGGAATTCGCAAGGTTTTGCAAGAGCAGCTATTGTGTGGGGGTGAATTCCGGTACCGATGCGCTTCGTTTCGCACTCATGGCGACCGGGATAGGGTCTGGTGATGAAGTAATAACCGTACCCAACACCTTTATTGCTACTACCGAAGCGATTTCTCAGGTTGGGGCAAAGCCTGTTTTTGTCGATATTTACCCGGATACATGCAATATGGATCCAAACAAGCTCGAAGATTACCTTAAGAACCGCCTCAAGCCTAATGCCTCAAGCCTAAAGCCACGGCCAAAGGCCGTGATACCGGTCCATCTGTACGGCCAGCCTGCGGATATGGATCCGATTCTGGAAATTGCACAAAAGCATAATATCGCGGTAATTGAAGATGCCTGCCAGGCTCACGGTGCGAAATATAAAAACAGGAAAGCCGGGTCAATGGGTGCTGTCGGGTGTTTTAGCTTTTATCCGGGTAAGAATTTAGGTGCATTTGGAGAAGGTGGGGCGATCATCACTCAGGATGAAGACATTGCCCAAAAGGTACGAATGATCAGAGATCATGGTCAACGGAAGAAATACTTTCACGATCTGGAAGGCTACAACGGCCGTCTCGATGCCATACAGGCCGGGGTTTTGCGGATCAAACTGAAGCGGCTTGATGACTGGAATAGAGCACGTCATGAAAATGCTGCCTATTATAATGAACTTTTATCTGAGATACCATCTGTCACCTTATTGACGGAAGCCGAATTTGCAGACTCAGTCTATCATCTTTACGTTATTCTTGTGAATGACCGGGATGAGCTTCAGAAATTCCTGGATTCAAAAGGTATCGCAACCGGTCTTCATTACCCGTTGCCCTTGCATCTGCAAAAAGCATACGAGCACCTGGGATACAAAAAGGGGGCTTTCCCGGTTACCGAATATATCGCCAATCGCCTGCTTTCCCTACCAATGTTCCCTGAATTGAAACGGGAGCAGATCGAATATGTGGTAAAATCGATCAAGGAATATATTCTACACAAATAATTGGGACACAGACCCAAGAATGCCTAAAGTTTGAAGTGATCTAAAGTGATCTAAAGTTGTATAATTCGCTTTCAGCGCAGTAAAATTTAAAAATGGACAATAAGGAGTTTTCAAGAGAGCTCGAAAGGCGAACTAGAAAATTCGCTGTAAAAATAATCAGGTTGTCAGCAACTTTGCCCAATACACCGGAAGGCAGGGTTGTTAGGAATCAGATTACAAAAGCCGGAACCTCGGTCGGTGCAAATTACCGCGAAGCTAACAGAGGCAGAAGCAGAGCTGATTTTAAAAATAAGATTAAGATTTGTGAAAGTGAGTCAAGTGAAACACAATACTGGTTAGAAATTATTGTAGAGGTCGAGTGGTTATCTTGGGAAAAAGTAAAACCCGAGTACGATGAATGTAGTGAATTGCTTGCAATATTTACCTCTATTGGAAAAAGTAAATAAAATTGGCAGAATACCACAACTTTAGATCACTTTAGGTCACTTTGGCACTTCACACTTTTTAATTTGATTTTACCAGGGTGTCCTATTTCCTTTAAATTAAAAGGAGAAATTACATGATTAACATCGGCCTAATCGGTTATGGCTACTGGGGACCGAACCTGGCTCGGAACTTCAACAGCAACCCGAATATGGAACTTAAATCGATTTGCGACTTTTCAACTGATCGACTGGAAATGGCCGGTAGGCTGTATTCCCAGGTAAAATTGACTAAGGATATAAATGATCTGTTTAGCGATACAAATCTGGATGCCATCGCCATCGCCACACCGGTCTCTACACATTTTGATTTAGCACATAAGTCCCTTTCGAATGATAAACATGTGTGGGTCGAAAAACCTATGACGGAAAGGGTTGATAAGGCTGAAGCGTTAATTGATCTTGCTTTGAAAAAGAACAAAGTACTTTTTGTTGATCATACTTTCATATATACCGGTGCTGTCCGAAAGATAAAAGAGATCATTGAAAACGGTGAATTGGGTGATTTGATATATTATGATTCCACCCGGGTAAATCTTGGTCTTTTCCAGCAGGACGTGGATGTGATCTGGGATTTGGCTGCCCATGATATATCGATCATGGACTATTTAATGCCGTTTAAGAAATTCACTGTGTCCGCTACCGGATCAAATTATTATGGGAATGGATTTGTGCCTAAATCTCTCCTGACGATTTATATGGAAAATAATGTTGTAGGACACATTAATGTAAGCTGGGTGTCACCTGTTAAAATTCGTCAGACGCTGATCGGCGGAACTTCAAAAATGATTCTTTATGACGACAATAATCCCAGTGAGAAGGTCAAGGTTTATG
>CAYVKM010000155.1:0-4826 GCA_964452045.1 uncultured Calditrichaceae bacterium
AATTTCTGATCATCGAGAGCAATCACGACCCGGATATGCTGATCAATGGCCCCTACCCCTGGGACTTAAAAGAACGGATCGCCAGCCGGGTAGGACATCTGTCGAACCGGGATACTGCAGAGAGTCTGAAAGATATTATCAACGGAAGAATTCAGAAAATTCTACTGGCGCATCTCAGTGAAGAAAACAATAGCACCGAACTTGCCTTAAATACCGTGCTCAATCACACTGGCCGGCATCTGGAAGACCTTCTGGAAGTGATTGAACAAAAAAAAGTTTCACCTGTTTACGAATTCTGATGGATCTGTTTTAAGATCGGCACAAAAATTAAACACAATAATAAATTTACATGCTCACTCAGTATTTAATTCTGATTATCGGTTTAAGCCTTTTATGGGGTGGCGCGGAACTATTGATTCGCTACTCCTCCATACTCGCCCGTTCCCTCGG
This sequence comes from uncultured Calditrichaceae bacterium, assembly GCA_964452045.1. GTDB lineage: Bacteria > Calditrichota > Calditrichia > RBG-13-44-9 > RBG-13-44-9 > CAYVKM01. The sequence continues at coordinate 451 of CAYVKM010000155.1, forward strand.
AGTAAGTCCCATGATCATCGGTCTGACTATTGTTTCTCTCGGTACATCATTACCGGAATTTGTGGTGAGTCTGATGGCAGCCATTCAGAATACCATGGGGATTTCCTTAGGTAACATTATTGGATCGAACATTGCCAATATCGGCTTAATTTTGGGTATTGGTGCCGTTATTTCTACCTTACCGGTAAAAAAAGAGTGGGTATCCAAAGAAGTACCCATCATGCTTTTGTTTACCATTATTTTTATCATTTTCGCCCGAACCGGATACGATTTGAACCGGATCGAGGGAGCGCTGCTAATAATCTTCCTCATCGGTTTTCTGGCTTTCCTCTCCCACACCTCTCTCATCCAGATGCAGGAACATTCCCGCAGTAATTCCTATCAGAAATTACAGACCAAGCAGAAAATCGAATATATCCTGTTAGCCCTGGCCGGAATTGCAATTCTGATTTTCGGATCGAAGCTAACCGTAAATTCCGGAACGCTCATCGCGGAAAATCTTGGCGTCAGCGACACAGTTATCGGACTGACCCTGATCGCAGTTGGCACCTCTCTTCCGGAACTGGCGACCACCATTGTTGGAATCATCAATAAAGAAACCGATATTGTGGTTGGTAACGTCATTGGCAGTAATATTTTTAATCTATTATTTATCGGCGGAGCGGTTTCGATAATCCGGCCAATCCAGGTTCCTTACGAAATGTTTCATCTGGATTTTATTTTTTTATTAGGTATTTCCCTGCTGATATGGCCAATTATGAGATATCGCTGGAGCATTGGTAAGACAGAAGGTTTCATCCTGCTTTCATCATATGCCCTGTTCATTGTATTAACTTTTTCAACCTAACCTGCAGATCAAAACGAAAGGTCGCTCATGGATCGAAACCAGGCATATCAATTACTTACCGAATACACGAGCAAGGATGGTTTAATTAAACATGCGCTGGCTGTTGAAGCGGCCATGCGGGCTTATGCCCGAAAATTCGGGGCGGATGAAGAGAGTTGGAGTATCGTGGGTTTACTGCACGATTTTGATTATGAAAAATATCCGGATCTTAAAGATCATCCGATGAAAGGTGCTGAAATCCTCAGGGAACGAGGTATCCCCGAAGATTGGATTACCGCCATCCTGGGGCATGCCTCGCATACTGGTGTTCCCAGAGAGAGCCAGATGGCTAAATCACTTTTTGCGGTGGACGAACTTTGCGGCTTTATAACAGCCGTTGCTTATGTCCGGCCAAGCCGTCAACTGGCCGAAGTGCAGGTTAAATCCGTGAAAAAAAAGATGAAGGACAAAGCATTTGCCCGGCAGGTGAACCGGGAAGAAATCCGACAGGGGGCAGAAGAACTTGGAATACCCCTGGATGAACATATCGATTTTGTAATTAAAGCGATGCAATCTGTGGCCGGCGAACTGGGACTTTAGTCCTTTGGCACTGAATCATAACTTTTATCATAGAGCGGCAGGGTCAGGAAAAATGTGCTTCCTTTGCCATCGCCCTCGCTCTCTGCCCAAATCTTTCCCTGGTGTGCTTCAATAATACTTTTGCAAAGAGATAAGCCCAGACCTGTGCCTCCCCCCATAAATTCATAACGGCTGGTATGGTGGTAATTTATATTCTGCAACTGATAAAATGTGTCGAATATCTTGGTCAACTCGGCCCTGGGAATTCCGATGCCGGAATCCTTCACCTCAACCTTAACCTGGGAATCCTCAACATATCCCGCACAATCTATCCGGCCCCCGTCCGGCGTATATTTTATGGAATTGCTCAAAAGATTCTCAAAGACAAGATAGAGCTTTCGCTGGTCTGCTGTAACCCGTAACTCTTTATCCATGGTATTAACAAATTTCAACTTTCTTTCAGTCATGTAAGGCGTGAACCGATCGACCACCAGATCAACCAACCGTTTTAAATCCACCACCGAAGGATGTAGAATTGTTTCTCCTGCCTTAATGCGAATTGTCTCGAAAAAGGTTTGGATAATTTCATTCAATCGAAAAGTGCCATTCAAAGCATTCTGCAATATTTTTTTCTGGGATACATTTAGATTCTCGCTCTGGGACATCAGAAGTTCAAGCGAGCCGGTAATAATAGTTGCCGGCGTTCTCAACTCATGGCTGGCTACCACCATGAATCGGTTTTTTAAATCACTGAATCGTCTTAACTCCTCATTCTGCTGTTCAAGAATTTCATTTTTCAGGGTTAGTTCATCATTTAGACTTCGATTTTGAGTTAACAGAGAGCAATATCGTTTGGCCTGGTAAAGGGTTGAGCGCAGTTCCTCCGGCTTCCAGGGTTTGGTGATATAGCCATATACATGTCCCAAATTAATGGCATCCAGGATTTCCTTTGTCTCCGTGTATGCAGTAACAATGATCCTGATAACATCCGGTGCATATTCCATCGAACGGTTTAACAGGTCAATCCCGGTCATACCCGGCATGCGTTGGTCCGTCAGAATCATATTCACCTGTTCATTTTGGATAATTTTTAACGCATTTTCCGGGGTAACCGCCTTGATGATTTTAAATTCTGAATCCCGGGAGAGGACACGTTCAATGGCATTGAGATTTTCAACTTCATCATCCACTGCCAAAACAATACAAGGATTCATTGCCCTATTTCCATATAATATTGATTCATCGGATTTCGAATATATGTGAAAAATGAAATTGTTTCCGTAAGATACCATCTGAAAATACGCTAAAAATGGAAAAAAATTCAAGCAAATTATTTATTTGTTATATGCAAAAACACTGGAAAACAATGTAATATTTGATCTAATAGTAAGTTTAGTTATATTAAACCGGAAGCGATCTTTTACATTCACTCCGAGCCGGATATTTCCCGAGGGGAGATTCCGGACTTTCGGGTAGGCAGGTAACTGTTTACCCCATCCCGATGGAAAGTTTTTTAATTTTCCAGAATTGGCCAAGGAGTTACTCAAAGGACACGGTATTATAACCCGTTTATTTGTAACCCACCAATTCGGTGGGATTTTTTTTTGGTGCTTTATGATTAAAAAAAATGATTTGACCATAGCTATTATTGCCGGAGGCTCCAGTTCACGTTTTCGTGAACCGAAGGAACTGTTTGTGTACAAAGGGCAACCACTGCTGTTGCATGCCCTGCATTTAGCAAAGAGAATCAATTATAAAATCATTTTAATTACAAATAGAAATGATCAATCCATTTTGCCCCCGGATATTCCCACAGTTCCAGATATTAAAAAAAATTGTGGTCCGCTAGGAGGTATCTATACAGCGCTCGTTCATTCAGTTACCCCCTATATTGCAGTGATGCCCTGCGACATGCCCGGATTATCGAGCAATCTCTATGAATTACTCTATCGGGAACGACATTCCGAAATACCGGTGGCATTGACATCCGAAAAAGGGGTGGAACCCATGGTTTCAATCTGGCCTAAAATACTCACCGCGAGAATTAAAGAATTTATTTTGTCGCGAAACTTTGAAATGAGAAAGGTACTTGCCGATCTCGATGCAAAAATTATTAATATTCAATATACTTATGAAAATTATCAACCCGATTTATTTTTGAATATTAACAGTAAAAAGGATCTGGATCCGGCCAAATCCAAAATTTTTAAACCAGATAAATATGTAATATATAATGACTGATACAATAATAGTTAGATGATGATTTCGGAAAGACCTGACATATCAAAATCTACGGTACTCATCGGGGTATTTGGTGCCCTGTGGGGATTGATGGAGATTTCGCTGGGAACACTGGTAAAAGGACTCCGGATCCCGATGGGTGGGGCCATGCTGACTTCAGTGGCCTGCATTATTTTCTTAACTGGCAGGTATTTTATCCGCCGAAAATTCTCAATCCTGATCATGGGAGGAATTGCCGCCACAATTAAAGTTTTTTCGGTCGGGACGGTAATTGCCGGGCCATTCATGGCTATTTTGATCGAAGCAAGCATCGCCGAGATCCTGATCTCATCATTGGGAGTTAACCGGTTGAGTTTTATCCTGACTTCCATAGTTCTGGTGATCTATACCATTATCCATCCATTCATCTCCCAGGGAATTATTTTTGGGGCAAATATTTACAAAATTTATCTGGAGACTTTTCATAAATTAGCAGACCTCTTTCACACCGGCTATCAATATATGGCCGTTATTATTTTACTTTATATTTTAATACATGCATTGTTGGGTGGAATAAGTGGTTGGATCGCTTATTCTCTCTCAAAACGTGTTGAAAATGAATACGGCCAATTAACCGAACAACCGGAAAAATTATGATTAAATATTATTTTCTGCTTCTGGTAGCTTATCTGGCAGCAGCGCTGATTGTCACCTATCAGAATCAATTCTACATTGTACCAATCGCTGTTAT
>CAYVKM010000156.1:0-4747 GCA_964452045.1 uncultured Calditrichaceae bacterium
ATTGAAATGGGATTTCCTCACGAATTTCTGACTTCGGATGCGATCAAGGACATTGTCTATGGCGGAACCTATGATAAAATAGAAAATCATCACTTATTTTAATAGGCTTTTTATGCAATATTTATTGTGTCATTCCGAATTTAATTCGGAATCTCTTTTTTCAGTTTAGTAATCATTTTGATTCAAAAGATATTTTTATGTGGCTGATTTGACCTTGGAGTGACATTATAAATAAAAAATCTAATTTAATCTGGAGAACTCCATGAACCAACATAGATCGGGTATTCATCATATCACCGCCATTGCCGGCGATCCCCAGAAGAATGTCGATTTTTATACCGGCATCCTGGGTTTACGCCTGGTAAAGCGCACAGTAAATTTTGACGCACCGGATACCTACCACCTCTATTATGGCAATGGTACGGGTGATCCGGGAACCATCCTCACTTTTTTTCCCTGGGGCAGGGGTGCCTGGCAGGGTCGCACCGGCACCGGACAGGTTTCGGTGATATCCTTTGCCATTCCTCAAAACGCAATGGGTTTCTGGGTGGATCGGCTGAAGCAGCTGAATATCTCAATACAGGGTCCTTTCAACCGGTTTGAAGAAGAGGTTCTGAGTTTCCGGGATCTGGATGGAATTCAGCTGGAGCTGGTTGAGACTTCTGTTGATCACTTTGCACCCTGGGAAGATGGGCCAATAAATCCGGAAAATACGATCCGGGGATTTTACGGGATAACCCTGGCAGTGGAAGCCTACGAACGTACTGCCGGTTTGCTCACCGAGACTTTCGGATTCCGTCATATTGGGGAATCAGGAAATCGCTTCCGCTATCAGAGTGACACTTCAACCGTGGATCTGTTATGTCTGCCCAATGAGGGCAATGGCCGAATGGGTGTGGGTGCGGTTCATCATATCGCCTGGCGAACTCCGGATGAGGCTCAGCAACTCCGCCAGCGGGAGAAACTGGTTGAGCTGGGCTACAATGTCACCCCGGTCATCGACCGGAATTATTTCCATTCCATTTATTTCCGGGAACCGGGTGGGGTTCTATTTGAAATAGCCACCGATCCGCCCGGATTCCTGATCGATGAAACTCTTGAGACACTGGGTACCCATCTCAAACTTCCGGAATGGTATGAACCGCGCCGGAGTGAAATCGAATCGATCCTGCCGGAAATAACCGTCTCCGGGGTAAAAGCCGGGGTGAAAGTGGAATGAGCCAAACTGGTCGAATTATCGGGCCACACCAGGATCAACCGGTTTATAAAACCGGAGTCAAGTTGGATCAGGCACAGTTCGCCCTGATTCTGATCCACGGCCGGGGGGCGACGGCACAGGATATCCTGACTCTCACCAGTGAATTGGAGGCGCCGGATTTTGCTTTTCTGGCTCCACAGGCGGCCGGTTATACTTGGTATCCCTATCGCTTTTTGGAACCAGTGGAAAGGAACGAACCGGGAATTTCGTCCGGGCTGCAGGTAATTTATGACTTAATAAATCGCTTAAATGAAAACAGTATTCCTGCCGAACGCATCTTTCTGCTGGGATTTTCCCAGGGCGCCTGTCTGGTCCTGGAATATGCCGCCCGGCATCCCAATAGATACGGAGGTATTATTGGCCTGAGCGGTGGTTTGATTGGTCCGCAAATCAGTCCGGATGATTATAGTGGTTTCCTGGACCACACCCCAATTTTTCTGGGATGCAGCGATGTCGATCCGCATATTCCCCGCGAACGGGTAGAAGAGTCGGCCATAGTTTTTCAGAAACTGAATGGGAATGTTACCATTCGACTTTATCCGGGTATGGGGCATATCGTCAATCAGGATGAAATTGATATTATTCAGCAGATGATTTCTGCTGCGGACGCAATTTCGAAATAAATAATTAACTTTCTGTAAGAGTTCTGGTGGCGATGTACTTGGTCTCGGGACTTTTCTTGTTGCTATTCTGTTTACCAATGGTAATCAGATAAAACGGTGGCATTTTAAATTGCGATACCACTGATCTTTTTCTAACTTATTACTCCACTAACCTCAGGAGCATTCACAGATATGCGAGTCACCTTTCTCCTTATCGTACTTTACCTGGTAACAAATTTGGCATTTGGACAGAGAATTCCCCGGAATGATTATCTCCATTATGTTCCAATTGAATATCCGCCACTTGTCCGGCATGCGCAGGGAAGTCTTGAACTATCACTTTATGGTGACAGAAATTCGACTAATTACCGAGATGTCGATCCGGTTGATGGCATAGACGACCGGCGGGCGCAAAATCTGATGGAAATTGCCAGGCAATTCAGCCCGATCCTGATTCAGAATTCCTTTGGGGTTCCCATGGATTTTAAAAAATTTACCGATCACGGGGCCTCCTATTTACTATATGTGGATGAGTGGAACATTGCCTCTGCTGAGACGGAGCTGGTGGAGAGCTATACCATTGATATTCTAGGTATTGATGAGGTAATGCCCGGGGTGTCAAATTCCAAATTGCTTTCCGGCGACTTAGGTGATGATGAAAAATTACTCTCCTTATTGCGACAGTTTCACCCGGAGCACCCATCGGAGATTTCGTATCAGAAGGCTGCGGTGAATCCAAAGCTGCGATTGCATAAAGTGATGTATATCGATTTTCCGGGTGGGGAACTGGAAAGTTGGAAATCAGAATATGTGAACACCCATACCGGTGATTTGAAAGAAGACTATCGACAATTTATTAAAATTTTTGTGCATCCTTTCATCCATCGGGTGGAATCCAATACTGCCGGATTTTTAGGCTATGAACTGGTAATGCAGTATTATTTCTTTTACCCCTTTAATGATGGCGCTAATAAACATCTTGGCGATTGGGAGCATCTCAATGTCATTATAAACCCTCTTAAAAAAGTTGAACATCCTCTGACTCGTCAGGAGATCGAAAAAATCCTGAATGGTGAATGGGATCAGGAAAATGGCGGTAATCAATTGGTGATCAAAAGGACTGAATATTATTTCCATCATAATGTTTTTACTTTTGATTATTCAACGCCGAACGTCTATTCCTCCAGGAGAGCCTGGGAAAAGGAGATAAAATCCCGGCAGGAAAAAATGATAGACGAAAAGAAATTGTGGCGTAAAATCCGGGACATGGCCTATCAGGATAAAAATGAAACCCAAATAAATACCCATCCCATTGCTTACATCGGTGGAGACAGCAAGGGACCGGATTTGCTGCTGGTATCACCAGGTGGGCGTAATCGTGATTCCCATGGGTCTTATCCCATGCCCGGGATTTATAAAAAAGTGGGGCCGGGCGGGGCGTCCGAGGCGATCTCGGTCCATTTTGACCATCGTAAATATTTTCAAAGTCTGAACACGGAAAAGTATGAAACCTATAAGCGGGGAGGCGCACTCTTTTTTGACCATGCCGATCGTCTGGAAATTATTCCGGATTGGGAGAGAATCATTGATCTGGTTCATCAGTCTGCCGAGATGAGGCAAAAATGGTACTGGATGCTGCTTCCCGTGTTCTGGGGATATCCGGCAGTTGAGTCACCCCTGGCCGGGATTGTCCCACACTCCGATACTGGCAATTTGTCACCCTATGCACCCTGGTACCAGGGTGGCTGGAATCGAAGCGGTCCCACCAAGGGGAGTAAGGCATATGAGCCGCACAGTTATTATCTTTTTCTACCCATCAGTTTTACCGATACCTTCGAGAATAATTTTGGATTTTTGAATCTAACCCTTCCCACATTCGTCCATATTCCGCCATTGGACATCAGCTGGACGGTAGTATCCGCCCCGGTACGGGCGTTTTCCAAGCAACAGAAACCGGTTCTCTTTCCCTCCGATGCCATACCATTCCGGTTCTTTAGCTTTATGCCTGGCGTGGCATGGGATTATATTCCGAAAGGTTTTAATGATTTGCTGATCAACGATAAACAGGGGACGGAGTTCATTACCCAATTGTTTTTTCATATTTTGTCCTCTGGAAATTTGGAAACCCAGGTGGTTGATGTAATTGAAAATGTAGAAGATCCGACCGCCCTGGCTTTTGATGCCACCATCCAGAAAGACCGGGTTTCAGTGGTCAATACGCTTATCCACAGTCGCAGTAACATGGATTACACCGTGATTTTTAGTGATATTCCGGACCTTCGCTATCACACCGAACTGAATATGTGGCAGTATGAGGGCAGCCTCCGGATAAATCTGGCGACCAGGTCTCTGCAACCCTTTTTCAGATTGGGTTATGGTTATACCTGGTACCGGTTGGAAAATACCAGGGCTAATGATAATTTGTATGAAAATCCGAATTCGAACTGGTTTAATCAACCTTTTACCTCCGGAAATTACTTTCCCAATACCTTTGTGGCCGGTCTGGGGGTGGAGTGGATTTTTATCAAGAGTCTGGGGAAACTGCCCAAGGGAATTGATATCAGCGCCAAACTGGAATTCAGCTGGAAATGGCACAAATTAGGGCTCAAAGTTTCGGATTTTAATATTAATGATTTGCTGGAAATCGGTTACCTGGCGGGAGAGCTTCCGGAAAATAAAACCGTCCGACACCAGATGCTTAAGGGTGGTCTGGTATTAAGTTTCTAACTAATGTCTCTTTTTAAACTTTATCAGGTATTTTCCAGAACATAAGTGAAGATCAGGGGCGCTATGATGCTGGCGTCGGATTCGATAATATACCTTGGGGTATCGGGAGACAACTTGCCCCAGGTGATTTTCTCATTGGGCACTGCCCCGGAATAGGAAC
>CAYVKM010000157.1:0-4665 GCA_964452045.1 uncultured Calditrichaceae bacterium
CATCCTCCCCAAGTACCAGAACGACATCCGCACTTTCCACTTCTTTCAGCGAAGGCGTGCGGGCAGGTCCCTCTTTAAGGATAGTGACGATCTTTTTTAATAATTGATGTTCCCTCTCCGACATGCCGGAAAAATAATTTTCCTCCCCAACCAGTTTCCTTAGAGCATAATTGGATTCCAGTGAAGCCCGGGGAGAACCGACGCCAATGGTCTTTGTTCCGGAGATTAGTTTTCCCAATTCCTTTAACACTATATCTTTCTCAACCGATTTCAGATTCTTATCCCGGGTATCTCTTTTCAACACTTTGCGAATTCGTTTTTCGCTATTGACAAATTCATAGCCAAACCGCCCACGGTCGCACAGGAAATAACCGTTTACTGCTCCGTTGTAACGGCTCAGAATCCGTCGGAGTCCACCGTAGCGTTCCGAGGCGATAATGTTGCAGCCCAATCCGCAGAGATGGCAGATAGATGGTGCATTGGTCAAATCCCATTTCCGGGTATAATGTTCTTTCAAAGTTTTATCGGTAAAGACACCAGTGGGACAAACTTCCACCAGATTGCCACTGAATTCATTTTCCAGAATACCGTCTTCATGGCGTCCAAAATAAACATGATTTTTCGAAGCGAAATAATCAAAATCCCGACCGCCGGCATAATCCCGATAGAAGCGAACGCAACGGTAACACTGGATGCACCGGTTCATCTCATGATTGATAAACGGACCAAGATTCTGGTTGCGATAGGTACGCTTGTTAAACCGGAATCTCCGGTAATTATGGCCGGTCATTACCGTCATATCCTGCAGGTGGCACTCGCCCCCTTCATCGCAGATGGGACAATCGTGGGGATGATTGGTCATGAGCCATTCGATAATGGTGGAACGAAAATGTACCGCTTCCGGATCTTTGATGGAAATTCTTGCTCCATCTTCCACCGGTTCCATACAGGCCATTACTATTTTACCGGTTTTATCATTTTCATCTTTGAATTTTTTTACTGCACATTGGCGGCAGGCACCGACGGATCCCATAGCAGGATGCCAGCAAAAATAGGGAAGATCGAAACCCAGCGAGAGGCATGCCTCCAGCAGATTCTTCTTATCCTTTACTTCGTAGGGTTTCCCTTCTACAAAAATCTTTGCCACCTTAATTCCTCCATGGGCATTTTTTCGTCGCAATATGCCGGTCGAAATCTTCTTTAAAATATTTTAAAGCACTCTGAAGCGGCTCCATCGCTCCCGGCGCCAGGGCACAAAAAGTATTGCCGGGTCCCAGCAATTTTGAGTGCATGGCCAAAACATCCAGATCTTCCGGTTGTCCTTTGCCGTTTTCAATGGCATCCAGGATTTTTTCCACCCAGGGTAAACCATCCCGGCAGGGGGTACACCAGCCACATGACTCCTGAGCAAAAAAATGCTGCAGGTTCTTTACCATGCCCACCGGACAGGTTTTGTCATCCAGGACGATAATTGTACCGGTACCCAATCGGCTTCCCACTTTTGCCACATTGGTAAAATCCATTTGCACATCCAGATGCTCTTCCACCATAAAATCAGTAGAGGCGCCGCCGGGAAGCGCACCGCGAAACTTCAAACCATCCCACATTCCCCCGGCATGCTCTTCCAGAATCTCCCGCATGGTGGTACCCATGGGTAATTCCCAAACACCCGGTTTCTTTACCTTTCCGCTCACACCGTAAAGTTTGGTTCCGCCATCCTCGGTGTAACTCAATTTTTTATACCATTCTGCCCCATTTGATACGATTCCCGGAACACTGCACAGGGTTTCCACATTATTGACAATAGTCGGTTTTCCAAAAAGCCCGCTGATTTGCGGAAAAGGTGGTTTGGCCCTGGGATTGGCTCGTTTTCCCTCCAGCGCATTGAGTAATCCAGTTTCTTCTCCACACATATAGCGACCCACACTGGTATGCAGATACAGATCCAGATGATAACCGGTTCCCAGTATGTTTTTCCCCAGGTAGCCGGCCTGGTAGGCTTCGGTAATTGCTTTCTCTATCACCTGGGCTGAAGTTTTATAAGCCCAACGGAGAAAGATATAGGCAACACTGGCCTGGATGGCATAGGCACTGATAAGCATACCTTCGATCAGCAGATGAGGATCGCCTTCCAGAAGCACCCGGTCCTTAAAAGTGCCCGGTTCCATTTCATCCGCATTGGCAACCAGGTACTTTGTTTTTGGCGCATCATCGCCCAGGGGAACAAAACCCCACTTCATACCGGTAGGAAATCCCGCTCCGCCACGGCCCTTCAGATTCGACTGTTTTACCACCTCCTGAACCTGTTTGGGAGACATCTCTTTCAGCGTTTTACGGGCAGCCTGATAGCCACCGGCTTTTTCGTATTCCTTCAGGTCAAGTGGTGGCTGGTCCGGGCGAATATTTTTAGTCAGCGGTTTTTCCATATTCATTATATTTATTTATACTGTTCCAAAATTTTATCTAATTTTTCGGTGGTTAAGTCCCGATGCAGATCATTGTCAATCATCAGAGCCGGGGCATGATCGCAGGTACCAAGACAGGGAATGGTTAATAAGGTAAAGCGCTCATCACTGGTAGTCTCTCCCAGCTTGATCCCAAGTTTCTGCTTCAAATGATCCATCAGGCTTTCAAATCCCAGAACCCAGCAACTTACGCTGTCGCACACCAGGATCACATGACGTCCCACTGGTTTCCGGAAAACCAGATTATAGAAAGTAGCCACACCATCCAGCTCATCCGGGGTCATTTCCAGATATTGGGCAATGTCCCGGATGTTTTCATCCGATACCCATCCCCGATGTTTCTGGACGACTTTCAGTGCCTCAATGCTGGCCGCCTTTTTGTGCGGGTAGTGCTCAATCTCTCTGTCTATTTCCTGTATTTCCTTGTCCGTCAGCATTACTATACCTTGTTTTTATCAACGATCCACATCGGCTAAAACAAAATCCACCGTCCCCAGAATAGCCAGGAGATCCGGAATGGTATGACCCCTACTGATATAGGGAACCATCTGTATATGCGGAAACGAAGGAGTCCGGATCCGGTTGCGATAGGCGGAGGTACTGCCATCACTGATCAGGTAATAACCATTATTCCCCTTGGTTGCTTCCACACCCATAAAGGCTTCACCCGGGGGAATAACCGGTCCCCAAGAAACGCTGAGGAAATGGGTAATCAATGTTTCAATATCTTTCATGGTTCGGTCTTTCCGAGGTGGCGTTGCTAGGGGATGATCGGATTTATATTTACCTTCCGGCATATTTTTCAGGCACTGCTCAATAATGCGCAGACTCTGGCGCATCTCCTCTACACGAATTCGGGACCGATCGTAACAGTCACCATCTTGTCCGGTAGGAATATCAAATTCGAAATTATGGTAACCTGAATAGGGACGCTTTTTGCGAAAATCCCATTCCAAACCGGTTGAACGTAAACCGGGGCCGGTCACGCCCCATTCAATGGCTTCTTCGGTGGTGTAACACCCGATTCCCTTCGTGCGGGCTTTGATGATCCGGTTCTTCATGGTTAAATTATCATACTCATTTAAATTGGGTGGAAAATATTCCACAAAATCCTTCACCATTTTATCCCAGCCGTTAGGTAAATCCTGGGCAACTCCGCCAATCCGGAACCAGCTGGGATGCATCCGCCCGCCAGTGACAGCAGCCACAATATCAAAAATCCGCTCCCGGTCATTAAACATATAAAATACCGGAGAAAGCTGACCCAAATCCTGGGCGAAGGTTCCATACCAGACCAGATGGCTGGCGATGCGAAAGAACTCGCTCATCATCACCCGAATCACCTGGGCACGCTCCGGAACTTCAATACCGGCCAGTTTTTCCACCGCCATCACATAGGGCAGATTGTTCATCACCCCTCCAAGGTAATCTACCCGGTCGGTATAGGGAATAAAGGTATGCCAGGATTGCCGCTCAGCCATTTTTTCCGCTCCCCGATGGTGATAACCGATATCGGGAACGGCATCAACCAATTCCTCGCCATCCAGTTGCAGGATTACCCGAAGCACCCCGTGGGTACCCGGGTGCTGGGGACCGAGATTCAGAAACATAAAATCAGTATCTTCGCTTTTTCTCTGCAACCCCCATTCTTCGGGATGGAACTGCAGGGCTTCCTGCTCTCGTTCCTGTTTGTCTTCCGGTAATTGAAAAGGTCCCATTTCCGTGGCCCGCGCCGGATGTTCCTTACGCAACGGGTGCCCTTCCCAGGTGGGGGGCATTAAAATACGTTTGAGATGGGGATGACCCTCAAATTTAATCCCAAACATATCATAAACTTCACGCTCGTACCAGTTGGCGTTGGCCCAAAGATTAGAAATACTGGGAAGCGAGGGATACTCACCCTTCAGGGCTACTTTTACCCGGATATCATCATTTCGGTCGAAAGAGAGCAGGTGATAAACCATAGAAAAATCGCTGTTCGGCTGACCATCCCCGTTCTGCCGGGCTCTTTCATCAATAGCAGTTAGATCATATAACATTCGGTAGGGATCTTGAATATCGTTTTTCAGATACCCCAAGACATCCTTCAGCTTTTCGTGGGAAACCCACAGGGTGGGAAAATCATCTTTGGTTGATTGGGGAATGATTTGATCTTCCCCGAATTTCTTTTTCAGAGTTTCCAGAATTTTCTGCTGCGAGT
>CAYVKM010000158.1:0-4590 GCA_964452045.1 uncultured Calditrichaceae bacterium
TCCAGAAACCAGATACCGCTATTTTCGTTGGTAGCAGAACCATTTGTAGGTGTTGCCAGAATATATTTCCCGGAAGCGCCGGTAAAATCATTTCCCAGTGCGGCGGCATGAGCTACATCTAGATCAGCCATATCATTACTGACATCTCCGGCAAGATAATGAGTTGCCGCCGGTGCGGGGTCTATGTCACCCGCTGGTTCAATAGTGAGCACAATAGCGGTGGCAGTACTTAGATCTCCCACAACCTGAAAGTCACCATTTGGGATCATACTTCCACTCAGGTCGACCAGATTTCCGCTGGCGTTGACATTGAACTTCCCGGTTGAAACCGGCGATCCGCTCACAATTGCCCACCCTTCGTAATGATATCCATTCTGAAGCGGTTGCAGACCGGAAAAATTGAAGGTGAAAGTGGTGGAGGGTGGTTTAAGAAACCAGATACCACTGTTTTCATTGGTACCTGATCCGTTGGTGGGTGTGGCCAGAATATATTCTCCGGCAGCCGAACTGAAATTGTTGTTCAAAGCAGCCGAATGGCCAACCGACAAACCGGCATTGAGTCCGGATACATCGCCGGCCAGATAATGGGTATCTGCGGGACCGGGATCGGTATCATTATCCGGTTCAATGGTAATGACAATTGCCGTAGCATCGGTCAGATCTTCACTGGTCTCAAATTCACCATCCATGATGGCATTGCCATTAAGATCGACAATCGAACCGGAAGCATCCACATTGAACGTCCCGGTGGAGACCGGCGTACCGTTGATAATTGCCCACCCTTCATAATGATATCCATTCTCCAACATGGTCAGGTTCTGGAAGGACAGGTCTATCTTGTGATACCCTGTTGGACCCATGCTGTTCTCATCATCCTTGGAGCAGGACAAACCAATAATTCCGAGAACTAGAATTGAAAAAAACAAGCTGCGATACATATAAATCCTCCTCTGATTAATTTGTTTATCCAAAAATACCACGGAGATATCACAGAAATATCACAGTGGAATCATAAAAGAGTAAAATAACGGGCGGGAGAATCGAATGAACTTAAACTGATTTGATCGTTATTTTACACAGCTTGAAACGTGAGAGGTGATGATGTGCGACTTTCAAACGAAAGGGAAGTTTCTGTTTTGGAAACTTCTAAAAAATTTTATCGGATGACTAATAAACCTAATTTTAAGAATAAATAAGTAATTTTGTCATTCCCTGTCTGCAGCAGGCAGGCGGCCCCCGAGCCGGAATCTCATTATTATATTTTAATGAGATCCCGGACTACTGACCTTCCCGAAATGGGCAAAAAAAAATGAGGATCGGATTCCGTTGGAATAAAACCGGTTGAGAGTTATAGTCTAATGGCTATAGCTTTGGTACCCGAATTAGTTGACCTCTACAGCGATGACTCGTATTTCTCATGCCGGACGGAGATCCGGCATCCAGTTTCCAGGGATGGAGATAGCAATGGATCCCCGCTTGCTACATGCGGGGATGACAGTCCGAAGAAGTCTTTACGATCCCCCAGCTGCCACTAAAAGTGGCCAATTTGTGGCGATATCAACATTTATTTCAGAGACCCTGAACCATGCCTAAGGTGACAAAATCAAGAGCGGCAGGATTGTCATGCTGTCCCGCATCTGCGGGATCAGCATGACATAACTGTAGTGGGTTTTAGTAATTGTCATGCCGGACGGAGATCCGGCATCCAGGATCCAGGGATGGTGTTAGCAATGGATCCCCGCTTGCCACATGCGGGGATGACCGCCCGAGGAAGTCGTTACGGTCCCGCAGTGGCGGGATAGAGTGACAGAATCTGTAGATTCTATATTGAAATTTTGCTCATCTTTAGTTTTTACTTTTATCAAGCGTCTTCAGATCGAAATAAAAAGTGGTGCCAACGTTTGGTTCACTTTCTACCGAGATGGTACTATTGTGTATTTCCAGAATTTTTTTAGCGATGGCCAGACCCAGACCGGTGCCGCCTTTCTCCCGGGAACGGCTCTTTTCAACCCGGTAAAATCTCTCGAAAATGTGGGGCAATTCATCTTTCGGTATTCCAACTCCGGTATCCGAAATACTGATCCTGATCTTGTGATCGATGCCGGAGAGTTCAACTTTTACTGTCCCATTCGCCGGGGTATAACGCAGGGCATTTTCCATCAGATTAGAAAGGGCCCGTTCGATGAGACCAATATCGCCATAAACCAGCGGTAAGTTTTGGGGTAACTCTGCCTTCAGGTTTATTTTCGTTTTTTCGGCATTGGGCTGAAATTTCATCACGATATCCTGGGTGAGCTCGGCAATGGAGAATGGTTCGGACTTCGGTTGAATCTGTTTGGCATCGAGTTTGGAAAGTTCGAATAGTTCCTCCACCAACTTGCTCAACATGGTGGTGTTGTTGAGGATGGTTTCCAGATACTTCAAGCGATCTTCCGGATTGAGTTCTGCTTCCTTCATCATAATGGTTTCAATATATCCCTGGATGGAAGCCAGCGGACTGCGCAGGTCATGGGAAACATTGGCTACCAGCTCCCTTCGCAAATTGTCGGTCTGTTTCAATTCTTCCATGTTAGCTACAATGGTATCGGCCATTTTGTTAAAAGAGATACCAACCTGACCAATCTCATCATTTGTTTTAACGGATATGCGACGGTCCAGATGACCCTTTTCAAAATCCTTGACCACCTCGGTCATTCGTCTCAGCCGTTTGGTCATGAAAAAGAACAGGGTCAGTCCGATGATCCCGGTAAAAATAAGCGTAAAAAGAAGACCTTTAAGGGTTGTCTTCAGAATATAACTTTCCCGGATCATACTTGCCGCGGTATCATACTGCTCGCCACCAATAATGATATATAAATAACCATTCACATTTTTACCAATCTGAATTGTGGCAGCAGAGAAAGGCCTCTTGCGACCGGGGTGTCTCGGGTCATCTCCCAGAATCAGTTCTTCCTTGCCACTATCAATAAATTTGTGAACTGGTTTTAATTCGACATGATCTTTCTGCACCTTTTTCTTCGGGTCCGCAAAAAATGCCAGAATTTTGCCATCCTGATTCAGCAGGTAAATCTCAACTTTGGGATTCATCACCATCATGTAGTGAATCATGTGTTCAATTTGAGGGAGGGAAAGACTATCGGTCAGGGCTGGTTTGAATTCGGCAGCCATATCCCTGGCCAGATGAATATTTAATTTCTGGTCGGTCTCATCCACAAAACGCATGGAGGCCTGAACGGTAATTAATACCTGCACAATTCCAAGAATTAATAATAAAACCAGAAAAATTGCTGATAGTTTACCGTAGAATGTCCGAAAAAATTTTTTCATTTAATGAGCTCCTCATGTTCAACAAAACGGTAACCAACTCCCCAGACGGTTTTAATAAAAGTGGGATTTGACGGATCTTTTTCGATCTTACTGCGCAAACGGTTGATGTGAGAATTCACCGTGTGGTCATAGCCATCGAACTGGTATCCCCAGACAATATCCAGCAACTGCTGCCGGTTGTAGGTCCGGCCCGGATTTTTAGCGAAAAGGGCCAGCAAATCAAATTCCTTGGCGGTCAGGTCAATTTTGTCGCCGGCTAAGGTCACCTTGCGTTTTTCCAGGTCGATGATCAAATCCCTGAATTCCAGGTTGGGGATTTCCGGTTCACCGCTACTTTTTTCCTGATCGATTTCCAGGCGCCTGAGAATCGCCTTGATTCTGGCGATCAGTTCCCTGATACTGAAAGGTTTGGTCAGATAATCGTCCGCTCCCAGTTCCAGACCCAAGACCTTATCCAGTTCTTCAGATTTGGCAGTCAGCATCAGAATGGGGATGAATTTATTCTCCGTGCGGATTCTTTTACAGACTTCCAGACCATCAAGTTTGGGCAACATAAGATCTAATATGATGAGAGTGTATTCATTCTGCAGCGCTTTTCTTAATCCGGATTCACCGTCTTCTGCCCAATCCAGATCAATTCCCAGATCCCCAATGTGAATGCGTGCCAGATCGATGATATTCGGATCGTCCTCTATAATTAAAATTTTACTGTTATTCATTTAATTTTCCGGATGTTTATGAAATCGTTCTTAAAATAAGTATCTCTTGCCGGGAAATCATCACGAAAATATAACATCTGCAAAATATTTAAATAAAATTTCTGCTTTAGCTCCGAAACCAGGTAGTATGTCATTGCGAGCGGAGCGCCCGTCTGGCTGCCGGACAGGAAGCAATCCCCTTGTTTACCTAAAGAAAATGAGATTGCTTCGTCGTCCCGCAGCTGCCACGAAAAGTGACCACTTTGTGGCGGGACTCCTCGCAATGACACTCAGTTAATTATCATGTAAATTTCATTAAATACCAATATGTTAAGACCTAATTATTCGTATTCAAGGGAATAATCATTTATTTTAAAATTATTTCTGCTTTTCGCTGTTTTTCCAAAGATTGAATGTATTAAATTGTTTCAATTATGAATAGCCGGGAACGAATCAAAACCATTATTGCCGGTAAAACGCCAGACAGAGCCGGTTTTTGGCTGGGGAATCCTCACCCGGATAGCTGGCCGATTCTGCATCGCTATTTTAAAACCACCACGGAAGA
>CAYVKM010000159.1:0-260 GCA_964452045.1 uncultured Calditrichaceae bacterium
TCAGTCTGGCACTTATCTATTACTTTTAGCAAAAAATCAAGCACAGTTTCTTAGGGACAATAACCCTATTTATCAAATTGCAAAAATTCTATCGGTGCACCATACTCTTCAATAAATGCTACTAAAATACCCGGACTCGGGCTGTTTGGCGGTATAATTACTTTCTTCCCTTTAATTGCTTCTTCCAGATTATCAACTTCAAAGGAAACATGCGGTATTGTTTTCACGATTTCCGGATATGGCGCATCCTGTTCATACCT
>CAYVKM010000159.1:270-4567 GCA_964452045.1 uncultured Calditrichaceae bacterium
GGATTTTTATCATAACCACTGACATACATCTTTAGATGTTTCAGATAAACTTCGTCTTTTGTTCTTTTGTCGGTAGGGATTCCGATGTGATGGTATTTCAAGTTTGTCTCCATGCGCTCTTTTATTCGAAAAGTATAATAAAAAATAGCAAATTTATTTCCGGTAAAATTACCATTCCAATTTATAGGTCCAGGAGGTGCCGGACTCACCTACTTTGATAAAACCCTCCGACTCATATAATTTCCGGGCAAAGTTGGCGGGATCCACACTGAGACTCAAGACGACATATCCGTCTTCACCTGCGAGATCTATTAATTTTTTCAATAACCTTCTGCCAAATCCTCTTGACCGGTATTCCGCCACTATTGCCATGCCTAATTCAGGGATATCAGGATGGATGAAACCATGGGAATGATCGGATTCAGTCCATATTCGAAACCAAGCAGCACCCACCGGTTTCTTATCTATCTCGGCAATTACCGCCCGGTCACCCGGACGACCCCAGTTTGCTAAAAGTTTTTTAATCTCACGACTCTGGAAAAAATCATCCATTGCCGGACGTGGAATTTCCGGATTCCAGAAGAACGCTTCAAAAAGCATTCGTTTTATGAATGGCAGATCCTGGTGATTTCCAGTTCTTATTTGCATATAAACTCTGTCGAAAGGTTTAAAAAAATGTGCATCTATTTATAAACTCGGAAGAAACTTACCCATTTTACAAAACAGAAATTCAAATTACCAATATTTTTTTCCGATGCCCATAATTCCAGAATTCCCTTGTTTCGTTACTCCCGGCTCCAATTCTTCGGAGGAAAGAACAGAAATAAAAAGAGAAGATTATTTTCATGATCCAATAACGCAAAAGACGCCGGGTTCTGGCGCTGGCCTATCGTAAAATTGCAATACAAAAATTTACAAGCATGCCTTCGAAACATTCCCAAAAATCTGCCATGGAAATTGGAATGCGGCAGCCGGATGTTATGTGTTTAAATTTTATTTGGAGTTTCTTTTAGGCTAGATAATTTCTTTTTACCGGTATCTTCCTCATTGCCATTTCTGATAAGGCAGTGATGGGTAAAACCGGATTATATCCCTGAATTGGCTGAAATCTTAATATTTGTATACACCAATATTATTTGGTAAACACAAATAGGAATCGGAATAATAATCACATTGCAAGTAATTCTTGCGGCTTGTTTTCTAAAGTTGCAACACCTGTCCGTAAGGTATGTGCATATTCTTCCTGTAAAATTTCAAATAGCTCTTTTACCGATATAATTTTGTCCACCTTATAGGCATTCGCCCCGGCAAAGGTGAAACCATTGCGTAATTTGCCCATTTGTGCATTGTACAGTGCATCGGCAATACAATATGGCGCTGTTCTGAAATCACAGGTCTTTAAACATTTCCAGGGACATTTAAAGGGCATTTTAATACCTTCGGATACTTCTTCAAGAAACCGGTTACGTATAGCTCTTCCCGGCAAGCCAACCGGACTTTCTATAATGGTAATATCCTCTTTTTTACAGTTGATATAGGACTGTTTAAATTCATCAGAGGCATCACACTCATGGGTTGCTACAAAGCGGGTAGCCATCTGAACCCCTTTCGCCCCCATTTCCAAATATTTGGCAATATCAGCACCGGTGAATATCCCTCCCGCCGCGATAACAGGAATTTCCTTTTTTAGGCGTTCCTCATAAGTCTGAATGACCGCGATAACTTCCGGGATAATCTTTTCCAATGTAAAATCCGGATCATCAATTTGGTGTATTTTAAAGCCAAGATGTCCGCCAGCCAGAGGCCCTTCGACCACGACTGCATCGGGAATTCTACCAAAGTTTTTTTCCCAGTATTGAAAAATAAGCTGGGTAGCTCTGGCAGATGATACAATAGGAACAATTTGGGTTTTTATATTATCCAAAGAAAAACTTTTCGGAAAACGTAAAGGTAAACCTGCCCCAAGAAAAACAATATCAATTTCCTCATCTATGGCACATTCCAGGAGATTATCATAATCTGACATGGCAACCATGATATTAAGACCGATTACTCCATTGCTCAGCTTTTTTGCCTTCCTGATTTCTTTTCTTAAAAAATGGATATTAGCCTCTCTAAATTTCATCTGGTTGTCCCGATCAAGTACGCCAAGTGCCACTGATGAAATCACCCCCACCCCACCTTCGTTTGCCACGGCGGAAGCCAGTCCGGATAAAGATATGCCTACCCCCATTCCTCCCTGAATAATGGGTTTATCCATTTTTAAATTGCCGATTCTTAATACAGGCATGTCAAAATTCATCATAAATCGTCCTGTTGTTAAATTTTAAAAAAAATAAACAGGTCAATATAGCTATGTTCTATTGAATGAAATGTAAAAGTAGTGTAAATATTGTGAATTGCTTTTTTCATTGAATCAACCCGGCTATTTCGCATGATGATTCCGCCTTAGAAGACGAGGAAAGTTTTAAATAAAGGTACAGGGTATAAAAGTGAAGAATAGTATCATTTAATCAATACTATTCATAATTTCACAGCTATTTCCATATACTTTAAATGAGTAAGGATTAATAGGCAAAAGATGATTGATCGCCCCGATTAACCTGTCATTGACTATCGTGTTTTGTTTCTACTTTTATCTACTTTGGTTGGCGCATTCCTATGATTAGTTTACTTAAGAAAGCGCCGTCGGACTTTCGCTGCGATCTGACGATCCGTCATCTTGTCAACTGTTTCTATACCTATAATACCTCCACCGAGGTTGTTTCTCTCAAGACGTTCTTTGAGTTCGCCTTTTGCCTCACCGGGACCAAATATCAGAATAGACTCTGCATCACGAATACACGCGATGACTGCATCATAGTAAATGTTGAGATGACCCGTAAACTTTCTCTCTCTGCTATCGTCTGCCGGTACCTGCTGTGATTCGAATGGAGTTGTAGAACGTATACCGCCAGAACGTCCGAGCTGTTTTTCGATCTTTGATATTATCAGTATTATTTCTTCTTTTTCGTCTGTGATAATCACGATAACAGCCTTTTTATGGTCTATCCACAAACCTGCTTCTTTTTTCATAGATTTCTCCTATTTTATTTCCGTAATGTCGCCAATTTCCTGACCAAACCGATTACTTGTTAATTGATATAATCTGGTAGACGGAGGACAATCTTCATAAAAAGATTTACAAATTAATTCTTCTTACCCTAGATCGATATACTGAGTCCACGGAGACCTAACACTGTTCATACCGGTTCATTTGGTGGACTCATCTTTCCGAATCTCGCGCTCCGCATCGATCCAATCTCGATCTGCCTGGCCATCGAGGTGTCCTCGCTGCTCATATAGCTCATAGGCACGTTTGGCAATCTGCGCTGTATCATCGAAAGGTTTCTTGGCCAATAGAGGCGCTGCATTAGGATCGAATACCCGATACGCAAGCAATTTCACGCGGTCATTCACCAGAAACCAAGCCAGGGCATAGCCCCAGACAAACAGTGCCCAACCCCAGCCGAGAGGTGTCATAAACAGCCCATAAACCGCAATCAGCGTGGCCACGATTTGCGTGCCCAGCACCGCTGCCCATAGAACACGTGCGGGGCGTATGGACCAGAACGGGCCGCGCGTGCGCGTGAGGAAAATCGTCAGATGTCCCGCCACGGACAGTTTTAAATACATCAGCGTCTGGATGTGCGCACGGTCGAAATGAAAAACGCGCTCACCGAGATAAAACAAGCCGAAGGCGGAGACGACCCCGATGAGGCCTAGCACCGTGGCTATCCCCAGCACCATGGGCATGTTGTCATAGGCAATGGAGAGGATGGCGCCATCGTTGAGCAACGCCAGCATCACTATCATTACCGCCGTCAATGGATAGAAGTTAAAGATCAGGATCGCCAGTGTCATGAAAAACAACACGCGCAGCGTCTCGGCAATACGGTAGATGGCATAGCTGTTCATACGCTGGAAGATTTTACGGCTTTCCTTGATAGCGTCGATGATCACCGACAAGCCGGGCGTCATCAGTACGATGGATGCTGCCGCCCGCGCCGCGTCCGCCGCACCGGAAACAGCGATGCCGCAATCTGCTTTCTTCAAGGCAGGGGCGTCGTTTACCCCGTCGCCGGTCATACCAACGATGTGGCCGCGGTGCTGCAGAACATCTACAATGTGGAACTTGTGTTCGGGAAACACCTGGGCGAAGCCATCCGCATTTTCAATGGACTCCGCCAACTGCGCGGTCTTGTAATGCTTTGTGTCGCTGAAGCCACTGGCATCAAGTATGTTCATGCCCAGCCCC
>CAYVKM010000160.1:0-4505 GCA_964452045.1 uncultured Calditrichaceae bacterium
CTAACTATACTCAATTTAATGTGTCTATTACTTATGGGTCGAGTGAAGTACCAGATACTGCCTGGATCGCAATAGCCGTGACAGATACAATGTCCAATCTCACAACCGGCAGTATTGCCCTGATAGATGATCTGGAATTGAGTGGTACCCCTACAACCATTGCCGATAACGATAACGTTCTACCCAGTCGGTTCAAACTGGAACAGAACTATCCAAATCCGTTTAACCCGACAACCACTATCGAATTTTCCATACCAGAGGCAGCCCCGGTTCAGCTATCAGTGTAAAATCAACTGGGTGAACAGATCGCAACTCTGGTTAATGAAAATCTACCGGCGGGGGTACATCGGGTGGAATGGCAGGCCAGAGATTTTCCCAGCGGTATTTACTTCTATAAAGTAACCGCCGGCAATTTTAGCAGTATCCAAAAAATGATCCTGCTGAAGTAGGCCGATCCTATTTGTCTTTACGAGCCAAAGATTGCGTGTTAATCTCCGTGTTTAGAAACTGACCCAAGGATGGATGATCCGGTATGAACCGGAAGAAGGTCACATGCCTGTAACAGGGAGACTACACTCCATACAATCGTTCGCGATAACAGGCACCGCTGTCATTAGAAGGTTACAGAGAAATCAACACATCTCAAATTTCCCTCATTACAAGAAATATTTTACCAAATTGTTACCTTTATATGATTTCACTGTGATACTTATGTGATTTCTCCTTCTCATATTTGGCTCATAATTCATTTCATTTAACCAAATTTATTAGGAGGATTCATTATGTCTAAATTTAATTTGTTTTCAGTTGGCGTGTTATTACTCGGCCTGATTGCGGGATGTAATAAGGACACATCCAAACCCGAGATGAATTCGATGGAGCAGAAATTATCAATGCAAAGCACTGTTGGTGACCTGGAAAACTCTACCGTCGCCCAATATCAAGTTACTCTTGAGAATCTGACCCCGGCAACTGCCCCTGGTGCCAGCCAACCTTTCTCACCGGTAGTACTGGCCACTCATCGACCACCACTGAGAATATTTAAATGGAACAGTTATGCCTCAGATGAGCTGTTAAACGTAGCGGAGGATGCGAATAATCAGCCATTAATTGATCTGTTGAGCCAATCGGAAGATGTCTATCAGATGGTAACCGGAACAGGAGTGATTCTTCCCGGTGAAAGCGAAACCTTTACAATTACCGCCAGCCAGTACATGCACAAACTGTCTCTGGTTACTATGCTGGTAAATACTAATGATGGATTTACCGGGGTGGATAAATTGAATTTACCAAATTCCGGAACGCAGATTATATACCTACGGGCATATGATGCTGGAACCGAACAAAATACCGAACTGGCAGCAAATATTCCCGGTCCCTGTTGTGGCAGTCATTTTGTACGAGTGCCTACTCATGAAAGAATCTCCTATCACAAGGGTATCTTGGGTATTGGTGATCTCGATCCGGCGACGTACGGGTGGGATGAGCCGGTGGCCAAGTTAACTATAACTCGTATTGCAAATTAAATTCTGTACAAAATTTATAATTCACTAAAATAGTCCACTTCCAGTTTCAAGATTGGAAGTGGCCTATTTACTTTATTCTAAATATCAGAGTCCTGCATTTTTTTTTATTGCAAGACTTAGATCATTTGGATTAAGATATTTATCGGAAATCTCCCCTTCCCCGGTGAAGAGGGGAAGGGGATTGGGCAAAACCACTAAGTAGTTCCGTGAGATATTTCACCGTGGTGTTTTGTTTCAGCAAGGGCACCCCAAATACCCAACAATCCCATAGCAAATCCGGTTATCAGGAAATTCATCGGACTCATAATCATAAACCAAATACCACTCAAGAACAACCAAATACCACCTATCCCATTAGCAATACCTTGCCAGTCCCGGAAGCTGATAAATCCGAATACTGCTGCTGCTGCTCCGAAAATAATGAGGTTCCATTCGGCCTGAAGACTTGGTATCAGACCGGAGAGAAACACCCATACTCCGATTGCGAAAGAAATCCACATGGACCACATAATATTTCCTCCTTAAAATTTGATAACTTCTTGCTGCCATCCTGGCATGAACTTGCCTCCTCTTTCTCTTCTTTCATCATCACAACATAAACATCGCAATTCTACATGAAGAAAATGTGAAGATATTATTAATTTTTTGTTTTTTAGTGATAATTGTACTTAGAGGGAAGAAAAAGATATTTGTGTATATTTAATCGGACTTGGTATTTACCACTAAGACAATAAATCCTGCAATATCAAGTCGACATTGCAGGATTAATATTTTTCTTCAATTTGGGAGGTGATCAAAGGGGCCAGTTTTGTAGAATGCGTTCGGTTTCTTCTGAATGGGATGTTTCATCTCTAACCATATCTTCCAATTGTACTACCAGACCTTTGTCACCATAAGCCTCTGCATCTTGTGCACGCTGGGTGTAGTCTTTCTTAGCCCGTTGTTCCGCAGCTAACACCGCTTCTAACATTTCTTTATTGGAAATAGCTTTGGGGACCTCTCTGGGAATTGTCGTTGGCTCTCCACCAAGAGCAACTATTTTATTTGCAAGGTATTGAGCATGGATCTGTTCATCAGCAATTTCCTGCAAAAAAAAGGCGGAAAGTTGCGGACGATAAGGTCCGTCCACCTTTGCTGCATAGGTGGTATACTGAATAATTGCACCCAGTTCACCTGCTAAGTCTGAATTTAAATTTTCTATTAACGTTTTCTTATCCATTTTATCTCTCGGGTATAGAATTATATGAGGCCGGTCTTACGCCGGCCTCAATATTACTTTTTATTCGGGAATAATAACACTGTCGATAACATGAATAACACCATTGGTTGCAGTAATATCTGTCTGGATTACCTTTGCGTTATCCACCATAACACTACCTTGATCTACACTGATTTTTACATCCTGACCCTGCACTGTTTTAGCAGCTTTTAGGCCCATCACATCCGAGGCCATCACATTGCCTGGCACCACATGGTAGGTTAAAATTGCGGTAAGACGATCTTTATTTTCCGGTTTTAAAAGATCTTCAACCGTTCCATCAGGCAATTTGGCAAAAGCCTCATCTGTCGGAGCAAAAACAGTGAATGGCCCTTCACCCATCAGGGTTTCCGTTAGACCTGCTGCATCAATGGCTGCGAGGAGTGTACCAAATGAACCTGCAGCTGAAGCTGTGTGAATAATATCCATCTTGTTTTTATGATGGTAATCGGCCATCTTTTTGTTACCATGCTGATCTCCAGCAACTAATCCAACAAATAAAGCAATTACCAATACGGTAAAAACAGAGCGACTAACCATGATGAATCTCCTTTCATATATATTAAATAAACTGTAAAAACATAATCGAACAAATTAATTAATAAGCTTATTAAACTTTTTAATAATAAAAAATAAAAGTACTAATGTCAAGGATTATTACAAAAAAATCGTTCATAACGCTTATTAACAAATTCTGTTGTAGGGATTTGAATTGCTAAACGTGTTGGTTTAAATAAAAGTTCATCGTTTGAGCGATAGGGGGATAACTTCTGAAGCCGATGTTTATAATATCAACATACAGAATTTATCCAATGCACCTATCCCTTTGAAGTCCGATTGGATTTATTTTAACTTCATGACAGAACAAGGGGTAACTGAACATCATTCCTGAACTGCAAGTAGGCAGGGATGCCCGGTCTGGCTTTGTTGGGATTACCAAAATTGCCGGCCACAGCTAACGTGACATCTTCAGGATAAACGCGTTCCTCAGTGCCAATTAGGAAGGCTATATTATTTACCCGGATCGGAAATAATTGGAATATTATGAGAGTTATAAAAATCAATCTATACACAAAGATATGACACATCCCTCCGGTCATCAATATATAAGTTCTTATTTTCAATCCTAAAGATTTAAAAAGATATAATTTACCTGTTAGTTTATATTTATATTTAATTCTCCTAATTGATTTTTTTGAAATTGAGATAGAAAAAATACAATTCTTCAAGATAAGAGCAAAATAATCAAGCAATTAAATTGTAAAAATTTATCATCCCAATACCAGAAACTCTAACGGATCCAACAAAAATATAGTTTTTATCCTTAAAATTTTTGTGCTTTGAGTGAAAACATATTATATTATTTCCAATTCGACTCATCTAGTTGTTATTATGAGCGCGATCCTTCAGACAAACAAAGATTTTTAATACTTAATACCTTTTTATAAAAATCCTTCAATTGAATTTATTTTTTCTCCAAGGAGAAAAATTTATTGCATATAAATGAAAGTGATTTGAAGTTTATTCTCAGATATATTTTTAATAATCACCCCTTTTTTATCAAGAGTATTCTTGCAGTTATAAGTACACCTGCCAATTTATTCAAAATTGGATACCAAAAATGTGAAATAAAACCAACAATCCCGGTATATCGGGAACTAATCTATTCTACCGATAATCGGAGGATCAATACTTCCGAGGTGGTATTTTAATATAAATTT
>CAYVKM010000161.1:0-4471 GCA_964452045.1 uncultured Calditrichaceae bacterium
TCGAATCTATCATAAAGCATAATTCTGGAATAATGCATGCGCTCTTATATTGGACACCCGATACTAGTAGAGGATTTTTCCCTGTTCAAATGTCCAGAACATCAGGAGATACTTTTGTAGTACCAATTTCAAGTGTTGCTGCGGGGAGAGAGATTTTTTATTACGTTTTTGCACAAGCAAATAACGGAAAAGTATTTACCAAGCCAATTACTGCACCAAACGGTTTTTATAAATTAAAAGTAAATATACCAACATATACTTCATCAACTACAGAAGATCAACATATCCCAGATCAATGCACACTTCTGCAAAATTACCCAAATCCCTTCAATCCTGAGACAACCATC
The DNA here is from genome assembly GCA_964452045.1 of uncultured Calditrichaceae bacterium. Lineage (GTDB taxonomy): Bacteria > Calditrichota > Calditrichia > RBG-13-44-9 > RBG-13-44-9 > CAYVKM01. The sequence goes on from CAYVKM010000161.1 coordinate 348, forward strand.
GAGTTCATTTTACCAAGAAATGAATTTGCCAGACTTACTATTTACAATACGCTGGGTGAAAAAGTAACCGAAATCGCCTCGGGAAATTTTTCCGCCGGGAAAAACCATGTTACCTGGAATGCCGGTAATATTTCTGGGGGAATATATTTTTATCGGATAGAAACAGATACATTCAGTAAAACGAAGAAACTGGTGATTCTCAAGTAAATTTAGTTATTGGGCAATTTTATATTGAAGCAATGTTGATTTTTTTCTGCCTATCAAATCTTCCTTAATTCGATCGAGCCATTTTTTTAACTCAAACATACTGAAAGGTTTTTCAAATATCATACATCCAAGGTTCTTGACCTTCTTTTTATCTTCTTCCGTCCAACCACCGGACATTACTGCGATATTCTTCACCCGGCAGCCATTCTGAATTTGATTTTGTATAAAGGATATGCCAGTTGATCCCGGCATATTAATATCTGTAAGAATAATATCGGCACAACCAGTTTCTTTTCCACATGTACAATTGCTGGTCAAATAAGTGGGGCAGTTACTGGGTTCGGAATAGGATTGTACCTCGAAGCCAAGCGCCACTACGAATTTCGACAGCGTTGCGCGGATGGCTTCATCATCATCCAATATAAGTACTTTTAATGCCATTCTTTCTAATATCCATCTTTATTTTTAATGTATATGATCGTCTAAGGTATGGAATTCTTTAGATTTATAAAAAGATTATCAGGAATAAAGGAAAGAAAAATTCCTCATAAGGAGAAATTTTGGGTGAGTTGAACCAAATCGGAACGAATACTTAAACCGCGAATAAAAAGATTCTATTTATGATCCCATTTTCAGGAATTTTGGGAAGCTTCTTTTTGAGTTACCACATGAAGCGATTCTTCATCCATTTTAAACAGATCTTCAATCAGATTGTCCAGATGCTGAAGCTCTTCTTCGTAAGATTTCGAACCGTTTTGAGAAAGGGTATTTACTACTTTTTCCTTCAGATTGGTCAAAATACTCATAACACCTCCTGTGTATTGATAAAAAATTTCCCTACATTTATTACTATCGAGTGTTATGAGAATTATTTTAGAATATTTTTTATTTTAATTCATCAATCGCAGAAAAGACCAAATTCCTCCAAAACTTTGGACAGATCTTTCCAATCAACAACCGGAAGCGAACAAGTGTTTTGATAACAAATAAAAGCCGCCTCCTGATCATCGGTTTGTCTTCCGGCTATAAGATCCTGGTTTATTATTGAATCCCTGATCAGATAATCGGTCCGAATAAATATTCTTTGGGGTATAAACATCCTGAATATGTGAGAAACAAGATCTGACTTTGTTTTCTGTTTTGGTACTGATAACGTTATTTCCACGGGAGAATAATGATAAAAAAGAAGTGTAGTTATCAATGATGAGAAAGCGGGAGGACGCTTCTCCAGATCAGCTTTATGTAATTGGAATATATTATCAGCTATCTTTTGATACTTTTTTATTCCGGTATATGCGCTTATTCTCTGGAGATTTAAACACATAATGCTATTTCCTGCCAGGGTAGAGCCATCATAATTCTGCCGAATTCGCCCAAGTTGTGATTCCCTTTTATTTTCCGTAAAATAGAAACCGGTATTTTTATGATCCCAGAAATGATCAAGCGTATAATCGGTTAGTTTGAGTGCCATTTTCAGATATTCAGCTGCCTGTACCGTTTCAAAACCATCCACTAAGGCTTTAATGAGATAAGCGTAATCATCCAGATATCCAGGCACATTTTCGGACTTGCTTTTAAGAAAGTGAATAACGCTGCCATCATCATTAATATAATTTTGCAGTAAATAGTGCAATGATTTTTGAGCCGCTTGCAGATACCCGTCTTCATCATTCACCTGGTGAAGTTGCCAGAGTGCGGAAATCATCATGCCATTCCAATCCAATAGAATTTTATTGTCTAAATGAGGTCGTTCTCTTTTTTGTCGAATGGCAAGCAATTTGTCCAGGGCATCATTGAATTTCTTGTCCAAACTCTGTTTAGCGAGTTTATAATTAGGGAAAAGTGTATCCAACGATCTTTGAATGTGAAGAATATTTTTGCTCTCAAAATTTCCTCCCGAGGTTATTCCATAATATTCACAGAAGAGATCCCGAATATCTTCCGCTAAAACAGCACGGATTTCAGGGTAATCCCAAACATAATACTTTCCCTCCTCTCCTTCACTGTCTGCATCAAGCGTGGCGTAAAATCCTCCCGACGGATCGGTTAGTTCTCTCAAAACAAAGTCTGCCGTTCTTCGGGCAATTTCCAGATAGAAATTATCTTTAGTCAGACGGTAGGCATCCACATACAGGGGAATAAGCAGAGCATTATCGTAGAGCATTTTTTCAAAATGGGGGACAAGCCAGTGATCATCGGTGGAATAACGGTGAAAACCGCCGCCTACCTGATCAAAAATGCCACCCTGGGCCATCTTTCGAAGCGTCATTAAAACCATATTTTTGGCTTCGGTTGCCCCGGTATAAAGATAATATCTGAGCAGAAACCCCATATCAGACACATGGGGAAACTTGGGTGCTTTACTAAAACCTCCATTTTTTATATCGAAAGAATTTATAATCGAGCGGTAGAGATTATCGAAGACTTTGTCGGCATCCGGAAAGTCATTTCCTGCTTCAACCTGATTTATCTGCACCATAAATTTTTTAATTTCTTCAGTGCTCTGCCGGATTCGGTTTCTATCCATTTCATAAATTTCGTGAATCCGGCGAAGCAAATCCGGAAAACTGACCCTCCCATACCTAGCCTCTACCGGGAAATAAGTGCCGCCATAAAAAGGTATCCGATCCGGGGTTAAAAAAACCGTTAATGGCCAACCACCCTGCCCGGAGGTCATCTGGACAAAGGTTTGATAGAGATGGTCCACATCCGGATATTCTTCCCGGTCGACTTTTATATTAACAAAATAATCGTTCATCAAAGTTGCCACCGAATCATTCTCAAAGGATTCATGGGCCATTACGTGACACCAGTGACAGGCAGAATAACCGATGCTGAGTAAAATTGGCTTATCTTCACGTTTCGCTTTTTCAAAAGCTTCATCACCCCAGGGATACCAGTCCACCGGATTATGGGCATGTTGTTGTAAATAGGGACTTTTTTCACTGATCAAATGATTTACAAAATTACCCTTATTGATCTTTTTATTTTGCATGTGGTCATTCCCTTTCTTATATAAAACTGAGAAGGTAAACAAAATGAAAACAATTATCGGAATCAGAAGAATTAAAATTTTAATTGGTTTTCTCATTTTATTGCAGAAAGCATATGGCTTTTCAAATAACATGTGATTAATAAAGTTCCCGGAGATGTTGGGGGATAAATTCAATCCGTATGGGTAAAAAATGGAAGAATATATACTTTGGGTTATGCCATTATCGCCACTTTACCTTTCCGAAAAAACCCATCGGAGCGATCAGGAAATGGTGAAGCAGATAACCAAATTCGAAAACAATAAAATTTAGAGGACTCACCTTTTCCTGAAACAAGCCTGCGGTAAGATGAAGTAGGCTATAGTCAAAAATAAATTTGGCCAGAAGTGCAATTAATGCCAGGGGATAAAAAAATGGCAAAATCCATAGCGATAAATTGGCCAAATGAAAGACAGCATAACCCATTTTAAGCTTGGGAGCATAAAATTTTCCAGCAGAATGGTGACGCCTTCTCTGCAGAAAAAAATCCTTTAAGGTAACCGGAATTCGGGTTTCTCCCCATCCCCCAGGATTTAAGCATACCGCCATCAGCGGTTCGAGCTTCCCCATTTGATATATAAGCAGATCATCATCACCGCTAAGGGATTCACCAAATTTTTCGAATCCCCCCACTTTTTCATAGAGTTTTTTACTGTAGGCCCAAGTAGTTCCAAAGGCCAGGAAAGGTTTTTTATGACCTATACCGGCGACCCCGATACCCCAGGTAATCAGGCGCTCCGGCAGAAGATATTTGTATATTAAGTTTTTGGCTGGTGGAAACTTGGGGATGTTCAAAATAACTTCAACACCAGCCTGGAAATAAGCGTTCATTGTTTTCAAATATTGCGGCCTGGTGCGGCAGTCTGCATCCATTAAGATCAGAGA
>CAYVKM010000162.1:0-4434 GCA_964452045.1 uncultured Calditrichaceae bacterium
GGTCGTGGGTTCGAATCCCATCATCCACCCTTTTTGATTTTCGATTGTTTTTACCCGGTTGTGGTTTTATATTTTCCGCCCCTTGAAGAGGGGAATTTTTTTGCTCCCATCGTCTAGAGGCCTAGGACACTGGCCTTTCACGCCGGCGACAGGGGTTCGAATCCCCTTGGGAGCGCAAGTAAAATGGGCTGATTTTTTCTGCCCATTTTTTTATTGGGGCTATAATTTCCCCCGCTGTAAAGGAAACTTCCTTCCGTATTTTTCTTTTAATATTCCAACCATAACACCTAATTGCGGGAGTAATAAATTTTGTACAAATAACTCTTTCAGAAAGATCAAATATATTCTAACATTGTGGATTTAAATCAGGTAGAAACAGGCATCTGTTCCCATGTTTTCCCCTCCAGAAGGCGACCATTTCTTTTTTTATTAACCCCTCCCCACTGTTTGAAGAAAAATGGTACACCGGCTTTAAGACACTGATCTCTTATTTCAATAACCCATTCTGATCTCATTGGTCTTGATTTAGGTCCAGATTCACCGCCGGCAATAATCCAATTAATATTTTGCAGGTTAAGATTTGATAGTGGACCTAATAGTGGTTCTAAAGAAAGAAATTTATTCTTGGCATTGGTTTGTCTTAAATCATCAATTCTAAACGTATAGGCCGAATTTTCAACGCTGACACCCATCCAAACATTATTTGGCCAATTTAACTCAGGATTCAATTCTAAGAGTCTTTCTGAACGTTTAGTCAATACTTGAAAAGTATGCCAAGATGCTCTTTTCATAACACTAAACACGTTTAGTATAAATTTAAGAGGGACATTCTCATGAAACAGATCGCTCATAGAGTTTACAAAGATCATTCGTGGTTTTTTGATTAAAAGTGGCTGCTCCAAAACATGTTCATGAAGAGTAAGCTTAAAACCATTTTTATAGTTTGACTGGCCCATCAATTGCAGCCTCTTGGCCATCCGTTCAGCATAACAGAATTTGCAACCCGGGCTTACCTTTTTGCACCCTGTAAGAGGATTCCATGTAGACTCAGTCCATTCTATTTCAGATTTTGTTGACATAGCTATCCCTTTTTATATTAGTAAATAAATATATGTTTATATTATCAAGTAAATCTTGTTCTTGTCCTTGAAAGATAACTGTATTTTTAATTTCTATTATTCTAATCAATTACAATTTTTTGAACAACTCTTTCTATTAGCCCTTAGGCATTTTTCATTTTTGCTCTTCCTTTAAAATTGCAATTTTTTGATATACATGTTCCGGTGAAACTGGTCGAAACTCGATAGGTTTATCGACTCCCAATGTTTCTGTAACCATTTTCCAATTTAATACATATTGAGGAATGTTCCTTCCCCAGTGGCCTAATGATAAAGATAAATCCAGATAACCGTTTTCAGATAGCCAATTAAGCGAATTCTGAATTTTATCGATATTGTTATCGAGTTCTTGAAGATCCCTACACTGTTTATCACATACCCCGTCCTCATGTTTTACTATGATTCTCCAAAGTACCTTCCAGAGCAACGGACGCCTGTTCCCTGTTAAGCCCTTAAACAGCTCCGGGTATAAGCCTTTGAAAATCTTAAACGCTTGATTTGAATCAGGTTTATACAAGGGATTATCTGTTATAGATGAATAAAATTGTCTATTCATTCGGACCCCATCTTCATAATTTGAACAAATAACCAAGTGAAAGAGTTGGCCTTCTTTCGGGCTGAAAGGTAATGGCAGAATATATCTGAACCATTTCCTCAGTCTTTTCTTATATATCTCTATCATGGTTTTTTCCTTCCTTTCAACTGAAGCATTGCAAAGAAGAAAATTTCTCCATTCAGTATCTCCAAAAAGGGCATCAGCTTGAGTAATTGTCTGTTTTTCGCCATCTGACCATTTTTTTTCATTTTGATGATTTGGTAATGGTGAGAAATTATCTCTTCCTAAAAACCAGTCAGAGGTAAATGAAAAAATAATAAATTCAGTCCCTGTCTGATAAAAATTCCTAATTCGATTACTTGCCACTTTATCAACTGTGGTCCACTCGACACTCCTTAAAGGATCAAAAAAATAGATTGCGTTACAACGAATTTGCCTCACTATCGGTAGAACTTCGTCAAGACCTTTATTTAGAAGGTGGACATTCCCGGACACATTATCTGCCCAAGGTCCTTCAATTCTGTCAACTGGAATTTTTGGCCATCTTCGACTAATTACATTCTTTAAATGCAAGCAACATTCCGGGTTTTCTTCAACCAGGACCAACTTTAGATTTCTGGATTTAGGCGCTCTATTAGCTTTGAGTTCCAACGCATGGCCAGCCGATCCCAAAACTATTTTCTTAAGATCTTTGATATATACTTCACCTGTGCCAGCATGCAACTCAACAATTGCCGTTGGAAATGCATGATTATTGCTTTGCCCACCAGAAGTTATATTCCACCAAAACGGGTAGTAGGAACCAATCACATCACATTTCAACTTAGTGCCGGCCAAGCCACTCAAACAAATTGCATCATCTACGAATTCAAGCATCAAACATTCTGAAATGTCATTATTTGACTTTCCATGTATACTATAAAGAGATTTTAGTTAGTTGAAAAAATGACTTATACATTGCCTTATACTCTAATAAAGATCTAAGTGCAATAATTGGTGAACCCTCTTCTCCTTTTTCATATTCTCCTGGTTCTGCAAAACCATCAACTAGAAGTATACGAACATTCAACGTTTCCATAATTGGAAACCATGCATTTTAATAATACTTTAATACAATGTGTTTACCGAGAGTCTGCGGTTCAAGTGACCAAATTGTATCTTTTTTACCATATTGGGGATTATAGATATCAAAATAATGTTAGAATTGTTATCTAAAATAACATTTTTATCTTTTTCTCACAGAATAATGATTTTAATTTCTTTTTCCATTAATGTGTAAATTTTTCGGCGGAAGGTAGTGAATAAAGGGTTTCTTAATAAAATATAATTTTATACCTTTAAAAAACGATCTAATGCTACTCCTTTTGCTTTTATACCTAATAGTAGAGGTATAAAGCCCCTTGTTCGTAATTTTAACCAAACCTGCCTTGTGAAATTGAAAAAAAATGTTTTTACATTGAGTTTTGTCTCCACCTATTTCTTTACATACATATTTGGGGACAATAGGAGAATATTCTAATAGTTTGTGAAAAATAACAGCGGAATTATATGAAGCAGAACCTTTTATACTATATGAGTTCTCATCTTCCACAATAATAAACATCCTTTTATTTTTAAATGTTGAATCAATATAATAATCTATTTCTCCACTTGATAGATCAGACAAGATAAGTGCTCGATTTCCTTTGTATTGATTATAAATATATGAAGTTAAGTGTATAAATACCTTTTCAGCGAAAAGTGGATCAAAATTCTTAACACCTTTAAGGTTTAAATTAATTATCCTGTTCTTGCTTTTTTGAATATTATTAATCAGGTATTCGAAGACAATATCACCATCAGTGATTCCCCAAAACGAAGATTTTTGAAAATCCTTCGCAAGATTATATTTTTTCGATTCTACAGCATGGTCATTCATTTTACTCACCAATTATTTATTCTTTTTTTAGAATCTTTAATGCTACAATTGACCTATTTAATGCATACCTACTTTTCCAATAATTCAGAGAATTTAAAAAATCAAAGGAGATTGGATGTATATGACCTTTAATAAAGTCAATGCCCATACTTTTTGCAATCTGATTTGCCATTTGAATAATTTCTTCAGTAAATAAAAGGTCTTCAGTTCTGCCGGTTTTAACTTTGTCTAAACAACAAAATACAAGATGCCCCTCTGATTTTAACCATCTAAATGCTTTATTAAATAAACTTTTATAGATTTGTGCAATTTGGTTTTTATTTAAATCCTCACCATAACCATATGGCGGATCAGTAACAACTGCATCGACAGAATTTTCTTCAATACCATATTTTTTAAATGACATATTTATATCTCTTTTTAAGTATTTTGGATATTTTGTAGATAAATTAGCATATCCTACTCTTTCAGATCTATAAAAATTATCTTCAAATAATAAAGCAAAATCCTCTCTGTCAGGTTTTATTATTGGTTTACCATTTATTTTCATTTCTTCTTCGAATGCCTGTAGTTGTTTAGACCAATAAAAGTATCCAGAATAATGATTCTTTTTTTTAAGTTTCTCTTCAGGATCAACAAGGTATTTAATAACAAAATCCGAAGAATCTTTCTCGCCTGTATCAAATGCTCTCTCTTTTTCAGCCATAAATCTGCGCACTATGTAAAAATATAATCTATTAATAAATATATTTAAATCTGTTTCTTTACCTTTAAATTCTTTAATTATTAAATTGCTCTGTCTTGACTTGGTGTTGCATAAAATTAATTAAGTATAACCATGA
>CAYVKM010000163.1:0-4339 GCA_964452045.1 uncultured Calditrichaceae bacterium
TCAGGAAAATGTGTTATAATGGAAGGTGTGGGAATATGTACCAAATTACATCATTATATGAGAATGGTGTAATAAGTAAAAGGGAAAGGTGGCTAAATGTATTATAAGCAGTCATTGCGAACAACCGTTGTGAACAAAAGTAGATACTATGTCATCCCCGCATGTTGTAAGCGGGGATCCATTATTCCCTTCCCTGGGACCTGGATGCCCGATCTCCGTCGGGCATGACACAAACGGAGATTGCTTCTCCCGCAGCTGCGGGATCGCAATGACTTTAAAAGGATAGATAAACCAAAAACCATGGAAAAAAAATGAAAATATTACTGGTGTACCCGGAAACCCCTTCTACCTTCTGGTCCTTCCGGAATGCAATCAAATTCATCTCAAAAAAATCCTCCGAACCACCCCTGGGATTGATCACCATTGCGGCCATGCTGCCGGATAGCTGGGAGGTTAAACTGATTGATACCAACGTAACTCCTTTGAAAAATGAAGATATCCGTTGGGCAGACTATGTTTTTCTGACCGGGATGAATATCCACAAGGCATCATTCAAACAGGTGGTACGCCGTTGTAACGAGCTGCAGGTACCGGTTGTGGCCGGCGGACCGATGGTGACCATCGATCATCAGGAATTCCTGGGTGTGGATCATTTTATACTCAATGAAGCTGAGATCACATTACCACCATTTCTCAAGGATCTGCAGGAAGGAAATCCTAAACATGTCTATGCTTCCGAAGAATTTCCCGATCTCTCCCTGACCCCGGCTCCACGCTGGGATCTGTTAGATAAAAAGAAATATGCCAATATGAGCATCCAGTATTCCCGCGGTTGCCCTTATGATTGCGAGTTCTGCAGCATTACCATGCTCAACGGGCATCGTCCCCGGACCAAGAGTGCCGATCAGTTCCTGGCCGAACTGGTTGCGCTTTATCAGGATGGCTGGCGGGGAAATTTGTTTATCGTGGACGATAATTTTATCGGAAATAAAAACAGACTGAAAAAGGAACTGTTACCAGCCCTGATAGAGTGGTCCAAAAAACTAAATTATCCCTTTCGCTTTGGCACTGAAGCATCGATTAATCTGGCGGATGATGAAGAATTGATCCGGCTGATGGTACGGGCCGGATTCGAGCATACCTTTATCGGTATCGAAACACCCAATAGCGAAAGCCTGGAGGAGTGCGGTAAGAAACAAAACCTGAAAGGTGATATGCTGTCCGCAGTAAAAAAACTGCATCAATCCGGTTTGCGGGTATCCGGCGGATTTATTCTGGGATTTGACAACGATCCGGCGGATATCTTTGAACAGCAGATTAATTTTATCCGGAACAGCGGCATTGTCACCGCCATGGTCGGTTTGTTAAATGCGCCAACCGGCACCCGCCTGTTCCAGCGTTTGAAAAAAGAGAACCGCATGCTGGATCATTTCGGCGGGGACAACATGGACGGTACCATCAATTTTGTCCCTAAGATGAACTATCAGAATTTGATTGCCGGATATAAAAAGGTGCTCGATACCATCTATTCTCCCAAAGAATTTTATGAGCGGGTGAGGACTTTTTTGCAGGAATATCATTCCCCGGTAAAATTTCCATCCCGGATAAAGGTTCAGGATATTAAGGCGTTGTTTAGATCGTTCTGGATTTTAGGTATTCTGGAAAAAGGCCGGCGGTATTACTGGAAACTGATTTTTTTAAGCGTGTTCCGGTATCCGCGCAAATTTCCTCTGGCAGTGACTATGGCCATTTATGGCTTCCATTTTCGTAAAGTAGTGGAAACGGTTTAACCGGTTAGCAAAAAGTATTTCTATCCCCTACAAATACTTCCACGAATAAATTACCTTTCGGAAAAAAAGGTATCCAGAACGATTATTACCTTTTAAAGGGTTAGTTCTCATATTATCTTATGCCCTTTTGATACATGCAGGACAACTCAATAAATATTATCAAAATCTGCAGAAATCGCTGATAATTGAATTCAAGAGATAAAAAACTTCAGTAAGAATATTCTGAATCAAGACATTTAAATTAGAGAATTTCAAGATGAAACAAATAAAAAATATTTTATCGTTTAAACGGATTCTAAAAATGACAGGTCTGATAATTGGCGGCGGGATTCTATTGCTGGGAATCAGTGGTATTCTCTTTGTTAATTTCTATCCATCCATAGGTGGTTCACAATCTGATGAAAAAATAGAAGCATTCAAAAAATCCGGTCACTATCAGGATGGAAAATTTATTAACCTGACTCATACCTCCATGGATATGAATTTGGGAAAGTTTATGTCCATTATAAAAGATTGGATAGTAGGGATTCCAAACCAAACACCTGAAAAACCTCTACCGGTCGTACCTGTTGATTCCATGACTATTGTTTCGAAGAACGATTCCCTGGCCCGGGTCACCTGGTTTGGGCATTCAGCATTTCTGTTGGAAATAGAAGGAAAAAATATTTTACTGGATCCCATGCTTGGGGAATATGCGGGTCCGCATCCCTGGCTTGGTCCGAATCGGTTTAGCGATGGAATCCCGATAGAAATTGAAAAACTTCCGCAGATTGATGCCGTGGTGTATTCACATGACCATTATGATCACCTGGATTATGAGTCAGTTCTAAAACTAAAAGATAAAGTTAAAATATTTCTGGTACCATTGGGAGTGGGTTCCCACCTGGCCTCCTGGGGAGTCGAAGAAAATAGAATTCATGAATTCAATTGGTGGGATGAAATCAAATTGGAAAATCTGCAATTTGTCTGTGCTCCGGCCAGACACTTTTCGGGCCGCGGAATACTGGACAGAAATACAACGCTGTGGGCATCATGGATCATAAAATCCGAATATTTTAAGATTTATTTTAGTGGGGATAGCGGGTATGGTCCTCATTTTAAAGAAATTGGTGAAAGATTCGGCCCATTTGATTTTGCCATGCTGGAATGCGGGCAATATGATATGCGATGGGAGAGTCTCCATATGTTGCCGGAACAGACAGCACAGGCCGCATTGGATTTAAACACAAAGCTGGCCACGCCGATTCACTGGGGATCATTTGTTCTGGCATTGCACAGCTGGAAAGACCCGGTGGAAAGATTGTCCAGGAAAGCTGAAGAACTGAAAGTGAATGTCATCACCCCTAAAATAGGAGAACAGATTTCTTTAAATAAAACAGTTGTTGAGAATAACGACTGGTGGGTCACATGGAATTGAAAAAAATAAATGCAATCATAACCGGTGCGACCGGCATGGTGGGTGAAGGTGTTCTGCACGAATGCCTTCTCCATCCGGCTGTTGAATCAGTATTGGTGATAAACCGTAAACCTTGTGGGGTAAAACACGATAAATTGAAAGAAATTATCCATAAAGATTTTTTCGATTTGTCCCCTATTGAAGATCAGCTTGCCGGATACAATGCCTGTTTCTTTTGTGCCGGGATTTCATCGGTTGGAAAGAAGGAGGATGAATACAAACATATCACTTACAATTTAGCTATGAACTTTGCCAGGGTTGTGTTAAAGAAAAACCCTGATATGACTTTCTGCTACATTTCCGGTTCGGGCACGGACAGCACGGAAAAAGGAAGAATTATGTGGGCGCGGGTAAAAGGTAAAACAGAAAATGATTTGTTGAAACTTCCCTTTAAAGATTCTTATATGTTCAGACCCGGATATATTCAGCCAACAAAAGGATTAAAGAATGCCTATAAGTTCTATAAACTATTCGCTCCGTTTTATCCAGTTATAAAACTTATTATTCCCGGACATGTTGTTTCACTTGAAGAACTTGGTCAAGCAATGATCAATGTTACTCTTTCTGGGTCTGATGAGAAAATCCTGGAATGCCGGGATATTGTCCGCCAATCGAAAAGCTGATTCCCTCCCGGGTAAAATAATTTAAATGAATAAATGAGATAGTGCGGTTTAGCCGGTTACTGGCTTGGTTCGTACACCACGTCTTTAGGCTCGGTTACTTTATAGGCAAGCGTGTCATTATCATCCAGGAAATAGAGCCGGGTTAAACTATCCTTTTGCTGATAGACCCATATTTCTAGCCTAGTGCCAATGGGGATTTCCTGCCAGAAGGCTTCTTCCGGACCCCAGATGATTTCGCTGGTTTTGCTGATATGCTGTATTTCATCCGGCGCCGGGAAAAGCTGGCTGATTTCTGCTTTGCTCTGCCCGACTTTGATATCTCTGGCCAAATTCAATTGTTTACTTTTTTTACCTGCACAGGAGAGAAAAAGGAATACTAAAAAGAGAAGGATGGTTTTCGTTTTCATGATTTAATAAATAAGGTAATTATGTAAAAAACGGACCAAAGTGAATTTTAATTAATAAATGGT